>JAZLLH010000010.1:0-96940 GCA_045598025.1 Bacteroidales bacterium | reverse complement strand
ATAAACTTCCGTCAATCGTGCAGCCAAATTCTTCACAATCTGCTTGCCATATTCAGCACGTTGGTTGTAAAGGACATCTTCTTTTATGCGTTTGCCAACATACCACTTTGTAAGGCACACTTCAGAATTGACATATACAGCCACACGATTGCGTGCCGCATTGATAATGCCACAAACATCTTCGAACAAAGTGCCCTCTTGTAGTTTCTCTATGTTGTTTTTTTCTGTCATACTGCAGCAAACGCTATGATTTATAATATTTCAGTTAAAATATCTTTTCTGTTTTATTTTTCGTTTTGTAAGTTAAACAATTCTTTTTGTGCTTCAATCTCCCTGCGAAGTTCTTCTTCGGTAGGCATCAGAGGCATATATTTAGCGGCAAATAAATTATCGCTATCCCGTAATATGGAATAACGTGCTATGTCTTTGCTCGTTTCGCTACAAAGCACTATTCCTATGGTCGGATTGTCGCCTTCCGTACGTTTTAAGTCGTCGTACATTCGTACATACATATCCATCTGCCCAACATCCTGATGAGTTATCTGTCCCTTTTTCAAATCTATCAGCACGAAACATTTCAAAATGTAGTTGTAGAACACCAAATCGATATAAAAATCACCTGCATCGGTGAAGATGTGCTGTTGCCGTGCAACAAAAGCAAATCCGCGTCCCAATTCAACGAGAAAATCCTGTAGATGTTGTATGAGTCCTTTTTCCAGCTCGGTCTCTGTAAAGTCTGTATTTTGCCTGAATCCGAGAAATTCTGCCATGATTGGACTTTTCAGAATTTCCAACTTGTCAACCTTATTGTCTTTCTCGGTATTTTCAACCAATTGTGGCTGCTTAAAATGACGTTCATAATATTGGGTTGAAATATTGCGGTCAAGTGTACGTACACTCCACATTTCCTGCGAAGCAGTTGACAAGTACCAACGTACTGCAGTTGTATCTGTTACTCGTAAAGTTTTAAGGATATGCGTCCAAGTAAGATTTGGAAATCGCGATTTCCAAATCTCAAGATCTGGAATAACAAGATAAAATTGTCTGAATGCTCTTAGATATCTGCCGCTGAATCCTTTCCCGTACGTTCGCGTCAGTTCCTCTGAAAGTTGAGAGATTAGCTGAGCCCCGTATTCGGCACGATCAGCACCTTTCTGTTCCTGCAATACAATACGCTCGCCTATTTTCCAATAGGTTTCAATCATCAGCTGACTTACAGAAGCGTATGCTTGTTGACGACCTCGCTCAACAATGTTCTTTACCTCCATAAGAAAGGCTGCATCAATAGAATTCCGCATTATACCGTTTTTATCTTTCATTTTATTCGATAGCAAACGCTATGATTTATTATATGTCAGTTAAAATTTTATTTTTCTGGTTTTTATCGTTTTACTGTTTGTTTATTTCAATAATATACTTCTTTATTTCATCTACACTCGGCAATTTTACCAAATATTTTGAAACAAACAAGTTTTCATCTAACCCTGCGGTTGCATACTGTACAGTTGTTTCGCCGTAATCAGTACACAACAACAATCCTATAGGAGGATTGTCGGATGGTTGCATAATTTCGTTCTTGTAATGAAACTCAAGCGTCAGAGGATTCTTTACTATGTCTTTGGGTTGTAGAGAAACTGACTTTTGATTGACAATTTCAGAAAGTCGGGTTTTGTCTTTCGATAATCCGGTTCTCTCAAAATAAAGCGAGTTTACTTGTCGTTCAAGTTCAGAGCATGACCAACATCCTTTTATGATTTCGCTTTCATAAAAAGCTCTTTTCAAAGAATCTTCTATCTTACATAAAATCAATAAATGCGAAAAAGGAATTTTATACAAGATTTTGTGTGGATTAGTTCGCCATTGTTCCAATTCGGCGGATACCGTCCGCCGAATCATATTATCTTGATTTCCAATGCTATCAAATTCGGCGGGTGCTATCTGCCGAATCTCGTGATTTAGATTTGTTCCGACGTACAATCTTATTTCTGACTCTAATTGAGGATAAGTCAAATAGAACTTTCGAAACTCCCTAAAGCGTCTTTCCGTCAATCCCTTTTTCTGTAGTCTTTGTTCAAGATTTTTCAAAAGATTTTGGCCGTAAGCAGCTCTATCTTCGCCGTTTTGCTCAAATTCTACAATGTAATAGCCCAATATCCAATTTCGCACTGTTAATGACACATTGATAGCATGAACAACTTCATTTAGCATGACTTGTTCAACAACTGAAATTCTATGTACTAGTATGTCAAAATTCATTAGTCTACCCGAATAATAAGCAAACGCTATGATTTATTATATGTCAGTTAAAATTTTATTTTTCTGTTTTATCCTTTTTTTAAATGCTTAATAATTTCATCTGCGGGTATTTCCATTTTGCTGAAAGCAAACCATCGTTTGCCCAAGTCTTTAATGGAAGCCCCTATATGATACACATCGTTGTCAATAATCAAAAACCTGTCGTGCGAATTCTTGAATACACAGACATCAATCTTTCTGTATTGGCTGTTGTGCCTGTCGATGTCCATTTTCAGTTTGTTGTCTATTTCTTTTGTGTAAATATATGCTTCAATATTGTCTGCCCGCTTGTCAAGCACAGCAAGAACCGAATCGTCAATATAGTTATCTATCAGTACTATGCGTTGTTTCGCGCTACGAATCATATCGTTTGCGAACTTGTACGCGTCAAATATCTGGCCGTCATAGAATATGCCTTCCACGGGCGGAAGCGATGTGCGGACGAAGAACTCAATCTTGTTTTCGGTTTCGGCAACACGTTGTTCAAGCCTTTCGAACCGTTGGTTGATAGAATAACCGCGAAGCAAATAATCTTTCAGGACCTTGTTTGCCCAACGTCTGAATTCAATGCCTCTCGATGATTTGACTCTATAACCAACCGAAAGAATCATATCAAGATTGTAGTATTCTATATTTCTTGTAATCAACCTGTTGCCTTCTTTTTGAACTGTCGCAAAATTTGCGACAGTTGCAAATCCCGACAGTTCCTCATTCAATGCGTTGTTTATGTGCTTGCCTATGGTTTTCACATCTCTGCCAAACAAAATAGCCAATTGCTGACGGTTCAGCCAAACGGTGTCATCTTCAATTCGGACTTCCAATTTGACTTCCTCATCGGGTTGATACAATATTATTTCGTTTTTTTCTTCCATTCCAGCAAACGCTATGGTTTATAATATGTCAGTTAAAATTTCTTTTCTGGTTCTTTATTCATTATTTTTCAGTGTACATTTTCTACTCCCGCGAGTAGGGGTGCATTCCGGCCAGAAATCCGGCCAATGCGCCACATAAAATAGTAAGAATAAGACCCATGATATTATAAATTAAAAATGAAACTTATACTAAAACGCAACATCGTCCCGAATATTTTTTTTTAATGAATTCTTTTGTGAGTTCACGGGCCTGTATCAGAACAGAAATATTCGAAAAGGCAGGGATAATGACACAAATCCGCATATTTTCCGTCTTCTTTCAGCGATCGAAGACCAATAGGTTGCAGCCGCGCATTTCCGCCTGGTCGAAACGTCCCATGACGGCGAAGCGTCCGTCGTCGGAAAGCCGTCCGATGTCCTGCGTGGCGATGAAACTGCAGGAATACAGGTTCGCCAGATCAATGACATTGATGCCGCCGTTGTGCCCTGTTTCATGCGTGATGCGCAGCGGATCGTACATATCGCGCAGCAGCACGCGCATCCATGCCGGGCAGCGGAACAGCTCGCCTCCATCGGTATAGGCCTGCGACATCAGTTCGGCCATGCCGTATTCGGAGTAGATGCACGGCACTCCCAATCCGTCCTTCAGCTGCTGGTGCAATTCTTCCCGCAGGCATTCCTTGCGTCGCCCTTTCATGCCGCCGGTTTCAAACACAATGAGTTCCGGAAGGTGGAAATGTCTGTGCTCAATCAGGTCGAGCAAGGCGAAGCTGACGCCGAACAGAATGGTCTTCTGTCCCTGGGCAGCGAGTGTCTCCAGGTGCTCGCCCAAAGTATCCAGCTGGTTGAGGTAAAACTGGTTCATGGGATGTCCGCTGTCTTCCATCAGCGTCTGTACCATGTACAGCAGGGAGGAACCCTGACGCTCCATGTAGGAGGGAAGCAGTGCCAGTATGGCAAAATCGGCCGGATGGCCTACCATTTGGGTGAACGCCCGGCGGAAACTTTCCCGGTAGAGCGCCAGCGAATGCACATAATGCCGGGAGGGTGCCATGCCTGTGGTGCCGCTGCTGGTGAAAATGATTTCTTCCTTATCGTTCGTACTGGTGATTTTCTGCGTCTTGAAGAATTCAATGGGCAGAAAGGGAATGTCTTCCAGCTGTTGCACCTGATCAGGATTCCGTCCGATGCCATCGGCATAACGGCGGTAAATGTCACAGCGGGCGTATTGGAAATGGTATATATCCATAGCCAACTGCCTGAATTCATCCTCGCTTTGTATGCTAAAGATGCGGTCTTCAAATGATATCGCAGGTCTTATTCTTTCCATAGTCGTAGCAAAACGCATTCTGTCAATAACAGGACCAAAGCCAGCCAAAGAAAAATTCCGCTTTGATCATCCTTTCCTTGTATGAGTTCGCTGATGGCAGCGTTGGGACGGTTTTGCAGATTCAGCAGTTGCAGGTCTGAGTGTCCGGAGACGAATTTTTTCAGATCTCCCAAGCTCCAGCATTCCGTTCTGGATTCGGTCCTGTCGTAATTGAATGATACGAATTGGAGGGAGTCCGTTCCGTCAGTCAGCAAGTAATTTCCGGCATCTTTTACCTGATCATGCACAAACATGTCGCAGCTGCCGAGCCGGTAGCGGATTTCCGGTATGCAGGAAAAATCATTTTTCTTTTCTTGCAGTGTCAGTGTCTTGTCATTGGGTATTCTGTCTGGGTCCAGGGCAATGGGAAGGCGGCTCCCGATCAAATGGTAAGGATTCGGACTGTTATGACCTGTCAGAACCATGTTGAACACTGTTGGAACGAACAGGGCATGTTTGGGGAAATCGCTGAAAGATGCGTCCAAAGGAACTGAAAGTATGTATATACAGCCCTTGCCGAGTGTCTGCACACTGAGAAACTCGTCTTGGTTTTCCATTGTCAGCAGCACTTCTTTGCCCGGAAGGGGAGAGGAGGAAACCTTATAATGCCGGTGAATGACAGGCAACTGCATGCGTTCGGAAGTTCGTTCGAACGTGTTCTGGTACAGCGCATGGGTGAACAGAATGTCCGAGATGCGGTTTTTTTGAGTATCCAGTCCGGTGAATACGCTGATTCCTAATTCATTGGCAATGGTTTTGTCCAATGCCTTTTCTGGCTGTGTGGACGGAACCAACAGCAGACTTCCTCCCTCTTCTACAAACTGGTGTATGGCTTGCAGCAATCCGCTTCCCATATTCTCTGGCTGGTCAAGCAGCAGAAGGCTGCTGTTTCTCAACAGACCGAGGTCCATGTGCAGCAAATCTGTCTTTTGATAGGCAATGGAGGAATCGTCCTCGAAGAGGGCATCCAAATAAGGATTGCTTCCTCCCTTGCCCAAATAGGTTACGGTAAATTTTCGTTTGACGTTGAAGGACAGGTAGAGTACGTCATCGTATGTAATCGGTTCGTCGGTGATTTCCAGATATCCTTCTTGCAATCCTTCCGTCATCAGGGTGAAGGGAATATCGGCAACGGCACCTTCTCCGGCTTTGATGTCAACGGATGCGATAGCCGTTTGCTTACCATTGATCCATAAACGGATGGGCAGTTTGTCCACGTCGTCCTTCCCTTCGTTGCGCAGCATGGCGTGCAAACGGATTTCCTGTCCACAGAGGAATACCGGTGCATCCATCCAGACGGAATCTATATAGAAATTGTCAGTTCGATGCGGCAACATGGGAACCAGCCAGGTTTGACAGCTGGAATCATCTGTCCATGTTTCCGGTTGGCAGATGGATTTTTGAAAATCGGAAATCAGGTAACGCTGATGGTTTCCGCTGGGCACATTTTCAAATAATCTGTTGCCGTAACGGATGATTTCTTCCATTTTTCGGGTAAAAGGAGTCGTTTCTATCTGACGGATTTCTGCCTTGACTTCTTCTGCATTCAGGTATTGGGCATGTTTTCCTTGCAGGTCATCGGTCAGTAGGAGAAAGAGACTGGATTCACCGCAGGCATCCACAATCCCTTCTGCTTTTTCCTTGGCTTCGTGCAACAGACTGCCTTGTTCTGCAGTGTTTTCCATGGAAAAAGAATTGTCGATGTATATCTGTACATAGGCGTTTCCTCTGGAAATGTTGCCGGCATTCTGACGGAAGCGGGGTTGGGCAAATGCCATAACCAGACAGAGAATGGCTGCGATGCGAATCAGGAGGATGATCCACTTTCGGATTTGCGACTGGCGTTTGGTATCCTCATTCAGTTCTTTCAAAAAACGGGTGTTGGAAAAATACAGCGTCCGATATCGCCTGAAATTGAACAGGTGTACGATAATCGGAATCGCCAGGGCTGTCAGTCCCCACAGAAAGGCCGGATGAGCAAACGTCATGGTTTGGAAAGTTTGAAACCTAATGCTGTGTCAGTTGATGGAAAACATCCTCCAGACTGAAGGCTCCGTTGTCTGTCCCGGCAACTTTTTTCTTCAGGTTGCCAATGGTGTCGTCAGCCTTGATGAGGCCGTGGTCAATCAGTATGACACGTTGGCACATGGCTTCAACTTCCTGCATGATGTGAGTGGAGAGCAAAACGGTTGCTTTTTGTGCCATATCGCAAATCAGTTTGCGGATGTCAACCAACTGGTTGGGATCCAATCCGGAGGTGGGCTCGTCCAAAATCAGCACTTCCGGCTCGTGTATCAGGGCATTGGCGAGGCCGACCCTCTGTTTATATCCCTTGGACAAAGTGCCTATTTTTTTATGCTGTTCGTTTCCCAATCCGGTGATTTCAATGATGTCGGCCACTCTTTTTCGAATGTTGTCCATATGGAACATGCCGGCCACCCATTCCAGGTTTTCCTTTACATACATATCCGGAAACAGCGGATTGTTTTCCGGAAGATATCCAATACGTTTTTTGATTTCCAAAGAATTTTCCGTAACATCGAATCCGCAAACCGAACACTTTCCGGATGTCTGACGTTTGTAGCAGGTGATGATTTTCATCATGGTGGATTTGCCTGCTCCGTTAGGTCCCAGCAGGCCTACGATTTCGCCTGACTGTATCTCAAAGGATACATCATCCAAAGCCTTTTGGGTATCGTATATTTTGGTAATGTTTTTTGCAATGATAGACATGGTGTTCGAATTTTGAATTTATCGGATTTGTTCGGGATGTTCCTGCATGTATTGGAACAGCAGTTGGGAAAGGCGGGTGTTGGCGGTATGTCCCGGACATTCGGCTACGATGCGTGCCTGTACGGGTATGCCGACGAGTTGCAGGTCTCCGAAAACGTCCAGCAGTTTGTGGCGGGCAGCCTCATTGTCAAACTGCAGGCGGGTGGTGCTGAGAATGCCGGTGTGTTCATCCACGCAAACATTTTCCACATGGAAAAATTCGGCTATTTTTCGCTGTTCTTCTTCGCGTATGGGCTGTGCTACGTATACGATGGCATTGTCCAGACTGCCTCCTCTGGCCAGGTTGTGCTGAATCAGCGGCCATATCTCGTGCAGGAAGCAGAAGGTACGGCAGCAGGCGAATTCATGTTCAACTTCATTGACGTCGCGCAGAACGGCGGTTTGCCTTCCCAGAATCCGGGTCCGGTAGTCCACGGTGACTTCTATTTCGAAATGTTCGCTCGGATAGGCTCGAAGAACAATGCCCTGCCCATTTTCGTAGCAGATGGGTTCGTTCAAAACCAGCGTCTTGCATGAGCATTGCTGTTCCTGTACTCCCGCTTCATCCAAGTAGGACAGCAGTTGTTTGGAACATCCGTCCAAAATGGGAAATTCTTCTCCTTCCGTTTCTATGCGGAGGTTGGTGATGCCTCTGGCTGCCAAGGCGGCCATCAGGTGTTCGATGGTGCCGACAGAGGCTCCCGTTGCCTGGTCACGTACGGAAGTGCTGCGGGATGTGTCGCCCACATGGTCGGCCAGCGCCGGAATTTCTATCTGTTGGGCCAGATCGGTCCGTACGAAGCGGATGCCGCTGTTTTCTCCCGCTGGAAGGAAACGGACATGTACTTCTTTTCCGCTATGTAGTCCAATGCCCTGGAAGGAAATGGCTCGTGAAATGGTTTTCTGGTTCATAGAACTGTTTGTTTTATTCGTCTGTAGCTGAATTCTGTTTATCTTTGACTTTTTGAAATGTTTCGCTCTTTTCCATAAAAGTCTTAAAATCAATGATTTTAGGAATTAAAAACGCTGTTGTTTTCCGGCAGGGTTCAAAGAGGACACTTTCCGCCTTTTTTTCTTCGGAAAGCAGTTTCCCGTCGCGGTCAGCGGAAGTGATGCAATAGAAAAGAATGCCGGCACAAAACATGACTTTGAAGGCTCCGAATGCAGCGCCCAGCAATTTGTCAAAGAAGTCGGGAAGAACGAAATTCAAACTGATTTTGAACAGGCGGCCAGCCAGAAAAACGATGAGGATGCACAACAGGAAAGACAATGCCAACCCGAACAGATAGCCACCTTCCGTAGTTGGCAGAATGACCTTTCGTATGAAAGCCGATACCGGTACAGCGCACCAGGCGGCAAGCAATAGGGCAAGCAGGGCGAAAACTTCTTCTACAAATCCTTTTCGAAAGCCTTTGAAAGCAAACCAGGCAATGCAAAGGGCCAAAATGATATCTAAAAATTTCATAAATTATTCTTTTACAAATTTATCAGTATAACTCGCCCGTTCATTCCCTATGCGTATCAGGTATAGTCCTTTGGGCAGTTGGGATACATCCAGAACCGTTTCGCTTTCCTGGCACTTCGTCCGATACAGGCAGCGGCCGCAGAGGTCAATGAGATGAATTTCTCCCAGGGCTTCTCCTTCGCTCCGAATGTAAAGTTGCTCTCTGGCCGGATTGGGAAACAATTGCCAAGTCCGGGCAGATGATTCTTCCACGGCGGTCTTAGAAGCCGTATAGGTAAAACTCCAACCTTCGTCGCACAGGCTGTCATCGCTTTCAAATTCAACCAGAATGGCATTGGATGCCAGGAAGAAATTGGAATCTCCTTCCAATTTACCGGAAAGTTCCAGCAGCAGGCGGTTGTTGTCGTTGATATCATAGAAACGCAGTATGTCCCTGTCTTTTTCTGTTTCCAGATATTCAAAAGAAAGGTTCACTCCCGCGTATGCTTTGACATTGATGATGGTGCGGCAACAGGTATTGTTGTTGTAATGAAGGTTTCCGCTACCATCGGTCAGAGTGGCTGATGCCTTGGTGACAGGTCGGGTGGTGGTGCAGAATTCGGGATAGTCGGTTTCATAACTGGCATGCAGTCCGAGGCCATGGCTCTCCTCTGTTGTCATCCAATGGATGTCGATGTCGCAGATGGGCGAACTGAAGTCAAAAATGCTGTCCGTTCCCTGCAGATAGATGGAACGGAAAGATTTGTTGTTTGATGTGATCAGCACGGCGTCCCCCGTGTCCAGTTGGCAGCGAAGGTGAAGGTTAATCTGTATCGCACTGTCCAAATCGGGGCGAATGTGCCACCAAAAATCCGATTCGTGTTCTTGGCTTTCCAGAGAACCGCTGCGGTGGGTAAGGGTGCATTCTCCCTTTTTCGGCTGAGGAACAGGGTAGGTGTAAACCGTTGTGTCCGGATAGGCGTTGATGACGAGTTCTTGGGCTACATTGAAATTGTATCCCATAGGACTGAGACTGCCGGTGTAATAGTAGCCGTCGGCCGAGCCGCCCCAACCGAAATTGAAGTGGTAGTAGCAATTTCCGTTGCTGTCTTTCTGATAGCCGTCGCATACAAAGCCGTGTCCGTCTGTCCACGGAAGGCTCCATCCGGCATAGTATAGGGGGATGCCTTTCTGCAAATGAGCGATGATGACGCTGTCCCAATCCAGAGGATAGGGGGTCGGATGCAGGCTGTCGTGGGCCATGCCGTTGCTGTCACGGAAAATGTATCGGGTCTCCGGATTGTATTTGAAAAAGGTGCGCAGGGCGTAAGCTGCTTTGTGATTGTACATACCGGAGGCGGTAGGACCGTACACCATGTCGACAGCTACACCGCAATGGTGGGTCAGCAGTGAAGCGGCCGCATTGATTTTTGAAGGTTTGTCACACATTTTGGCATATGCGTAGCGGGTGTTTCCGAAATCAGCAGCAATCTGTCCGTAAGTCTCGTGTTCATAGGAGTAACTTCCGATGCCTGTTTCCGGCCAACGGAAATAGTACATCAGCTGAGCCATGGCTGTGGCTACACAACCGGTAACACAGCGTTCGTTCTGTCCCTTGTCATCCTTCGGGCAAAAATAATTGTAGGGCATTCCCTGATTCCAACGGCTCTCCAATAGAGGTTCCACACTTTCCATACGGCCTCCCGGCTCGTTTTTGACCCACACTCTGTCCGTCGGAAGTCCGGCTGTCCGGAGGGCTGCAATCTGACGGCGGTAGGAGTCCATCCACATTTTCATCGCGGGAACCACCTCGTCCTTGTTGAAAATACCGTTGGTTGAATAGGCCAGCACCGGTACTACCTGGCGTTCAGCGGCGACGATTACATAGGCATTGTCTCCGTTGAAAACATAAAATGCAGCTTCCTGTCCGGCCATTTCGGTGTGAGCGCACGTCAAAGCGGATTTGTGCATCGGTGCACTTGAATTTTTGGAAAGGAAGAGAGCGGCCGTTTCTTGCGCTTCGTTTTCGGATATGCATTGCGCCTGAAGGTTCGTGACCGAGGTCGTCAGCAGGCTTATGCCCAAAGCCGTTTGGAGGATTCGGGTGAAAAATCTTCCGGAACGGAAGGAGTGGATTGAATGTAAATATTTGATAATCATTTTGTGATAATTATTGACAATTTTACCAAAGAAACATTTTCAAGTTGCAAAAATAATCAAAAAAAGCCTATCATTCCCGTTTCATCGAATTTATTTTGGTTGTATACATAAAATAAAAAACAAGGATGCGGAAGCATCCTTGTTTGTGAGGAGGTTTGGGGTACGGAATTTACATTTGTACCTCTGCCCACAATTTTTCTTTGGTTTCCTGCAGGTCGGGAACATGACATTCTTCGGCAGACGAAACCGTGGAAATATTGTGAGAAAGCATTTTCAAGAATTCAGGAGCGCGTTTGATGCCTTCGCCCATATTGACAAGTACGCATTGTCCGTTTCGGATTTCACCCTGCTGCAGGGCTTTGAGCAATCCTGCTATGCAAACGGCAGAGGCGGGACCTATATGGACTTTACGTTCAAAAGCGACCAAACGGGCTACAGTGGCCAGGCGGCTTTCCTCCACGCGGAGGAAACTGCCGTTGTGGGCGTGCATGATCTTGGCAATTTTCGAATAGGTTCCGGGATTGCCGGTACCCAGAATGGAAACCATGGTCTGAGGATTCTGAATGACAGGATAGTCTTTTTCAAAACCTTCCGGAAATCCGAGGCGTACTGCCTTTTCCCAAGCCTGTACCATAGGATCGCAATGGTCCGTCTGAATCAGGATGGGACGGGGATAGGTCAGATCCGGGAAATGGGGCTGAAGTTCCCTGTAGGCCTTGTCCAACGCCAGTGGTCCCGTGCCGCCGCTGACGGCCTGCACGTAGATATCCGGCATTTTGCCCAGTTGACGCAGCCATTCGAATACCATGGTCCGTTTGGATTCCACACGGATGGGATCGATGTTGCCGGCAGAGGTATGGATGTGGTGTTTTTGTGCATAGGCACCGGCCACCGCTTTGGCACCGGCGTAGTCGCTATTTACTTTGTATACTTTTTCACCGTAGGAGGCAATTTCTGCCATGGAAGCGGCTTCCGCATTCTCCGGCACGAAAATGGCTGCACTCACTCCGGCTTTGGCCAGGTACTTTCCGTAAGCTGTTGCAGTATTTCCGGTGGAGGCAATGCAGAACTGCTTCAGACCGATTTCCTTGAAAATGCTGGCAGCCATGGAAGCGGCGATATCCTTGAAGGTTCCGGTGCCTCCGTTCAGATCGTTGCGATAAACATAGATTTCGCAATCGATTCCACGGGCTTTGGCGAAATCTTCCAAAAATCCCCATCTTTCCAAAGGAATCGCTCCTTCCCCGCAACTGACGATATGGGTCTTGTCCATGAGCGGCAGGAAATCAAAGTAGTGCCAGAAACTATCGGGTTTTCCTTTGAAAAGCTCCGGCAGTTTGCCGTAATCAGCCGTATATTCTATTTCAGCATGTTTGCTGTGGCATTCCGGACAACACTGACCCTGCTCAAACCATGTCTGGAAATCCGGAATGGTGTGTCCGCAATCCACACATTTGAGGTGGTATTTGTTCTGTACTGCCATAATTTAGAAATTGATGCGCTGGTTGTTGATTTCGGTTTCGCTGTAGAGGCCTTTGTCCAATTTTTCGCGTACTTCCTTGAACACATTGATGGTGCGTTCTACGTCTTCCAAGGTATGGGCGGCAGTCGGAATCAGGCGCAGTTCGATGGTGCCTTTCGGAACCACAGGATAGAGAACCATGGAACAGAAAATACCGTAATTTTCACGCATGTCAACTACAATCTGGGTAGCCTGGGCTACGGTGCCGTTCAGGAATACCGGAGTAACGTTGGCTTCTGTCTTTCCGATATTGAACCCGTTGTCGCGCAAACCTTTCTGCAAGGCGCGGGTAATGGTCCACAGTTTTTCGCGGAGATCCGGACGGGTCTGTATGAGTTCCAGACGTTTGAGAGCACCCATCACCATCGGCATGGGCAGGGATTTTGCATAAGTCTGGGAGCGCATGTTGAAGCGAAGATGATCAACAATGGCTTTTTCGGAAGCTACGAATGCGCCGATGCCGGCCATGCTTTTGGCAAAGGTGGCGAAGTGAACATCAATGCCGTCTTCCACGCCGAAGTGTTCGGCCGTGCCGGTTCCTCTTTTACCCATGGTACCGAAACCGTGAGCATCATCAATGAGCAGGCGGAAATTGAATTCTTTTTTCAAAGCTACGATTTCATCCAGTTTGCCCAGTTCACCGGACATACCGAATACGCCTTCGGTCACCACAAGAATGCCGCCACCGGATTCTTCAGCAGATTTGGTGGCTCTGCCCAGTACTTCGCGCAGATGGGCCATGTCGTTGTGACGGAAGGAGAAGTGTTTTCCCAGATGCATGCGTATGCCGTCATAAATGCAGGCATGTGATTCTACATCGAAAACAACCACATCGCGGCGGTCCAACAGGCAGTCCAAAATGGAAATCATGGCCTGATATCCGAAATTGACCAGAAATCCAGCGGGTTTTCCGACGAAATCGGCCAGTTTCTGTTCCAGTTCGTGGTGGTATTTGGTGTCACCGGACATCATACGGGCACCCATGGGAGCAGCCATACCGTATTTGGCAGCGGCTTCCGCATCCGCTTTTCTGACTTCGGGGTCGTTGGCCAAACCGAGGTAGTTGTTCAAACTCCAGCACAGCACTTTTTTGCCGTTGAATTCCATATTCGGTCCGATTTCGCCCACCAATTGGGGAAACATGTAGTAACCGTCTGCAAATTCCTGATACTGACCCAGAGGTCCGGGGATACCCTTGATACGAGTGAAAATATCTGTCATTTTTTCTTCTTTTTAAAGTTATTAATGTTTTAAACTGCAAAAGTAACACATTTTTCAATGTATTTGCGGAAGGTAGAGAATAAAAAATTGCTCAGCGGACAAATTTACAGACGACCGATTGGGGAGTTTTTGTATATTTATTAGTCAATCAATAGAATATGAACTTTCGGATCCTTGTGCAGCAAAGCCATTCCCTGACGGTAACGGCTTCCTCTTCCACCGGTCCACAATAATTTTTCCTGCTTCGGGAAATTTTTCTGCATCCTGGGGTAGAGACTGACGGGTCCGGAAAGGCAAGGCAAGTTGTACTCGCGTGTGCCGATATCGGCATATCTTTTCCAGACGGAGTCCTGTCGGCTGTCGTAACCTTTGCCATTGTCAGCGGGAAGGTAAAGGCTGACCTGAAAGCCGGCTTCGGCAAATCGGTAGAGCTCGTAGGATGCGGATTCTACATAAACGGGGCCCTTCCATTGCATCTGCTCGCGCAAATGGCACAGGCATGCAACGGCTTTGTCCGCATTTTCCGGAAGCAGGTTCTTGAAGTCCAGCCACAGTCCCATATCTGCTGATGCCGGTACTTCGCTGCACCATTCTGCCAAGCTGTATCGGGAGGCCCGGCCGTTTTTCCTGTCCACGGAGATGCAATCATATTTCTCATCGTAGCGAACATCCACTTCCATTCCCTGACAGAAGGGACGGTATAATCTTGCTTTGAGAGGGCTGACAGCATGGTGCAACCAGATGCGGCTGTCCGTGAAGGAAGACAGCGTGTTGACCACGTATACTGCCATGCTCGTGATGAACAGAAGAAGCAGGCATATTCCCATCTTTTTGACCATTGGATGTCTCATAAATGCACTCGAAAATGCAAAAGTAGCAAAAAATAGCATTTATTTTTCCTTTTTTCAAAAAATCATATTCATAACTTTGCTATTTTTGCAGTTTGAATCGGAAGAACCGATTGTTCGATGAACAAGAAATTTTGAATGCAGACGATGGATTTACAAACATTGAAGTCCGTTTTGGACGGTAAAACCAAACTGACTCTATCAGAGAAAGACAGCGAAAAGATACAGGCCAGCTATGCTTTTTTGGAGCGTTTCGCCAAGGAAAAAGTGATTTATGGCATCAATACGGGTTTCGGACCCATGGCCCAGTACCGTATTCCCGATGAAGATCTGAACGCCTTGCAGTACAACATTGTGCGTTCGCACTCTACCGGTGCAGGGGAAGCCCTGCCGGTCCGTTGTGTCAAATCGGCCATGGTAGCCCGTTACTGCACGTTTCTGGAAGGAAAATCAGGCATACATTCCTCCGTTGTTGCCCAATTGCAGGAATTCGTCAATCGCGATATCATTCCCTTTGTGCCCCAACATGGAAGTGTAGGGGCCAGCGGCGATCTGGTACAGCTCTCTCACATAGCGTTATGCCTTATAGGCGAAGGAGAAGTCTTTTACAAAGGCAGTCTCCGGCCGGCTGCAGAGGTTCTTGCAGAAGAGGGTTTGCAACCGCTGAAACTGCACATGAGAGACGGATTGTCCCTGGTGAACGGTACCGCAGTGATGACCGGTATCGGCATGGTGAATCTGATGGATGCATCTCAACTGATTTTTACCTCCATGGTAACTTCCGTGCTGATGAATGAAATCGCTTCTTCCTATGATGATTGCTTCTCGGCGGTGCTGAATGGGGTCAAGAAACATTGGGGACAGCAGCAGATTGCTGCATTCTTGCGAATGATTGCATCCGGCAGCCGGTGCATGAGGGACAGGCAAAAGGAATTGTATGCTCAGAAGCGGGAAGAGGCTTATTTCGGCAATGAGGTGAAGGTGCAGCCATACTACTCGCTGCGTTGTGTGCCTCAAATCCTGGGTCCTGTCTATGATACATGGGAGAACGCATTGACGGTGCTTACGAACGAAATCAATTCCGTGGACGACAATCCCATTGTGGACAATGAAACGGAAAGCGTATATCATGGCGGCAATTTTCACGGAGACTATGTTTCTCTGGAAATGGACAAACTGAAGATAGCGGTTACCAAAATGACCATTTTGGCCGAACGGCAGATGAATTATTTGTTCCACGATCGTATCAACGGAATACTGCCTCCTTTTGTCAATATGGGGAAGTTGGGACTCAATTACGGTCTTCAGGCATCTCAGTTTACGGCCACTTCCACAACGGCCGAGTCTCAGTCCCTGTCCAATTCCATGTATGTCCACAGCATTCCGAATAACAATGACAATCAGGATGTCGTATCCATGGGAACCAATTCAGCTCTCTTGGCCAGAAAAGTAATCGAAAATGCCTATCAGGTGATGGCGATACACTGCATGGCGCTTGTGCAGGCGGTGGATTGTCTGAAAATACAGGATAAACTGGCTCCGACCACCCGGAATTTCTATGAGGAAATTCGTGCCATCGTTCCTGTGTTTATAGAGGATACGCCAAAATATAAAGAAATAGAGGCAGTAATTGAATATCTGCACAATAAACAATGGAAAATAGCATAACAATATGAAGTATGCATTGGTAACCGGAGGCTCCCGGGGAATCGGCCGGGCTGTCTGTATCGCTTTGGCCCGAGAGGGTTACCCGATTCTGATCAATTATCGCACCAATGAAGCGGAAGCCATGGAGACCAGACGTCTGGTGGAATCGGAAGGGGTTACAGCAGAACTGATTCCGTTTGATGTGTCCGACAAACAGGCTGTCGCTGATGCCATGGACACCTGGATGCAGGCTCATCCGGATGATTATATTGCTGTTTTGGTCAATAATGCCGGAATCCGCAAGGATGCAGTCGCTGTCTTTATGGAAGATGAGGATTGGGAATCCGTGCTGCACACCAATCTTCATGCGGCTTTCTATCTGACCCGTACGCTCGTCCGTTACATGATGGCCAAACGATGGGGCCGCATCATCAATATGGCTTCACTTTCCGGTCTTAAAGGACTTCCGGGGCAGATGAATTACTCAGCAGCCAAAGCCGGCTTGATAGGGGCAACCAAGGCTCTGGCGCAGGAAGTGGCCTCCCGTAAGGTAACTGTCAATGCCGTAGCTCCGGGTTTCGTGTCAACAGATATGACTGCCGGTCTGCCGGAGGCTGAACTGAAAAAGAATATTCCTGCCGGTCGTTTCGGAAAACCGGAGGAGGTAGCCGCCGTCGTAGCCTTTCTGGCATCGGAAGGAGCTTCCTATGTGACCGGTGAGGTTATTTCCGTCAATGGGGGGTTGTATACATAGCCTTTTAACTTTTTTTCACCGGAGTACAATATAAAAGACATATTTCAGTTAATCTCAAAAATAACAATACTTAAATAGCGAGCACTATGAACACAAAAATGAAAAATACAGCCATTCTGTTGGTGGTCTGTCTTTTCTGTGCATCGGTATCATTTGCACAGAGCAATCAGGATAATTACAAGGCCCCGTCCGGGTATCAGGGCTTTTTGGAACAGGGTAACGGTATTACTTTCGGAAAGAACAGTACCAGTATGTTCATGCTTTCCACCACCCACGGATGCCACATCAATCCGAATCTTTATTTGGGTGCTGGTTTTTCTTTTTCCTGGAATGACGAATACGTATTGTTCCCGCTCTATACGGCTTTCCGTTACAATGTACTGCAGAAAAAAATATCTCCTGTGATGCAGATCCGTCTGGGCTCTTATCTGGGCGAAGGCGGTGGACAGTTCGGTGATTTGTCTGTCGGTCTCCGTTTCGGTACTTCCCGGGATTTTGCTTTTTCGGTGACTTTGGCCGGGACCTATTTTGAACCTTTCGAAGAAAGCAGGTACATAGAATACTTTGATGCAGATGGAAGTTGGTTAGGCTACGCTTATGAATCCGAAAAAATAAACCTGTCCAACATTTCCCTGCGCTTCTGCATAGAGTGGTAGGGAAAAATATTATTGCTGATGGGAAAAAGAGTGGTTATTACCGGCATGGGAATTTATTCCTGTCTGGGCTCGTCTTTGGAGGAAGTAGCGCATTCCCTGTTTGAAGGACGTTCCGGTATTGGTATAGACCCGCAGCGGACAGCTTATGGATATCGTTCCCCTCTGACGGGAATAGTACCTCGGCCTTCATTGAAAGGATTGCTGGACCGTCGTTCCAGAGTATGCCTGGCGGAGGAAGGTGAGTTTGCCTATATGGCTACAAAGGCGGCTTTGGAACAGGCTGGAGTGGATGAGGACTATTTGGAAAACAATGAAGTTGGCGTGTTTTACGGCAATGATTCTTCTGCCAAGGCAGTCATAGATGCCCACATGATTGCTTTGGAAAAAAAAGATACCACCCTCATGGGTTCCGGTGCCATTTTCCAGTCAATGAATTCCACTGTCACCATGAATCTTTCCACCATTTTCAAGTTGAAAGGAGTCAATATGACCGTGAGCGCGGCTTGCGCCAGCGGATCGCATGCTATCGGTTTGGGGCTGATGTTCGTGCGGGCAGGCTTGCAGGATATGGTGGTGTGCGGTGGAGCCCAGGAAGTGAATTATCTTTCCATGGGGAGTTTTGATGGCATCAGTGCGTTTTCCATGCGTACGGACGAGCCTGCGAAAGCATCCCGTCCCTTTGATATTTCCCGAGACGGTTTGGTTCCGGGAGGCGGTGCCGCAACCGTCATTTTGGAAGAATACGAACACGCCGTAAAACGGGGTGCCCCCATTCTGGCGGAGGTGGCTGGCTACGGTTTTTCCTCTAACGGAGGAGCCATTTCCCAACCCAGCGACAAAGGCAGCGTAACGGCCATGGAGCGTGCAATGAAGGATGCCGGAGTCCGTCCGGACGAGATAGACTATGTCAATGCCCATGCTACGTCCACCCAGCAGGGTGACGCTTTTGAAGCTTTGGCCCTGAAATGTCTTTTTGGTGATTTGCATACGGCCATCAGTTCCACCAAGTCCATGACCGGACACGAATGCTGGATGGCGGGAGCCAGCGAGATTGTATATTCCACGCTGATGATGCAGCATGGTTTCGTGGCTCCGAATCTGAATTTCGAAAAACCGGATTCCTATTCGGAGGGCTTGAATATCGCTCCCCGGACTTTGGAAAAAAAGATAGACTGTTATCTGTCCAATTCTTTCGGATTTGGCGGCACCAACAGTGCATTGGTGGTGCGTAAAGTGAAAGAATAGAACACAAAACAAGATATATGACGAGAGTAGAAATAGAAGAAAAAGTAAGACAATTTCTGGTAGAAGATATTGAAATTGACGAAGAGTTATTGAAAGATGAGGCCCTGCTGAAGGAGGATCTCGGTATTGACAGTCTGGATTTCGTCGACATTGTTGTTATTGTAGAGCGTATTTTCGGATTCAAGATGAAAGCCGAGGAAATGAAACCGGTGAAGACTCTGAAACAGTTCTGCGATTATCTTGAAGCCAAACTGAATGGATAGAAAAGCCGCACGGCAGGCTTGGAAGGGGAAGACCGGGGGCGGACGTTTTGGACAGTCTTTCTTGTTCGCTTTTTTGAAAAGGGTGGATGTAAGGTTTCTGTATCCTGTCCTATACGCGGTAATTCCTTTTTATTTGCTGTTTGGAAACCGGAGGGATTTTCAGGCCATGCTCCGTTATTTTCGTCGGAGGTGGGGGTATTCCCTTGGAAAATCCTTTGGAAAGACGGTCCGCAATTATCATCTTTTCGGAGAGGTTGTATTGGACAAGTTTGCTGTGTTGGCGGGCCGTATCCGTCAGTTTGACGTGGAAGTCAGCGGAAGGGGGTTTCTGGATGCGCAGATGGATTCCGGGCAGGGTATTGTGATTGTCAGTGCCCATGTGGGGAATTTTGAGTTGGCAGGGCATTGTATTCCGCGAGGCCGTAAGGCTGTCAACGGATTGGTGTCCGCACAGGAATCGGAATATTATCAGCGGCATCGAGCCGTTTCGTCGGAGGAAGGAGCGTTGCGCCTGATTCCGATGGATTCCGGCATGGACTATGTCTTCGCGCTGAAGGACGCATTGTCCAAAGGAGAAATAGTCTGTGTATTGGGAGACCGCATTTCCGAAGGAGGAAGATGCATTCGGATTCCGTTCATGGGGGAGGAGGCGGATTTCCCGCTCGGTGTGTTCCGAATGGCTTCCATTTGTGGGGCTTCGGTGATGAGTCTGTTTATTGTAAAGGAAAAAGGAACGCATTATAAGGGGTATCTGCATGCCTTGTCTGCGAATGAAGCTTCTTCGTCCGTGCAGGCAGAGCGTTGGGCAGGAGAATATGTTTCCGATTTGGAAACCCTGCTTCGCAAGTATCCCGAACAATGGTTCAATTATTATGATTTTTGGCAGACGGATAAGGATGCCGGAAATGTTAAAATGTAGTGTCTATGGAATTAGAATCTCCTCAAAAAGAAATGTATGCCAAGGATGGGCGGTCTGCTTTGAAGGCTCAGCGCTTGGCGCAGGAAATCGCTTTCGGACCTGTGGTGTTTCAGGTGTCCCGTCTGATGGTCAAATTCGGTGTGTTTCAATTGCTGGATGATGCTCCCGACGGTTTGGAGATGGCAGAAATCGAGTCTGCCACCGGTCTTTCCCATTATGGAATCCAATGCCTTTTGGAATCGTCCCTCACTATAGGAACAGTCTGTCTGCGGGACGGTCGTTTCCATTTGGCCAAAGCCGGATGGTTCCTTCTGCACGATGATATGGTGAAAGTCAATATGGATTTCAATCACGATGTCAATTACGAAGGACTTTTCCATCTGGAAGAGGCGATAAGGGAAGGAAGACCTGCCGGTCTGGAAGTATTCGGGTCTTGGAATACGATTTATGAAGGGCTTTCCCAGTTGCCTTCACAGGCACAGCACTCCTGGTTCCAATTTGACCATTACTATTCGGACTGTTCTTTTGAAGAAGCTTTGTCCAAAGTATTTGCGTCACCCTGCCGCTGTTTGTTGGATGTGGGTGGAAATACCGGACGTTTCGCCCGGAAATGCGTAGAGTTCAATTCGCAGGTGGAGGTGACTGTCATGGATCTTCCCCAACAGTTGGAAATGCTGCTTCAACAGAACCGGGGGTACGCGAATGCGGACCGTATCCATACCCATGGAGCGGATCTGTTGAAAGAGAGTACTGTATTTCCGGAAGGTTTCGATGCCATCTGGATGAGCCAGTTCCTGGATTGTTTCAGCGAGGAGCAGGTGCAAAGCATTCTTCGCCGGGCTGCCGCATCCATGAAGTCCGGATCCCGTCTGTATATCATGGAGACGCTTTGGGACCGTCAGCGTTTTGAGACCGCTTCCTATTGTCTGGCTCAAATCAGTCTGTATTTTACTGCCTTGGCCAACGGTAACAGCAAAATGTTCTATTCCCGCGATCTTTTCCGTATGGTGGAGGCTTCCGGCCTGGAAGTGGATTGTGTGCATGATGGTCTCGGTATGGGGCACAGCCTGTTGGTCTGCAAAAAAAAGAATGCCTGATGCAAGCCGAATCAGCCAGCAAATATTTGCCCCAGCAACCGCCTTTTCTCCTGGTCGATGACATTCTTTTCTGCGAAGGCAAAGTCTGTCGCACGGATTATACGGTGTCTGCAGCCCATCCGCTGTTTTTCGGGGATTACCTGTCAGAAGCGGGTTTGATGGAACACATCGCGCAATCATGTGCAGCGCGTATCGGCTATCTGGAAGTGCACAGCAAGCATTCCGAAGTAAGGGTGGGAGTGATTGGTTCTGTACGGAATCTGACGATACACCGTTTGCCAGCGGAAGGCGAATATTTGGAAACGCAGGTGGAAGAAGTGTTTGAAGGTTTTATGGATATGAGTGTGCTACAGGCGGAAGTGAGGATAGGAAATGAAGTGGTAGCCGCATGCGAAATGAAAGTAGCCTTGGTATAATATCGTTATGATGCAAAAAACAGTTTTACAAGCAGAAAAACAATTTGATATTCGGTTCAGCGAAGTGGATTCCATGGGGATTGTATGGCATGGGTCCTATGTGGCCTATCTGGAAGATGCCCGTGAAGCATTCGGGGCCAAGTACCATTTGGAATATTTATACATGTTTGACAAAGGTTTTTATGCTCCTTTGGTAGAAATGAATATGAAATACCGTCATCCGTTGAAGTATCAGGATAAGGCCAAGGTGGTCATCACTTATCGGGATACCGATGCGGCCAAGTTGGTGTTCGATTACGAAATATACAATCTGACAGATCATGTGCTGGCTTTGACAGCAACTACTGTCCAGGCTTTTTTGAACACGGATCGCCAACTGATGTGGACCCTGCCGGATTTCATTACGGAATGGAAAAAAATGAACGGTCTGTTATGATTTGTCTGCAATCGGAATCGGTAATCACTCCCCTGGGCTTCTCTTCGGAAGAGGTGTTCCGCCGCATGGCTGAGGGAGAAAGTTCGTCTGCTTTGCAGGAGAACTGCTGGGGACTGCCTGTCCCTTTTTGGGGGTCTCTGATGAATGAAGAACTTTTGGATGAGGCCTTTGCTCGTCTTCCGCATCTGCCCCGGCGTTCGTGGACCCGTTTTGAAAAACTGGTGTTGGCAGCCGCATGGGAAGCAGTGGAAAAATCCGGTATCGACGCTTCTTCACCCGAAGTGCTGTTTGTACTGTCTACGACCAAAGGCAATGTCGCCTTGTTGGAAAATGCCGGAAAAGAGCCCGAAGATGCTGTTTTTTTATGGCATTCCGCCGAACTGTTGGGAACGTATTTCCACAATCCGAACAAGGTTTTGGTGGTCAGCAATGCCTGCATTTCCGGAGTGGCGGCGCAGTGGACCGCATGCCGTTTGATGGAATGTCATCCGTACCGTTACGCAGTCGTGGTGGGAGCTGATGCACTTTCCAAGTTTGTGGTTTCCGGTTTTCAATCCTTCAAGGCATTGTCTCCGGAACGCTGTCGGCCGTTTGATGCGGCCCGCAGCGGTTTGAACTTGGGAGAGGCTTCTGCCTGTATGTTGCTGCAGAGGGTGGATCATGAAACGGATGTGCCTGCAGGTACCTTTTTTATCCGAGGGGCTGCCGTGACCAATGATGCCAATCATATCTCCGGACCTTCCCGCACGGGTGAGGGATTGTTTCAGGCAGTTCGGAAAACCATAGCCGGTTTCGACAACGGACAGTTGGCATTCATCAATGCGCACGGTACGGCCACTTTGTACAATGACGATATGGAGTCTTTTGCCATCAGCCGTTCCGGTTTGAATCATGTTCCGGTCAACAGTCTGAAACCTTTTTTGGGACATACACTGGGCGCGGCCGGTGTGTTGGAGTGCCTGATTTCCATGGAATCTGTAAGGAGAGGTCTGGTGTTGGGCGTCAAGGGTTTTGAAACCCCCGGCGTCTGTAATCCCTTGCGTATATGTGCCGGGAACAGTGCAACGGACAAATCGGCATTTCTGAAACTGATATCCGGATTCGGCGGTTGTAACGCTGCCATTTTGTGGCAGAGAACGCCAACGGAATCCGATAGGAAGGAGGATAAATGAAAGAAGATCTGTATCTGCAGTCGGTCTGCCGTATACGGCCGGAAGGTGTCTGGTTGAACGGCCGGCTTCTCATAGAAAAAGGAGAGGAGGAACTGTTGACGGATACGTATCACCGTCTGGCTTTTTCCTACCCGAAATTTTTCAAGATGGACAGACTCTGCCGTCTGGGGTTTCTGGCTTCGGAAATTCTGATGCGGAATCTGCCGCTTCCGGAGGAAGGCATGCGCCCGGAGTGGGCTGTGCTGCTGTTGAACCGCTCTGCTTCCCTGGACGATGATATTGCTTATCAGGCAACGATTCAGTCTCCGGAAAATTATTATCCCAGCCCCTCGGTTTTTGTGTATACTTTGGCCAACATAGTGACGGGGGAAATCGCCATCCGTCACCGTATTCAGGGAGAAACAGCCTGCCTGGTACAGAAATCCTGGGATGCTGATTCCCTGGACGAAATGATCCGAACCCTCTTTGCTACGGATGACAGCCTGCAATATGTTCTGGCCGGATGGGCCGATTACCTGGCCGGCGTGCCCGATGCGTGTCTGTTTGTCCTGTCCCGTCAGGATTCCGTGTGCGGTTCAACGAAGGGCCTGCTTAGAGAAAAACTCAGCTCGGAACGTATGCAGCAGTATTACGGAGAAAAGCCGTGAGGTATTTTGTCCGGAATGAAATAAAAAACGCGGCAATGCTCTTATTGCGTTTTTTTTTTGTATAAATTTGCACGTTTTGCTGTACTTTACGGCAAATTTTTTAATCAATTTGTAATAAGATGTTTATAAATAAATAACAGCATAATACAATGGAAAATCTGGTTGAAAAGTTGAAAGAGGAAGTCATAGAAGTGCTGAATTTGGAAGAAGTGAAGCCCGAGGATATCGATGCGGATGCTCCCTTGTTTGGGGAAGGCCTGGGCCTGGATTCCATAGATGCATTGGAACTGATTGTCCTGATGGAGAAGAACTACGGCATCAAATTGAAAAATGCAGCGGAAGGAAAGGAAATCTTCAAATCCATCCGTGTAATGGCCGAGTATATTGAGAGAAACAGAACCAAATAAGGAAGCCATTGTCATCAGCGGCATGGGAATTGTCAGTGGTCTGGGCTTGGGCCTGGATGCCACGCTTTCCGCGTTGTATGTCCGGCGGTCAACAACGGCCGAAGCCGTCTATCTGCAGACTTCGCACCGGCTTCCGGTGGTTGAAGTCCGGATGAGCAATGCAGAAATGTTGGATTATTTGGGACTTCCTGCCGACAGCCGGATTACCCGCACTCCGTTGATGGGCCTGATTGCCATACAGGAGGCCATGCGTACTTCCCATTGGGAACAATATCCTTCCTCTTCGCTGCGCCGCGCTTTTATCAGCGGAACCACTGTAGGTGGAATGGACCGCAGCGAATTGTACTATGAAGGTTTTTTCCGCGGAGAAAATGTAGAGTACATTGCTCTGCACGATTGCGGCGCTTCCACCGAAATCATGGCAGACGCAGTGGGCGAGGTGGATTTGGTAACCACCCTTTCCACGGCCTGTTCGTCCGCAGCCAATGCCATTATTTTGGGAGCCAATTTGATCAGAACAGGAAGAGTGGATCAGGTAATGGTGGGCGGCAGTGAATGCCTGAGCCGCTTCCATTTGAATGGTTTCAACACTTTGAAAATATTGGACTCCCGTCCCTGTCGTCCGTTCGATGCTTCGCACGAGGGCTTGAATCTGGGGGAAGGAGCAGCCTTTCTGGTAATGGAAAGGGAAAGCCTGGCCAAGGAACGCGGTCTGCAGCCTTCCGTCTGTCTGTCCGGTTACGGAAATGCCTGTGACGCATATCATCAAACAGCTACATCTCCTGAAGGAGAAGGAGCGTACAGAGCTATGATGAAAGCCCTTCAGAGCAGTGGACTGCAACCTGAAGATATTGATTATATCAATGCACACGGCACGGGTACGGTCAATAATGACGAAACAGAGGCAGAAGCTCTCCGTCGCGTATTCGGGGAGAAAATGCCTCCAGTGTCTTCAACAAAGGCTTTCACCGGTCATACGACTTCTGCTTCTGGCAGTGTGGAGGCCGTAATATCAATTTTGGCTCTGGAGCATGGTTTCTGTCCGGTTAACCTGCATTTTTCCCGGAAAATGGACAAGGCTGTTTTTGAACCGGTGCACGATGTGTTGCATCCGTCCTGTATGTGCCATGTGATGAGCAATTCGTTCGGTTTCGGAGGCAACGATTCCAGTTGCATTTTTTCTCGCTGCCATTAAAACAGATACTATGAAAATATATTTGCGTTCGGCTGCACAGATTTCCATTCAGGCTCCCTTGTCAGAGGCTTGGATGGATGAACCTATGCGATACGAGGAAGCCTATGTGAGAGCCATAGAGCCCGAATACCGCACTTGGATTCCTCCCATGGAGTCCAGGCGGATGGGAAAAGTGCTCAAACGCGCGTTGGCAACATCGCTGAAAGCTTTGGAAGGAACGGACGAATCTACTCTGGATGGTATCTTCACCGGGACCGGTCTGGGCTGTATAGAACATACTGAAAAATTTCTGACCGCTATGGTGAGGGATGGAGAGGAACTGCTGACTCCGACTTATTTCATGCAGTCTACCCACAATACCATCAGTTCTCAAGTGGCTTTACGTCTGAAATGCCATGGTTACAACGCCACGTATTCCCATTTGGGAGTCTCATTCGAGTCTGCTTTGATGGACGCCTGGCAGCAGTTTTTGCTGGGTGAAGTCCGAACCGTCCTGGTCGAAGGCCATGATGAGATGACTCCTGCGTATTTTGATTTGCTTGAAAAAGTGGGGCGTTGGAAATCCGAACTTCCTACAGAGAAAACCTTGCGGAGGGCAGACACTCCGGGATCGTTTGCCGGAGAAACGGCTGTCAGTATGCTCCTATCTAGTGAACCTTCTTCTCAGGATATCTGCGTCCTTAGGGGAGTGGAACTCCTGCACTGTCCTTCGGATGAAAGGCTATCCGCTGCTTTGGATCATCTGCTGTCGGATGCCGGCCTCAGGGTGGACGATCTGGATGCTGTAATGTGCGGTTACAGCGGTGATAGGGAGAACGATGCCTGTTATCGCCGGCTGTCCGGTATATTGTATCCGAAAGTTCCCCAGTTGTGGTACAAACATATTTTCGGAGAATCTTTCACTGTGAGCGGTATCGGAATGTATGCGGCGGCTCATTGTGTCCGTCAGCAGCGGGTTCCGTCCTTTTTGATATACGATGCTGCCGGCCGCGCGGAAATATGTCCGCGTCATTTGCTGGTGCATCATCATTATGCGCAGCGTAATCATTTTTTAGCCTTGTTATCGGTATGGGACGTCTGATTATTCTTTCTCTGATACAATCCTGTTGTTTGGCATTTGGCCAGGTGTGCCTGAAATTTGCCATGATGCGCATGGAAACATTCCGTTGGGCCTGGTCTTATTTCGGACATCTTCTGACCAATTGGTGGTTTCTTCTGGTTGGAATTACCATGGGAGGAGCTACGGTACTGTGGTTGCATATACTGAAGCATTATCCTTTGTCTCTGGCGTACCCTTTGAGTAGCATGAGCTATGTGTTCGGTATGCTGTCGGCATTATTATTGCTTCATGAACCCATACCCCTGGCCCGATGGATAGGGGTGGCCTTTATTTTGGTCGGCGTGGCTATTTTGGCCCGTCCGGCTTAGTTTGAATTGAATCAAATGAATTATGAGCAGGTTGAGAGTGTTTTTTTTCGCTTTGTCATGGTTCCCGCTTTGGGTGTCCGCGCAGACCTATACGACCTTGTCCGCTTCGGAGCAGTCAGCGGTGTTGTCTGCCTTGTCTCAGGATGTGCGGAGCATGCAGTGTTCCTTCCGTCAGGAAAAAAAGTCGTCTCTGTTGGCTGAAAAGGCTGTTTCCAAGGGAATGCTCTATTTCAAAGCACCGCTTTGCATGCGTTGGGAATATACCAATCCGCAACAGCTGGTGCTGTTGATGAAGGGAAATGTGTTTCAAACCCAAACCGCGGAAGGCGTAGGACCGGCCAACCGTGGATTCCAAGGCTTGGGAAGGCTGATTGTCGGAATACTGACGGGCAACGAATTGCAGAACGGCAAGAATTTCCAGACTGTCGTCCAGAGCAACGGAAGCCTGTACCGTATTGAAATGAAACCGCTTAATTCCCGCATGAAAGGTCTTTTCACCGAGATCGTCCTCTATGTGCAGCAGTCAACCATGAATGCCGTGCACATACAAATGAATGAAGTAGGAGGAGATGTGACGGATATCTATTTTTCCAATGTGAAAAAGAATTTGAAATTGGGGGACGCCCTGTTTGAATTGAAATAAGCATGTTAAGGGAGGATTTTTACGAGGTGTTGCGGTGGAGCGTCCGTGAAACGGGTTTGGAGGCAGAGGTGTCCTTTCGTTCGGAACATCCTGTTTTCGCTGCTCATTTTCCGCATCGTCCCATCGTTCCGGGAGCCTGTCTTCTGGAAATGGTCAAAGAACTGGCCGAACAGGAAATGGGCTGTGTTTTGCGTATAACAGAAGTCCCAAACATGAAATTCGTGCACAGTCTGACGCCTATGGACAAGGCGGTTTTCTCCATTGAGTGGAACACTTCGGACAAAGGTCTCTTCCGTTTGAAGGCCGCCGTATCGACAGCCGGTTCTCCTGCGGCAAAATGCACGCTCTTTGCGCAAATTGTACAAAAATTGTGATATGTTGTCCCCTCGGATTTGTGTGCTGATACCTACCTATAACAACGAGCGGACGCTGGAGAAAACGGTTCGCTCCGTGTTGCTTTATACTCCCCACATACTGGTGGTGGATGATGGCTCTGTCGATTCTACCAAGCAGATACTCCGGCAACTTCCCGATGGTATTAAGGTGGTTTCCTACAAAAAGAACAGGGGCAAGGGCTATGCCCTGAAACAAGGCTTCCGCGAAGCGCTCCGGAATGGATATGAGGCTGTCATTACCATGGATTCGGATGGTCAGCATCTGGCAGAAGACCTGCCTTTGCTGGAGGAGGTCCATAATCGTCATCCGAAGGCATTGGTTGTCGGTAGCCGGTGTATGGCAAATCCCAATATGCCGGCCAAAAATACATTTGCCAACCGTTTTTCCAATTTCTGGTTTTGTTTGCAGACTTGGCAACATCTGCCGGACACCCAGAGCGGATACCGGCTGTATCCGCTGCAGGCTATGCATGGGGTGTCTCCCTTGTGTCACAGGTACGAAGCGGAACTGGAACTGCTGGTGCGGTCTGCATGGAAAGGAATTCCCTTGCTTTCCCAACCGATACAGGTGTATTATCCTCCCAAAGAAGAGAGAGTGAGCCATTTCCGTCCTACGGCTGATTTTATGAGAATCAGTCTGTTGAATGCTTTTTTCTGCATAGCAGCCCTGGTGTACGGATATCCGAAGATGGCACTGATTCAATGGAAAAACCGTCACAAAGAGTAAATTATCATGGAATTGTTTTTACTGCGAGTCTACCGTTATTTTGAGCGTCATCCCTGGCTGTGCCGCATCTGTCTGTCGGCAGTCTGTCTTCTGTTCTGTGCCTGCCTTCTGCGCCTGCACTTCGTGGAAGATGTCGGGAGTTTCTTCCCCAATACCAGGGAAAACCGCCGGATGAATGAGGCTTATCAGCATATAGGAGCAGCCAACAAAATCATGATCAGTGTGCAGCCAACCGATACTTCCGATGCAGATGCTGCCCGGGAATTGGTGATGGAGGTGTGTGACGTTTTAGCGGAAAAACTGGAAGCAAACGACAGTGATGATTTGATGGAAAGCGTGTTCTATATGGTGGATCAGACCCGGATCCTCGGTATGACCCGCTTTTTGGTGGAAAATATGCCGTATTATTTGGATTCGGCAGATTATGCAATGATTGCACGTCGGATGTCTGCGGACAGCATACGGTCGGCTTTGGAATCCGACAAGAAGTGGCTGCTTTCTCCCATGGGATCGTGGATGAAGAATGTCATTGCCATGGATCCTTTGCATTTTTCATCGGGCGTGCTGTCTTCTTTGGCGGATATCCGCCAAAGTGATGCTTTTCAGACCATTGACGGCTATGTGTTCGATAAGGAGGGAAAGGAAGCCATTCTGGCCGTATCCTCTCGTTTTCCGGTCAGCGAAACCTTCAGGAACAAGCAGTTGATACGGAATATCGATGCCTCCGTGAAGGATGTACAGGAACAGTATGGTAAGGATGTGGAAATCAAATCTATAGGAGCTGCTGTCATTTCTGTAGGAAATGCGGAGCGTATCAAGAAAGATACCCTGATTTCGGTCTTGGTAGCTTTGTTGCTCATTCTGGCCTTGCTTTCCTGGTTTTTCAAGGATGTGCGGGCATTATTCATCATTTTGTTTTCCATTGCATTCGGGCTGTTGTTCGGCTTGGCCTTCCTGGCCATTTTCAAGCAGTCCGTTTCTCTCATCGCCATAGGTGTAGGCTCTATCATCATCGGTATAGCTGTCAATTATCCGCTGCATTTCCTGGCTCATTATCAGCAGGGGTATTCCAAAGAACAGACCATCAAGGATATCATCTCTCCTTTGGTGACCGGAAACATCACAACAGTCGGAGCCTTTCTCAGTCTGATTTTCATCAGTTCTGATGCCATGAAGGATTTGGGATTGTTTGCTTCCATGTTATTGGTGGGCTCCATATTGTTCGTGCTGTTTTTTCTGCCGCATCTGTTTCCGCACTCGCTGTTCCGTAAACAGCAGCGTTTGCCGGAGTTCCGTTTTGGGAAGGTGGCCGAATTCCGTCTGGAAAAATATCCCTTCATTGTGCTTTTGGTGCTGCTGCTGACAGTTCCACTGTTTTTTTTCAGCAGGGAAGTCCGTTTTGATTCCGACATGAATCACATTAATTACATGACGCCGGAACACAAGATGCAGATGGAAAAACTGATTCGGCTCACTGAAAGCGGAAATCCTCAGATGTATTGTGTGTCAGAGGGTGCTTCCATGGAAGAGGCTTTACAACACTATGAATCCGTACGTCCCTTGCTGGACAGTCTGCAAAAAGAAGGAGCAATATTGAAAATCAACGGAATATCATCTTTTATTCCATCCAAAGAACTGCAGTCAGAGAAAATAGAAGAGTGGGAAAATTTCTGGAAAGACAAGCGGGAACCCTTTCTGAATGCCTTTCGGAAAGCAACTGAAAGTGCCGGTTTTCAGCCGGGGGCGTTTCAGGCTTTCGAAAATATGCTGCAATGCAGATACACTCCCCATGCTATCGATTATTTTGAACCTCTGACGGCATCTTTTGCTGACAATTATCTTTCGGAGGATGAAGGTATGGGCCGGGTGTACACTCTGTTGGAAACAGACGGAAAGTTCAAGGATTCCGTGGATTTTGCCCTGAATCATAGGGAATCGTCTGTCTTCGCTTTTGACAATCGCTCCCTGATGTCCAAAATGGTGGACGCACTATCCGGTGATTTCAATTATGTGCTTTATGTGTGCGGGCTGATAGTATTCGTATTTCTGTTGGTTTCGTTCGGACGGATTGAATTGAGCCTCTTGGCATTTGCCCCTCTCACGGTGGCATGGGTGTGGATACTCGGTCTGATGTATCTGTTCGATATCCGGTTCAATATTGTGAATATTATTTTGGCTACCTTTATATTCGGAATGGGAGACGATTATACCATTTTTGTGACAGAGGGGATGATGTACGAATATACCTACCGGAAAAAAATGCTGGCTTCCTACAAAAATTCGGTACTTTTATCCGCTTCCATCATGTTTATCGGCATCGGTGCCCTGATTCTGGCCCGGCATCCGGCCATGCATTCCCTTGCAGAAGTGACTATTGTGGGCATGTTTTCTGTAGTCCTGATGGCCTATTTCTTTCCTCCTTTGATTTATACCTGGCTGACCAAAAAGAAAGGGAAGGACAGACGTATGCCTGTTACCCTTTTGAATCTGGGCAAAACCGCAATTTCCTTTGTGGGATTTCTGTCGGGGACTCTCTATATGACCCTTCTCGGCTTTTTCCTGCTGACTGTCGGCGGCCGTACGAAAAAGCACGAGCAGTGCTATCATAAAGCGCTTTGCGGATTGTTCCGTCTGTTGGTCCGTCTGCTCCCCGGAGTAAAGTCACGTTATGAAAATGTGTCCGGTGAAACATTTGATAAACCCTCTGTCATCATATGCAATCATCAGTCCCATTTGGATTTGTTGTATCTGTTAGCCATGCATCCCCGGATAGTGTGTCTGACCAACCGCTGGGTATGGAATTGTCCGTTTTATGGACAGATTGTGCGTTACGCACGCTGTCTGCCGGTTACCGATCGTTTAGAGGAACAGGAGGAGGCAATCGGACAACTCCTTTCGGAAGGGTATTCCGTACTGGTCTTCCCGGAAGGAACCCGCTCTCCGGAGGGAAAAATCCTTCGCTTCCATCAGGGTGCGTTCCATATAGCCCGTAAGTTCGGAGTAGATGTGCTGCCAATTGTCATTCACGGCATGGGTGATATTCTTCCCAAAACCGAATTTATGTTGAGGAAAGGACGGGCAGATATCCGGATTCTGAACCGTATCAGTATGGATGATTCCTGTTGCAAGGACTTGACTCTGCGCGAATTCACTCATCGGATGAAGTCCTTTTACGAAGAGGAATATGCCCGTTTGTCTACATCGGTAGAAACAGCGGAATATTATGAAGATCTGGTGTTGCACAATTATATATATAAAGGAGCATCTGTTGAGCGCAGAGTCCGCAGAGAAATGAAAAAGAACAGAGGATACGCGGATGCGGTCGCTGCTTTGCCGGAAGAGGGTACCTATTGCATACGGAACTGCGGTCTGGGTGAATTTGCTCTGTTGGCGGCTTTGGTAAAGAAACGCCTGCATATCATTGCCACCGATCCGGATTCCGATAACCTGGAAATCGCAAGAAACTGTATTTCTGTGCCGAAAAATTTGAAATATGTAGATGAACTATGAGAATTGAGAAAAGGTTATTTCTGTTCGTTATGGTCGTATTGACCTTGCCCCGCTTGGCTGTTTTTTCCCAAAATGTGCCCCCCAGCCAGCATATTCGGTACAAGGGACAGACTTCGGTTCTGGATACAGCTGTAATAGTAGACAGCATATATGCCGGTTCATACTATACCTCAATGGTGTCCATAGAATATCATATATACCGCAATGGTGTGCGTATGGACACTGTGTCGGACTATGGATGGGCTGATATGACCATGCGCTCTATGGGAAACGATACGGTGGCGTATCCTTTCCTTAGCGGTAGCCTCAATCTGCCTCAGGATGTATCCCTGTTCGGAATTACCTGTAGCAGTTTTTCCCTGAGTATTGTCAATGCCTCTTCGGAATGCAACCGAAACCGTCCGGTCAAACTGAGGATGCACTTCGGACGTTGCGGAAGGTATGACGTTGTGCTGCAGATTTACCGGCAGACCAATACAACGGCTGTGGGCGTGGGAACATACTATTGCAATATGGCTCAGGATTATTATGCGACCAACGGGGCCAAGGGCTCGTTGTGGGTCAGTGACACCATTACCTACGTGGTGCCTGCTGATACGGAGTATCATACCCATTTTTATGTAGACAGTGTTTGCTCTTATTTCTGGGAGGATTCGTTGTATGAAACTTCCGGAAACTATGAACGTTGGTATGTCGCTTCGGACGGTATGGACAGTGTGGTGCATCTGCATCTGAACATACATCCGTTACCCTATGTTCAGACGGACACGGTCGCGCTGTGCGGGCAGGCGTCCTATCTGTGGAGAGGATATCACCTGACGGGCAGCGGACTGTATGCGGATACTTTGGCCCGTACCAACGGCTGTGACAGCATACTGCAGTTGCAATTGACGCTGGCATTTCCCAAAACGCATTGGGAGGACAGCGTCCGTATCTATGCCTATGAACTTCCTTACCGCTGGCATCATCGCAGTTTGTTTGCCTCCGGGATATATAGGGACACTTTGTCTGCTGCCTCCGGTTGCGACAGCATAGTGTGTCTGTCATTAAAAGTGCTGCCTGTCTACTACCATTCGGACAGCGTCGGAATATGCGGTAATGAACTGCCTTATCGCTGGCATTCGCGGGTGCTGTTTTCGGATACGTTATGTGTGGATACGGTGAGGTATACGGACAGTTGCGCGGTGTCTGCCTTCCGCCTTTTTGTGCATCCGGTATTCTCTCACCGGGATACGGCCTATGTGTGTGCAAGCCAGCCGTATGTCTGGCATGATCGGATTTTCCGTTCTTCGGGCGATTATGCGGACAGTCTGCAAACCCAGTGGGGATGTGATAGTATCTGTCATCTCCATTTGCAGGTATATCCGGAATACGTCCGCTACGACAGCCTGCAATTATGTGAGTCCGGATTCCCCTATATGTGGGAGGGGTTGGTCTTGGATTCTGCCGGAGAATACAGCGTTCTGCGGCATACCCGTGCGGGTTGCGACAGTCTTCTCGTTCTGAAACTGACCTCCCATAAGACGTTGATGGTTTCCGTGTACGACACCGTGTGTGCGGGAACCGCTTACTGTCAGTATGGTTTTGATATTGCTCCGGATGCCACCTTGGATGCGGATTCCCTTGTCTGTTGTGACAGCCTGGTGTCCGTATACGGATGCGACAGCCTGTCTGTCTTGCATTTGCACTTGCTCCATCTCCCGGACACTTTGGGCGCGATACGGGGGGATACCCTTCTTCTTACAGCCGGAAGTTTCCATTTCGAGACGGATTCTCTTCCCGGTTTGTCCAGTTGCTGCTGGCGAACGGATCAGAGCGAGTGGATACTGAATCCTTCCGGTTTTCAGGTGGAAGTGGAGGTGCTGCAGGCCGGTCAGGGACATCTGTTTGCTAAAGCAACCCATGTGTGTGGCGAAACCGGGGAACGCTCTCTTTGGTTGCGCAGCGTGGTCTCGGTGGATGAAGCAACGGCCGGTGAGTCTGTTGTGAAAGTAATTCCCAATCCTTTTAGAGAAACATTTTCTATTCAAGTGGAAACAGAAGAGCTCGTAAGGGGAGGAGTATGGGAAATGTACGACGTGCAAGGATGTTGTGTCCGCTCCGGCAGGGTGGAAGAATTGCAGACCGGAATTCATGCAGGAGACCTGCCTAAAGGGATGTATTTTGTCCGGATTATTGTGCTCAATAAGGATGTTATAACATTGAAAATAATTAAGTTATAGCAAATGAGACACAAATATCCAAAAAAAATCCAGAGAAAGTTTCTTTGTATTCATTTAATTAGTACTTTTGCAAACATTTTTTTGAACATATTGTAAAAAGAGTATTCGATGAAATCTGAGTTAATGGAATTGGCTGAAAGCCAATTGGTTGAAAAGAAGAATTACCCTGTTTTCAAGGCAGGAGACACCGTGACGGTGAATTACAGAATTGTAGAAGGAAACAAAGAAAGGCTGCAAGCTTATCAGGGAGTTGTGTTGCAACGTTCAGGCAGCGGCGTCACCGAAACCTTCACAGTACGGAAAATGTCCAACGGTATCGGAGTGGAAAGAATTTTCCCTCTTCATTCACCGTTCATTGACAGTATTGTGGTAAACAAACACGGTGTGGTGAGAAGAGCCCGTATTTACTACCTGCGCGAGCTGACCGGTAAGAAAGCCCGTATCAAAGAAAAGAGAATGTAAATCCGCCTAAAAACCTTATTTATGGCAACAACAGCAGATTTTAAAAACGGTCTTTGTATCGTTTACAACAACGAATTGTGGACGATTGTTGAGTTTCAGCATGTAAAACCGGGAAAAGGTAACACTTTTGTGCGTACCAAATTGAAACATATCAAGTCCGGTCGTGTGCTTGAGAACCGTTTCGATGCCGGTATCAAAATAGATATCGCACGTGTGGAACGCCGTCCTTACCAGTTCCTTTACAAGGAAGGAGAAACTACTTACAACTTCATGCACGCGGAGACGTATGAGCAAATCGCAATTGAACAGGATATGATCAATAATCCGGCCCTTTTGAAGGAGGGACAGATGGTTGAAATCATGTATCATGCGGATACGGATACTCCGTTGACCTGCGAACTTCCTCCTTTCGTAGAGATGGAAGTGACCTATACGGAACCTGGAATCAAAGGCGATACAGCAACCAATACGCTGAAACGTGCCACTGTGGAAACGGGTGCTGAAGTAATGGTACCTCTTTTCATTGAAACTGGTGAAAAAATCAAAGTTGACACTCGTACCAACCGTTATTCCGAACGCGTAAAATAAGAGCACAATGAAATTACCGAAGCCGATTTCCGTTGAGGAAATGCTTTCCATCGTAGGCGGCAAGATTGAAGTCGTCGGGAAAGTGGATCGTATGGTGGAAGGTGTGAACGAAATTCACGCTGTTGAAGAGGGTGATGTCACTTTTGTTGATCACCCTAAGTATTACGATGCCGTTCTCAAGGGAAAAGCCAGTTTCATCTTTATTGATAAAGTGCCTGAAGAGACGTATGGGAAAACGTTGCTTGTGTGTGAAGATCCCTATACTCCTTATGTCACTTTGGTGAAGCATTACCGTCGCTTTATTCCGCAGGCGGCAGCTGTACATCCTTCGGCCGTTATCGGAGAAGGTACGGTCCTACAGCCGGGAGTGTTTGTCGGTCCGGATGTCGTAATCGGTAAAAACTGCATTGTGCACGCCAATGTAAGCATATACGATCATACTACCATAGGAGATAATGTGATTATCCAAGCGAACAGTGTGATCGGGGCCGATGCTTTCTATTTCAAGCATCGTCCGGAAAAATGGGATAAATTGGAATCCTGTGGCAGTGTAGTTATAGGCAATGATGTGGAAATCGGAGCCTTATGTACGATAGATAAGGGCGTTTCTTCACCGACCACCATAGGTGACGGTTGTAAATTCGATAATCACGTACAGGTCGGTCACGATACGACTATAGGAAAGCATTGTCTGATTGGTTGTCATTGCTCCATTGCCGGTACCACCCGAATAGAGGATGAGTGCTTGATTTGGGCGCATGTGGCTATCAATAAAAGCCTTGTCATACGGAAGGGTACAACGGTGCTGGCAACTTCAGCGGTAGATAAGTCTACGGAAGAAGGCAGTGTGGTATTCGGTGTTCCGGCTATTGATGCCAGAAAAAAATGGAAAGAGTTGGCTGCTTTACGTATGTTGCCGGACTGGATGCAGAAAATGAATGATGAGAGTAAGTAAACAAGCCTTATCAAAGGATATAAAAAAAGGAGCAAATCAATTTGCTCCTTTTTTTGTGGTGTTGGCAGGTCAAATGTTCAGTTTGTGTCCCATGCGCTCCTGTTTGGTTTTCAGGTATTTTTTATTGTATTCGTTGGGAACTACGACGATGGGTACTGTGCCGACGATTTCTAGACCATATCCTTCCAATCCGCTTCGTTTGACAGGATTGTTGGTAATCAGTCGCATTTTACTGACATTCAAATCACGCAGTATTTGTGCTCCAATGCCGTAATCGCGTTCATCGGCCTTGAATCCGAGTTTGAGGTTGGCGTCCACGGTATCCAGACCCTGCTCCTGCAGATGATAGGCTCTGAGTTTATTGACCAGGCCAATGCCCCGACCTTCCTGACTCATGTATACAATCAAGCCCTTTCCTTCCTTTTCTATCATTTGCATGGCGCGGTGCAACTGCTCTCCGCAATCGCATTTGCAACTGCCGAAAATATCGCCGGTGGCACAACTGGAATGGACACGTACCAATACGGGGTCGTTGTTTGTCCATTCTCCTTTTTTCAAAGCCAGGTGAGTAGCACCGTTGTCCAGTTGGGTGTATGCAATCAGTCGAAAATTTCCCCATTGTGTGGGCAGACTGACTTCTTCTTCCTTTCGAATCAATGTCTCGTGGGCTATCCTATAGGCAATGAGGTCTTTGATGGAAACAATCTTCAGATTGAATTTTTTGGCTACTTCCATCAATTGAGGAAGCCGGGCCATGGTTCCGTCATCATTGATGATTTCAATCAGAGCCCCGCAGGGTTTGAGACCTGCCAGACGAGCCAAATCAACAGCTGCTTCCGTGTGTCCTGCTCTCACCAGAACCCCCCCGTTGCGGGCTCGTAGTGGATTGATGTGTCCGGGACGTCCCAAATCGGAAGCCAGGGTAGCAGAATCTGCCAAAGCCCGTATGGTCATTGCACGGTCATGCATGGAAACGCCTGTTGTGCAACCGTTTCCCAATAAATCTACGGTAACGGTGAAAGGAGTTCCCAAAAGAGATGTGTTGTCGTGAACCTGCATGTCAAGATTGAGTTCTTTGCAGCGGTCTTCCGTAATGGGGGCACAAAGAACACCTCGTCCGTTTTTCAGCATGAAATTGACATGTTCTGGAGTGATTTTTTCTGCGGCCATGATGAAGTCACCTTCGTTTTCCCTATCTTCATCATCTACGACAATGACAAATTTTCCTTCCTTGAAATCCTGAATGGCTTCTTCTATCTTATTCAGTTTGAATTCCATATTTTCAATTCATTCGATTGTTAAATACCAATAACGCTGGAGGCTGCGATTTATTGTGTTTTTTTTAGGGTCTCCTACTTTACCTACCTATTTAATTTGTACCTTTGCATATCTGTTTAACGAAATCCGGAAGTAATGAAAATCTATACCAAAGGCGGTGATCAAGGAGAGACTTCCCTCATAGGGGGAAAGCGGGTACACAAATGCGACGCAAGGGTTGAAGCATATGGAACGGTTGATGAGTTGGGAGCCTCTCTCGGTGTGCTCCGTGACCTTTCTGTCTCAGAACCCTGGGCAGAAGAGCTGCTCCGCATACAACGGAATCTGTTTGTCATCCAAAGCCGATTGGCATCGGAAAATCCTTTGGAAGATTCGTTCCTGCCTACGCTGTCATCGGGTGAAACGGAACGTCTGGAGCAGGAAATCGACCGAATGGAAGAATCTCTTCCTCCCTTTACTTTTGTTGTTCCGGGAGGGCATGTTCAGTCGTCCCATGCACACCTTGCCCGGTGTATATGTCGTAGGGCCGAACGCAGAATGGTCTCTCTTTCTCTGGAATCCGGGGTGGAGGCTGAATCCTTGGCCTATGTCAACCGATTGTCGGATTATCTGTTCGTATTATCACGCTATATCCTTCAACAGAAAGGTTTGAAAGAAATTTTATGTCGGGAAAAATAAACAGCCTGTTGTTGGGAATACTCTTGTGTGCGGTCCTCCCGGTGTCAGCCCAGCAGAGGGATTTTCCTCAGTGGATTTTCGGGTTTGGGGGAGGTTATAACCAGTCCTTGTTCTACTGCGGACGTCCGAAAACCGATTTGTATACGTCTTTCACATCGCGCGATGCTTACGTCCTGCAGCTGGTGTGTGCAAAAAATTTGAAAACTTTCTCAGTCGATCAGGCTTTCCGTGTGGGCGGACAATTGCAATTCAAGCACCAGGACGCCTATTTCTACTACGAGGAACCTTTTCGTGATACGGTAATCCCCACGGGAATGGAACAAAGAATAGCTGTGCTTCATCTGAACGTTTATCCGGAGTGGGCGTTTGGTGATAAGGTGCATTTTGTGTTTTATGCAGGGCCCAATTTGGAGCTTGTTTTGAAGGATCATTCCAATGCCGTGCGTCTGATAGGAGATGAGAAACAGGAAACCGAGGCGGAGTTCTCGGATGAAGTGCGCGGATTTTCAGTAGGAGGAACTCTGGGTATCGGAGTCGAAATTCCGGTTGGGGAATCCCTTTCTTTGTATTTACAAAATGCGTATACTTCCGGTTACTCCAGTAAAAAAGGACATTTGAAAGAATATTTTAATTATTATAATAGCTTTGATATAAATCTGATGTTTAGTATTTTGTATACAATTTCAGCAAAAAAAATCGGGAAAGTGCAAAAATAGCATTTCCGGTTGCATTTGTATTCAAAAAAGTGTTACTTTTGCATCGTATTTCAAACCAAGCAATCCTGTCAAGACAGGATGAAATCCTTTTTTTTATATTTTATGGAAAACAGTAGGAACAACGACTTTAGCCTATTATCTGAAAAATCATTGATGGATTTGCGTGAAATTGCAAAGACATTGCATATCAAAAATATCATCAAATACAAAAAAGCCGAATTGTTGCAGGAAATCATTCGTCAGTCGGCTTCAAAACCCATGCCACTTCAGCCTAAGGAAGGCCAGGAATCAGAAAAAGGGAGCGTTCCCGGAAGAAAACGGGGCCGTCCTCGTAAGGTACAGCAGTCTTCGGAGGGTACTGCCGCTGCTGCGTCTGCAGAAATTCCGAAGGCGGAAAGCAGGGAGAAGGACAGCCGCAATCAGGATAATCGTCAGGGTCACATGCGTAAACGCATACACAGAGGTTTCCAGAATGTGGACAATGATAATGTGGAAGGGGCTTCCGCCACGCATCGTTCCTATAGGGAAAACAAATCCGGCAAGTCAGAGGAAAATTTTGCGCAGCCGGTGTACAGGCCGTCAGAAACCGCCTCCAGAGGAACAGAGCCTATGCCTGAACACCTGCATTCGGAACCTGCTATTTCAGCAGAAGAGGCCGCTGCCATTGAGGAGCAGCGGATGGAAGCGGAAATTTCCAGTGCCATTGGTGTTTCTCCTGATGAATACATTCCCAAGAATGTTGAATTTGTGGGAACTGTCAAAACGGAGGGAGTATTGGATGTTTCCAATGACGGTTACGGATTCCTTCGTTCGGCCGATTACAATTATCTTCCCTCTCCGGACGATATCTACGTATCCCAATCCCAGATCAAGCTTTTCGGACTGAAAACAGGGGATGTTATTCAGGGGCAGATTCGTCCTCCGAAAGACAATGAAAAATATTTTCCTCTGCTCAAGGTGGATTTTATCAACGGAAAGACACCGGATCAGGTGAGGGACCGTATTCCCTTCGACTATCTGACGCCGCTTTTCCCCGATGAGAAAATCAATCTGACTTCCCATCCGGGATGTACGATTTCCACCCGGGTCATTGACTTATTTGCTCCTATCGGCAAGGGTCAGAGAGGATTGATTGTAGCCCAGCCGAAAACGGGAAAGACTGTCCTGTTGAAAGAAATCGCAAATGCCATTGCCTACAATCATCCGGAAATATATTTGATTGTATTGTTGATTGACGAAAGGCCTGAAGAAGTGACAGATATGGAACGTAGTGTCAAAGCGGAAGTCATCGCCTCTACTTTTGACGAACCGGCCGACCGTCATGTCAAAATTTCCAATATTGTACTGGAGAAGGCCAAACGGATGGTTGAGTGCGGTCACGATGTCTGCATTCTCCTGGATTCCATTACCCGTCTGGCCCGTGCCTATAATACGGTTGCTCCGGCTTCCGGTAAGGTTCTTTCCGGAGGCGTGGAAGCCAATGCCTTGCAAAAGCCCAAACGCTTTTTTGGTGCTGCCCGTAAGATAGAAAACGGAGGTTCCCTCACTATCATCGCTACTGCACTGACGGAAACGGGGTCCAAAATGGATGATGTTATTTTCGAGGAATTCAAAGGGACCGGCAACATGGAATTGCAATTGGACCGCAAATTGGCGAACAAGCGCATTTACCCGGCTGTTGACCTGATAGCATCCAGTACCCGTCGGGACGATTTGCTGCAGGAAAAGGAAACCTTGCAGCGCATGTGGATATTGCGTAATCATTTGGCCGATATGAATCCCATGGAGGCAATGGAATTTTTGAAGAGCAAGATGCAGCTTACCCGCGACAATGCGGAATTCCTAATTTCAATGAACGGATAATATGGGAAAAGGAAAACTGGAAAAGTTTGCCGAGACCCGTACTTTCCCCAATTTCTTTCAGGTGCCGGAGGGCTCGGATCTATTGTCTTACTGCTTTCCTTTGAGGGGATTATGGAATAGTGATTTTTTTAAGAACCATCATCCGCTGGTGTTGGAATTGGCCTGCGGACGAGGTGAATATACCGTCGGTATGGCGGAGAAGGATGCCTCAGCAAACTTTATCGGTATTGACCGAAAAGGAGCACGTATGTGGAAGGGATGCAAATATTCGGTGGAACAGCACATGCCGAATGTGGCTTTTCTGCGTACGCAGATACAATATCTTCCCCGGTTTTTTGCTCCGGGTGAAGTGCAGGAAATCTGGATTACTTTTCCCGATCCTCAACCGAGAGCATGCAAGGAAAACAAACGTCTGACTTCTGAATTTTATCTTTCCATTTACCGTCAGGTATTAGCGCCCGAGGGTAGAGTGCACCTGAAAACCGATAGCGATTTCTTTTTTGATTTTACCTTGGAAACTCTTGATCGTCTCCATCTGCCGATATATGTCCTGCAAAGGGATATCTACGGAAACGGCATGCCCGATCCGCGTCTGGAAATAAAGACCTATTATGAAAATATGTGGCTGGAACAGGGAAAATCCATCCACTACGTTTGCTTTGGTCTGTAGTTTTAAAATCCCAGGGCAACACCTGAAATTCCCACGGCGAGAGCAAGTATGCCCTTGATGACTTTTAGCCGTACGAAACTTTTGGGCGATTCTGCCATCAGCGGAATACCTCCGTGCCCTTCCTGCATCAGGCAGTTGGCCAGCAGCGTGCTGAAGGGAACAATACCGTCCATGAACAGATAGATGACCGCAAAGTGAGGTCCGGACTGAGGAATCAGCCCGATGGCAATCGCCATCAGCATCATCAGTATCTTGCCGCTGTTGTGAGCGCAGAGTGTCTCTAGGTCAACATAGGTCGTCAGCAGGCCGAGTAGGGCAAGAATACCGAATGTCCATAGGAAGATTTTCAGCAGGTGTTTTTTGAGAATGTGTTCCCACAGATGTTCTTTGATGAAGTGGGTGTCTGTGAAACAGGTCATCAGCAGCACGCTGGCTGCGATGAGAACGAATACGAGGTTTTCTCCCGAAAGGCCTCCGCTTTCTCCTTCCTCGTGCTCCCCAATCACGCCGAGGCAAAGTCCCAGTATGAACAGTATCAGCAGGAACATCAGCAACAAACGGTATATCCACAATCGCTTGCCGTGTTCCTTGTGGGGATGGTCATGTCCACAGGCGTCTTCATGGAGCACCAGGTGTTCCATCTGATGAATGTCGCTGGTAGACTGAAAAGGGCGGATGCGGTTGTAGACCCAGCCTGCCGCAATAGCTGTCACAAACAATATTCCTCCGGTCAGTGCGGCCTTGCCTGGCATCAGCGAAAGCATGAAGAAGGCTTCGTCTCCGAAAGATGCTATGCAGGCAGCCAATAGGGCTCCGAAACCCACTACATTGTGCGTATACATGGAAACTACGGCAAAAACGCCCACGCAGCCCGGGGTGACTCCCAGCAGGGCAGAAAGCAGAATTTGCCAGAAGGGTTTTTTGTCCATGAGGGAAATCCATTTTCCCTTGGTTCGGATATGAACAAATTCAATCACCATCATCAAAAGAATGACGATGACGGTGATGACGATGGATTCGGATAATATGTCGGATAAAAAATCTATCATTTTTTCGTAAAGGTGGTTTGAAAGTCTATCCGGTTGATGAGCGAGCGGCCAAGTGTGGCTTCATCGGCATATTCCAGCTCGTCACCTACGGACAATCCGCGAGGAATGGTGGTAATGTTGAGCTCCGGTTTGAGTTCCATGGCATGCTTGTAAATGTAGTAGGCCGTTGTGTCTCCTTCGGTGGTAGCCGGAAGGGCCAGTACCAGTTCGTCTGCTTCGGGCAGGCGCTTCCAGAGCGTGTCCAGATGAAGATCGTCCGGACCTATCCCGTTGATGGGAGAGATGACGCCGCCCAGCAGATGGTATCTGCCCCGGTACACCTGAGTATTTTCAATGGCTATGACATCCCGTACGTCTTGTACTATGCATATTGTAGAGGCCGAACGTGTCGGATTCCGGCAGATTTCGCATTCTTCTTCATCGGAAAGGTTGTGGCAATGCCGACATGTGCAGATGTTGTGTCGCATTTCACTGACGGCATTGGTAAAGGCATCCGTTTCCTCTATTGGCTGCTGCATCAAATAGATGGCAAGGCGCACGGCAGTCCGTTTTCCGACGCCGGGAAGCTTGGCTATCTGGTTGACAGCATTTTCCAAAAGTTTAGATGAGAAATTCCACATGTCTGCAAAAGTAGCACTTTTTATGATTACTTTTGCAGTTTTAAAAAAAATCACTGCAATGCTATTAGACCAATTGAAAAAATACCGCGTGGTACTGGCTTCCAAGTCTCCACGGAGGAAACAGCTTCTGGAAGATTTGGGAATTGATTTTTCTGCAGTCCAAAGTGAAGATCCTGAGTTTCTGGATCCGGAGTGGGCACCATCGGAGGCGGTTTGTCATTTGGCTCAGCAGAAAGCGGAGTCTGTATTCTCCCGATTGAACGCAGAATCTTCCGATGATAGCTTGCTTGTGATAGGTGGAGATACCTTGGTTTCGGTGGATGGAAAAGTGCTCGGCAAGCCAAAGGATGCCAAGGATGCGGAGCGTATGCTGCATTTGTTGTCCGGACGAAGTCATACTGTTTGGTCCGGTTTGTGTGTGCGTACTGCCCGGGATTTACGTGTGGATTATGCCGAGACTGAGGTTTGCTTTTTGCCTCTGTCGGATAGTGAAATATCTTATTATATAGATCATTACAAACCATTTGACAAGGCTGGCTCCTACGGAGTACAGGAATGGATAGGCTATAGGGGAATTTCAGCTATCAGAGGTTCGTACAACAATGTGGTCGGTTTGCCTACTTCTTTGTTGTGGTGCATGTTGGAAGATATGATAATATGAAAACGTTTTTCATTATTGCGGTTTTATTGCGGAAAATATGCCATCAAAAACAACTTTTTTAACCGTTGTTTTGTGAAAAAATGTGCGTAAAAACAATCCCCAAAAAAAGCTTTGCCTCCAGTTTTCTTTTTGTGTTATTTTCAATATACTGAAATTCAATATGTTAAAAATGTTGTTCTAAATGTCGCAAGGGCATGGCAGGATGTGCTATTTTTTTTAGTAAAAAAGTTATTATCAATGTATTTGTATTGATAAAAGTTGTACATTTGCAGTCCCTAAAAAGGGTTTTAACAGATAGTAAATTTTAAGTAAAATTAAAGGAAAAATTTAAAAGGAAATGCCTACAATACAGCAGTTAGTAAGAAAAGGAAGAACGCAATTGAAGTATAAGAGCAAATCTCCTGCCTTGGATTCTTGCCCCCAACGTCGTGGAGTTTGCGTGAGAGTGTATACCACTACGCCTAAAAAGCCGAATTCGGCTATGCGTAAAGTGGCCAGAGTGCGTCTTACTAATCAAAAGGAAGCGAATGCTTACATTCCGGGTGAAGGCCACAATCTGCAGGAACACTCTATCGTGATGATCAGAGGCGGACGTGTGAAGGATCTTCCCGGTGTAAGATATCATATCATTCGCGGAGCATTGGATACTTCGGGAGTAGATGGTCGCAGACAGCGTCGTTCCAAATACGGAGCAAAGAGACCGAAAGCTACGAAATAGGATTGTAATTAATATTAATGTATAAAGAAGTTTTTTAATCATAAGGTTATGAGGAAAACAAAACCTAAGAAAAGAATTATTTTGCCGGATCCCAAATATCATGATGTGCAAATTACGAAATTTGTCAACAATATCATGCTGAAAGGTAAAAAGAATACCGCTTTCAAGATTTTTTATGATGCGGTGGATGTGGTAGCAGAGAAGACCGGTGAAGACGGTGTCGCAGTTTGGAAACAGGCTTTGGCCAATGTGACTCCTTCCGTGGAGGTTCGCAGCCGTCGTATCGGTGGTGCAACCTTCCAGATTCCTTCTGAAATCCGCCCGGAAAGAAAACAATCCGTAGGCATGAAGAATCTGATCAACTTCGCTCGCAAGCGTCATGAAAAATCCATGTGCCAGAAATTGGCCGCGGAAATCATGGCTGCTTACAAGAATGAAGGTGCAGCTTTCAAACGTAAAGAAGATATTCACCGTATGGCAGAAGCCAATAAGGCATTCTCCCACTTCAGATTCTAGTTATACCGTACCAACAGATGAATACGCTCTCCAATATACGGAACATAGGTATTATGGCTCACATTGACGCGGGTAAAACCACGACAACGGAGCGTATTCTCTATTATACGGGCAAGAACTATAAGATTGGCGAGGTTCATGACGGTGCGGCCACCATGGACTATATGGAACAGGAGCAGGAAAGAGGCATCACCATTACTTCGGCTGCGACTACAGTTCTTTGGAAGAGCAGCGGTGAGACATACAAGGTCAACATCATTGATACTCCGGGTCACGTTGATTTTACTGTGGAGGTAGAACGTGCTTTGAGAGTGCTGGACGGTGCGGTTGCTTTGTTCTGCGCAGTAGGTGGTGTGCAGCCCCAATCGGAAACGGTGTGGAAACAGGCTGACAAATATGGGGTCCCCCGTATCTGTTATGTCAACAAGATGGATCGCACCGGGGCCAATTTCTTTTCTGTTCTGGAGCAGATCAAGGATAAGCTGAATGCGAATCCGGTTCCCTTGCAACTTCCGATCGGTTCTGAAGAATCTTTCCAGGGTGTCGTTGATTTGGTGCATAACAAGGCTTTCGCTTGGGATGAAGCAAGTCAGGGAATGATTTACAACGAAGTAGAAATTCCTGCTGACATTCGTGACGATGTGGAAAAATACCGCATGGCTTTGATTGAAGGCGTGGCTGAAGAGAGTGAGGCTCTTTTGGACAAATTCATGGAAGATCCTGCTTCTATTACTTTTGAGGAAATAGAGCAGGCCGTACGCAAAGCTACCATTGAAGGCAAGATTACACCGGTACTTTGCGGCTCCTCTTTCAAAAACAAGGGTGTCCAATTGCTGTTGGATGCAGTGTGTATGTATTTGCCGAGCCCTGAAGACAAATCAGCCGTTGTTGGAAAGCATCCGGATAACGGACGGGAGGAAGTACGTCTGCCGAGCGAGGCAGAACCTTTTTCCGGATTGGTCTTCAAAATTGCAACAGATTCCTATGTCGGTAAAGTTGCATTTGTCCGCGTTTATTCCGGAACCCTCAATGCGGGTGAAACCGTGTTGAATACGTACAGCGGCAAGCGTGAACGTGTGGCTCGCCTGTTTGAAATGCATGCCAACAAGCAGATTCCGATGGATAGCGTTTCTGCCGGAAACATTTGTGCCGTTGTAGGTCTGAAGAAAGTTCCGACGGGAACCACCATCTGTGACGAAAAGCACCCGCTGATGCTGGAATCGATGGAATTTCCGGAACCTGTCATATCCATCGCTGTCGAGCCGAAAACCCAAGATGATATTGACAAGTTGGATGAAACTCTGCAGAAACTTTCCGAAGAAGATCCTACTTTCAAGGTAAGGGTGGACGAAGATTCCGGACAGACTATCATCAGTGGCATGGGAGAACTTCATTTGGATATATTGCTGGATCGTATTAGAAGGGAATTCGGAGTTGACTGCAATTCCGGAAATCCTGTTGTTTCCTACAGGGAAGCCATACGCACTTCAGTGCATCATCGTGAAATCCATAAGAAGCAAAGTGGGGGTAAGGGTCAGTTCGCAGATATAGAATTCGAACTCTCACCTGCGGATTCCGGAGTGAAAGGTCTTCAGTTTGTCAATGAAGTTAAGGGTGGAAATATTCCGAAAGAGTTCATACCCGCTATCGAAAAGGGTTTTGAGCGCGCCATGACCACCGGACCTTTGATGGGCAATGCCATGATCAATGCCAAGGTGACGATTATAGACGGCTCCTTCCATCCGGTTGATTCCGACGCCAATTCTTTTGAAATCTGTGCTTCCAAAGGTTTCAGGGAAGCAGCTTTACAGGCATCTCCCACATTGTTGGAACCTGTTATGAAAGTGGAAATCCTGACCCCCGATGAGTACTTGGGAAGTGTCTCCGGTGATTTGAACCGCCGTCGGGCTATCATACAGGGAATGGAAATGGTCCAGAACCAGCAGGAACTGCGCGCATTCGTTCCTTTGGCCGAAATGTTCGGCTACATTACAACGCTCCGTACACTGACCTCCGGAAGGGGAACGGTCTCTATGGAGTTTGATCATTACGAAGAATTACCGTCATCCAAAGTTGATGAAATGATAAATAACAGAAAGTTTAAATTCTAAAAATTTTTAAAACGTGAGTCAAAGAATAAGAATTAAGTTGAAATCTTACGACCACAACTTGGTGGACAAATCCGCTGAGAAGATCGTAAGGACCGTAAACGCGGTCAAAGACGACAAGGTCGTCGTGATGGGTCCTATTCCTCTGCCTACGCAAAAGAAGATTTTTACTGTCAACCGTTCCACTTTTGTGAACAAGAAATCCAGGGAACAGTTTGAGTTGTCTTCTTACAAGCGTTTGCTGGATATCTACGGAACAACCACCAAGACCATCGATGCATTGATGAAGCTCGAATTGCCCAGTGGCGTGGAAGTGGAAATCAAAGTCTGACGTAATCCGCGAGGAAATTAAGAAAAAAAGTAAATTAAAAGGTTAAAAATTAGAGAAATGTCTGGTTTAATTGGAAAAAAAATCGGTATGACCAGTATCTTTGATGCCTCTGGGAAAAACCTACCATGCACGGTGATAGAGGCTGGTCCTTGTGTTGTTACACAAGTAAAATCAATAGAAAAAGATGGCTATGATGCCATTCAGTTGGCTTTCGACGAAAAGAAAGAGAAAAATACTACGAAAGCCTTGCAGGGTCATTTTGCCAAGGCGAATACGACGCCGAAGCGTGTACTCCGCGAATTCACGCGTTTTGAACAGGGATCCCGTAAAAACTTTGGAGAAGTGTTGACGGTATCAGTATTTGAGGAAGGCGAATTTATTGACATTTCTGGAACGAGCAAAGGTAAAGGATTCCAGGGTGTTGTTAAAAGACACGGTTTCGGTGGTGTTGGCGATAGCACTCACGGCCAGCACAATCGTTTGAGAGCTCCCGGTTCTATGGGCGCTTCCTCGTATCCTTCAAGGGTTTTGCCTGGCATGCGCATGGCCGGACGTACGGGTGGACAGAAAGTCAAAGTCCAGAACCTGCAGATTGTGAAAATTATTCCGGAACAGAATATTCTTGTCGTCAAGGGATCCGTTCCCGGTTGTAAAGGAACCTATTTAAAATTGGAAAGATGGAGCTAAAAGTATATAAAACAGACGGAAGTGAAACCGGCAGAACGGTTGTATTAAACGATAATATTTTCGGAGTCGAGCCCAACGAACATGTGGTTTGGCTGGATGTGAAACAATACTTGGCCAACCGGCGTCAGGGAACCCATGACTCCAAGGAAAAGTCCATGCTTTCCGGTAGTACCCGCAAACTGCACAAACAGAAAGGCGGTGGCGGCTCCCGTGTAGGTAGCATCAAGAGCCCCTTGTTTCCTGGCGGCGCCCGTGTTTTCGGACCTCATCCCAGAGATTATCATTTCAAACTGAACAAAAAGATGAAACGCCTGGCCCGTATGTCTGCCTTGTCACAGAAGGCTGCTGAAAAGGCTATTACGGTTGTCGAAAGCTTTGATTTTGAAGCTCCTAAGACTAAGTCTTTCGCCAGTGTACTGAAAAATGTGAATTTATTTGACAAAAAAACGTTATTCGTTCTGAATGAATTGAATAAAAACGTATATTTGTCCTCTAGGAATATTTCGAATACGAAAGTCGTAAATGTTTGTGATTTAAATACTTATGATATTTTAAATGCACAGCATTTGCTGATTTCCGAGCCTGCGGCTTCCAAATTCGATGAATTGTTTAGTGTTAACGAGTAAAAGAGAGCAGATCGATGAATATAATTATTAAACCGCTTGTTACGGAAAAAATGACAGCCATAAGCGAAAAAACCAATTGTTATGGATTTATCGTGGACCGTCGCGCTGACAAGTTGCAGATCAAAAAAGCTATCGAAAAGTTGTACGAAGTAGAAGTGGAAAGCGTCAATACGCTGATCCAACGCGGTAAGGACTCTACCCGTTACGGAAAGTCCGGTCTGATCAGAGGTAGCAAGAGCAGCTTCAAGAAAGCCTATGTTCAATTAAAAGGAGATGCCACCATCGACATTTTCAGTGGCATTTAGTAGTAGAGAAAGTTTAAGAAGAAAAAAAGATGGGATTAAGAAAGTTTAAACCGGTAACTCCGGGACAAAGATTCAAGTTAATAAGTGACTTTACTGAGATAACCAGTACGACCCCCGAGAAGAGTCTGTTGTTATCCAAAAAAAGAAGCGGCGGTAGAAACAACGAAGGTAAGATGACGATGCGCTATATCGGCGGCGGTCATAGAAAAATTTGCCGTATCGTTGATTTCAAGCGTGACAAAGACGGTATCCCCGCAGTGGTTAAAACCATTGAATACGATCCGAATCGCTCGGCCCGTATCGCGTTGTTGTTCTACGCGGATGGCGAAAAGAGATACATTGTTGCTCCTCATGGCCTGAAAGTGGGCATGACCCTCATGTCTGGCAAGGGCGTCGCTCCCGAACTGGGAAATACCTTGTTCTTTTCCGAAATTCCTCTGGGAACCATCGTTCACAACATTGAAATGCAGCCTGGTGGCGGTGCCAAGATTGCCCGCAGTGCCGGTTCTTATGCACAGCTGATGTCCAGAGAGGACAAGTATGTCATCATCAAACTGCCTTCCGGTGAAACCCGCAAAATTTTGTGCACCTGCAAGGCCACGATCGGTATCGTTTCCAATATTGAACACAATCTTCAGGTTTCCGGAAAAGCGGGCCGTTCTCGTTGGATGGGCCGTCGTCCCAGAGTCCGTGGTGTGGTTATGAACCCTGTTGATCACCCGATGGGTGGTGGTGAAGGCCGTGCTTCCGGTGGTCACCCCCGTTCTCGTAAGGGCTTGATCGCAAAGGGATACAAGACCAGAAAGCCGAAGAAGGCTTCCAATCAGTTTATCATAGAAAGAAGAAAGAAATAAAATTAGAGAACAATGGCTAGATCGTTAAAAAAAGGTCCGTTTATTCAATATAAACTAGAGAAAAGAGTAATCGAGGCTCAGTCTTCGACTAAAAAAGTAGCTATTAAAACATGGTCCAGAGCTTCCATGATTTCTCCCGATTTTGTCGGACAAACCATAGCAGTTCACAATGGCAACAAATTCATCCCGGTTTATGTTACCGAAAACATGGTAGGCCACAAATTGGGTGAATTCGCTCCCACGCGTATTTTCAGAGGCCATGCAGGAAGTAAAGATAAAGGCAAAAAATAAAAGAGTAGGACAATGGGTGCAAGAAAAAGATTAGCTGCAGAAGCTAGAAAAGAAAGACAGAAACAAATGTGCATGGCACGTTTGGAAGACAATAACACTTCTCCCCGCAAAACCCGTCTGATGGCGGATCTGGTAAGGGGAAAAGATGTGGAATATGCATTGAATGTTTTGAAGTTCAGCAAAAAGGAATCCTCTGAAAAGATTCGCAAAGTGCTGCTTTCCGCCATTGCCAACTGGCAGGTGAAGAATGAGGCTGCCCGTGTGGAGGACAGTCATCTGTACGTCAAGGAAATTTTCGTTGACGGAGGCCGTATGCTGAAACGCTTGAGAACTGCTCCTCAGGGACGCGGATACAGAATCAGAAGACGTTCCAATCATATTACCATTATATTAGATAGTAGAAACGATAACAACAATCAAACAGTAGAAGAATAAATGGGACAGAAAGTAAATCCGATAGGACTGCGTTTAGGTATCATCAGAGGCTGGGAATCAAACTGGTACGGTGGTAAAAGGTTTGAGAACAAATTGGTCGAAGATGTCAAAATTAGAAATTATATCAGCGCCCGTTTGCAGAAAGCAAGTGTTTCCAAGATTTATATCGAGCGTACGTTGAAGCTGGTGACCATCACCATTCATACTGCTCGTCCGGGTTACATCATCGGTAAAGGTGGTAATGATGTGGACAAATTGAAGGAAGAACTGAAAAAGATCACCAACAAGGAAGTCCAGATCAATATCCAGGAGATCAAACGTCCTGAAATGGATGCTGTTTTGGTTGCCCAGTCCATCGCCCGTCAGATAGAAGGCCGTATGTTCTATCGTCGTGCCATCAAGACTGCCATCACTTCCAGCATGAGAGCCGGTGCCGAAGGTATCAAGGTGACCATCGCCGGACGTATAGCCGGAGCGGAAATCGCTAGAACGGAGCATTTCAAAGAGGGTCGTACTCCTCTGCACACCCTTCGTGCCGATATTGACTACAGTCAGGCTGAAGCTCACACCACCTACGGCCGTTTAGGCGTGAAAGTGTGGATTTGCCGTGGAGTGGTTTATGGCAAGAGGGACTTATTCCAAAATGTGGCTGAAAATGTGAGAGACGGCAAACCCCAAGGTCAGAGAAGAGGTCGCGGAGAAGGTCGCCCTAGAAGAGAAAGAGCCAATAATTAAAGAAGAGAGTTTGTAATTAAAAAATATCAGAAGAAATGTTACAACCAAAAAAGACGAAATTTAGGAGAGTCCAGAAAGGCAGAATGAAGGGTAACACCAAACGGGGTGCTGAGATAGCATTTGGTTCCTTTGCCTTGAAAGCGCTTGAAACGAGCTGGATTACTGGACGACAGATTGAGGCCGCCCGTCAGGCCATTACTCGTTATATGAAACGTGAAGGTCAGTTGTGGATTCGTATTTTCCCGGATAAACCCATTACTCGCAAGCCTTTGGATGTTCGTATGGGTAAAGGTAAGGGTAGTCCCGAGTTCTTTGTATCCTGTGTAACTCCCGGTAGAATTCTGTTTGAAGCTGACGGCGTCAGCGAAGCAGTTGCCAAGGAAGCTATGCGTTTGGGAGCTCAAAAACTGCCGATTGCAACCAAGTTTATTGTAAGAAGAGATTATTCAGAAGAAACAGTTTAATTGAAGAGCAATGAAACAAGTAGTGATTACGGAATATTCCGTTAAAGAATTATATGAAAGATTGGATGCAGAAGAGAGTCAATTGGCAAAATTGAAATTGCATCACGCGGTTTCTACCATTGAAAATCCAAACAGAATCAAAGAGTATAGAAGAACGATAGCAAGATTGAAAACGGAGATCCGTAAACGTGAGCTTGCTGAATTGAAATCCCAAAAATAGGAAGACAAGATGGAAAGAAATTTTAGAAAAGTGAGAGACGGTGTCGTTGTCAGCAATAAGATGACGAAGTCCATAGTGGTGGAAGTCGAGCGCAAATTCAAACACCCGAAATATGGTAAATTCTTGAGAAAGACCTCTCGTTTTATGGCTCACGATGAAAATCAGGAATGCCAAATCGGCGATACTGTCAGAATTATGGAAACCAGACCGTTAAGCAAAAACAAACGCTGGCGTTTAGTGCAAATTATAGAAAGGGCTAAGTAGGTATGATACAGCAAGAATCGAGATTATCCGTAGCAGACAATAGCGGTGCAAAAGAAGTTTTGTGTATCCGCGTTTTGGGAGGAACCAAGAAACGTTATGCCAGTGTAGGCGACAAGGTCGTTGTCACGGTGAAGGACGCTGTTCCCTCCGGTAATATTAAGAAAGGTACTGTTTCGAAGGCAGTTGTAGTTCGTACGAAAAAGGAAATCCGCAGAAATGACGGTTCGTACATCCGTTTCGACGACAACGCGGTCGTATTGCTGACTGCTGCCGACGAATTGAGAGGCACCCGTATTTTCGGACCCGTTGCCCGTGAACTGAGAGAGAAGCAATTCATGAAAATCGTTTCTCTGGCACCTGAGGTGTTGTAATATGTTCGTTTTTCGTTAGTAGTTAAAAGGAAAAATAAGGAATAATGAAGATACATATCAAAAAAGGAGACATGGTCAAAGTGTTGTCGGGAGATGACAAAGGCCAGACTGGAAAAGTCCTCAAAGTAGAAGTCAAGAAGTACAGAGCTGTTGTGGAAGGTGTGAACATGGTCACCAAACACACGAAGCCCACCGCACAGAAACCGCAGGGCGGATTGGTAAAGCGTGAGGCTTCCATTCATATTTCGAATCTGATGTTGGTAGATGCCAAGGGTAATGCTTCCCGTATCGGCCGTCATGCAGATGAAAACGGTAAATTAGTTAGATTTTCAAAAAAGACAGGGGAGGACATTAGATAATGGCATACGTACCTAGATTAAGAGAGAAATACATTAATGAAATTGCTCCTGAGTTAAAGAAGCAGTTCGGTTTCAAGTCGGTTATGCGTATACCCAAAATCACGAAGATCTGCGTGAATCAGGGTATTGGAGAAGCAACTGCTGACCGCAAACTTATTGATATCGGCATCAGTGAAATGACGATGATCACCGGTCAGAAAGCCGTGGCAACCAAATCCCGTAAGGACATTTCCAATTTCAAATTGAGAAAAGGAAATCCCGTCGGTGTGAGAGTCACGCTTCGTGGTGAACGCATGTATGAATTTTTGGATCGTCTGATTTCCGTGTCCATTCCACGTATCCGTGATTTCAGGGGTATCAGTGACAAGGGGTTCGACGGAAGAGGAAACTATACCATGGGTATCCAGGAACAGATCATTTTCCCGGAAATTGATATTGACAAGATCAACAAGATCAATGGTATGGATATCACTTTCGTAACGACGGCCCACAATGACCAGGAATGTCTGGCTTTGTTAAAAGAGTTTGGATTACCTTTCAAAAATCAGAAGAAATAGTTATGGCAAAAGAGTCACTCAAAGCAAAAGAAATCAAGAGAGCCAATTTGGTTGCTAAGTACGCCGAAAAACGTGCTGAATTGAAAAAAATTATTAGTAGTCAGACTGCGGATTACGAAGCAAAAGAGGCGGCCATCATCGCCTTGCAGAAGTTGCCGTTGAACTCAAATCCCATTCGTATGCACAACCGTTGCAAATTGTCGGGACGTCCCAAAGGATATATGAGGACTTTCGGTATTTCCAGAATCGATTTCCGCGAAATGGCTTCGAAAGGTTTAATCCCTGGAGTTAAGAAAGCAAGTTGGTAATATTAATAAGGAATAGAAATGAATACGGATCCAATAGCAGATTATTTGACAAGAATCAGAAATGCCGTGATGGCAAATCATAAAGTAGTGGAAGTCCCTACTTCGAAAGTGAAAAGGGAAATAACCAAGATTCTCTTCGAGAAGGGTTATATCCTGAATTATAAATTTGAGGATGACAGGAATCCGGGTATCATCAAGATCGCTTTGAAATATCATCCGGTTTCCAAACAGTGTGCCATTTCCAATTTGCAGCGTATCAGCCGTCCCGGTCTGCGTAAGTATGTCAGCGCTGACGAACTTCCGCGTGTTTTGAACGGATTGGGTATCGCCATCATCTCCACCTCCCGTGGAATGGTTACCGATAAGGAAGCAAGATCCCTGAATGTGGGTGGCGAAGTGATTTGTTACGTTAGCTAATAGGAGGAAAGAATTATGTCAAGAATTGGAAAATTACCCATTACAATACCCGCCGGTGTCACTATCAATATGGATGAAAAATCCCATGTCGTGACTGTGAAAGGCAAATTAGGTGAATTGAAACAGTATGTTGATCCCTGTGTTTCCTTAAACATGGAAGATGGAGTGATGAATCTGACCATTTGTGACAATCAGAAGCGTCACAATGCCATGCACGGCTTGTACAGAGCTTTGCTGTTCAATATGGTGAAAGGTGTCTCCGAAGGTTTTACGGTTGTTCAGGAATTGGTCGGTACCGGTTACAAATGCCAGGCTACAGGACAACAACTCGATCTTTCCTTAGGATATTCCCATGACATCATCTTTGATTTTCCTTCTGAAATCAAGGTGGAGACCGTTACGGAAAAGGGAAAGAACCCCATCATCAAACTGACCAGTTGCGACAAACAATTGCTCGGACAAGTTGCCGCCAAGATCAGATCTTATCGTAAGCCTGAGCCTTACAAAGGAAAAGGTATCCGCTTCCAGGGTGAGGTCGTCAGAAAGAAAGCAGGAAAATCTGCAGAAAAGAAATAATGTCGAAACATATAAAATCCAAGTAGGATGGGAACGAAAAATCGTAAGACTTATAGAAGACTTAAAATTAAGAATAGAATCAAGCAAGCAGTCAAGGGGACGGAAGCTCGCCCCAGATTGTCTGTTTTCAGAAGCAATCGTGAGATTTATGCCCAAATCATTGACGATGTGAAGGGCGTTACCTTGGTGTCCGCTTCCTCTATGGTGGATCTGAAGGACACTGAGAAAGTGAATAAAGTGGAACAAGCCAAATCGGTTGGCAAATGTTTGGCTGTGAAGGCTAAGGAAGCCGGTATCACGACGGTCGTTTTCGATCGTAACGGATATCTGTACCACGGCAGGGTAAAATCATTGGCCGAGGCAGCGAGAGAAGAAGGTTTAATTTTCTAAAGCAGAGAGAAGAATGTCGACAATTAAAAGAGTAAAGACTAGCGAAATCGAATTTAAAGAACGTCTTGTCAGCGTTCAGAGAGTGACCAAAGTCACCAAGGGTGGTCGTACTTTCACTTTTTCGGCCATTGTGGTGATAGGCAATGAGGACGGTATCGTCGGATACGGTCTCGGAAAGGCCAAAGAAGTAAATGTGGCCGTCCAAAAAGGTGTTGAAGACGCGAAAAAACATTTGGTGAACGTTCCCGTTATCAATGGTACAATTCCTCATCCCCAGGAAGGTAAGTACAGTGGTGCCATTGCTTTCATTCGTCCGGCTACTCCGGGTACCGGTGTTATCGCCGGTGGTGCTATGCGTGCCGTGCTGGAAAGCGTGGGTGTGAAGAACGTGCTGGCCAAATCCAAAGGTTCGTCCAATCCCCACAGTGTGGTGAAGGCTACGATTGATGCTTTGACGAAGTTGAAAGATCCTTACACCGTTGCTCAGCTGCGTGGTGTAGAATTGTCAACAGTGTTTAACGGATAATAAAGGAGCAATATGAAAAAGTTAAGAGTAACACAGATTCGTAGTCAAATCAGCAGACCTAAAGTACAGAAATTGACGTTGGCTGCTTTGGGCATTAAAAAAATGCATCATTCTGTCGAAGTGGAAGCAACTCCTCAGGTCATGGGTATGATCGAAGTCGTGAAACACTTGGTGACAGTAGAAGAAATTTAGTTTTAAATAGAAAGTACGATAAAGAGATATGAATTTACATAGTTTAAAACCGGCTGAAGGAGCAACAAAACATTCGAAAAGAATCGGTAGAGGTCAGGGATCTGGTAAAGGTGGTACTTCCACCAAAGGTCACAAAGGTGCCCAGTCCCGTTCCGGTTATTCTCGCAAACCTGGTTTCGAAGGTGGTCAGATGCCTTTGTACAGACGCGTTCCGAAATCCGGATTCAAGAACATTAATCGCGTAGAATACACGCCTATCAATTTGTCCACACTCCAATATCTTTATGATAACAAAGGTATTTCCACCATTGATGTGGATGTCCTCGTTCAGCATGGACTGGCTTCCAAAAAAGATATGATAAAGGTTTTGGCTAAGGGCGAGTTGACCGCAAAATTAGAAGTGAAAGTGCACGCATTCTCTCAGAAAGCAATTGAGGCAATCGAGGCACAAGGTGGAAACGCAATAAAACTGTAAAATGAAGAAATTTATAGCCACACTTAAGAACATCTATCACATAGAAGAGTTACGTCAGAAGATTCTGTATACCTTAGGTATTATTTTGATATTCAGGGTAGGGTCTTATATTGCTCTTCCCGGCGTCAATGTTCAGGCCTTGTCCCATTCCGCATTCACGGCCAATTCCCGCGAAGGCTTGTTGGGCTTGCTGGATATGTTTTCCGGAGGAGCTTTCTCTAATGCTTCTATCTTTGCACTGGGTATCATGCCCTACATCTCCGCATCTATCGTGGTGCAGTTGCTGATGTTGGTTGTCCCGTATTTCCAGCGTTTGCAGAAAGAAGGCGAGAGTGGCCGTAAGAAGATGAATCAGATAACCCGAATGTTGACGATTGTCGTGACCTTGATTCAGGCTCCGGCCTACATCACTAATTTGGTCAATCAGGTAGGACTCAGTTCGGGTGTGTTTCACGATTTTCACGGAAATCCCGTGATGGGCGGAAGTCTGCCTGCTTCCTTCATGATTATTTCTATCATAGTGTTGACCTGCAGTACGCTCTTTATCATGTGGATGGGTGAGCGAATTACCGATAAGGGTATCGGTAACGGAATCTCTCTCCTGATTATGATTGGTATTATTGCCCGTCTGCCTTTCGCACTTTCTGCGGAATTTGCATCCAAAGTAGCAGAAAGCGGAAATGGCGGTCTTGTCACCTTCCTGATTGAAATCGTTGTTCTGGTGGCAGTGATTCTGGTGTGCATCCTTTTGGTGCAGGGCACGCGCAGAATTCCGGTGCAGTATGCCAAGCGTATCGTCGGTAACCGTCAGTATGGCGGGCAGCGTCAGTATCTTCCTATCAAGGTGAATGCCGCTGGTGTTATGCCTATCATTTTCGCACAGGCAATCATGTTCCTGCCTTTGACGATTATGGGATTCTCCAACAATACCGAGACCATGGGCGCCTTCGCTTCCGCAATGACAAACAACAATGGTTTCTGGTACAATTTGGTGTACGCTGTTTTGATTATTGTTTTCACCTTTTTCTATACTGCCATCACCTTCAATCCGGTGCAGATTGCAGACGAAATGAAGAAGAACGGAGGTTTTATTCCTGGTGTCAAACCGGGTAAGAAAACGTCTGATTTCATAGACAACATCATTTCCAGAGTGACACTTCCCGGGTCTATTTTCCTGGCTTTTGTCGCCATTATGCCTGCATTTGCCCGTCTGTTCGGAATCAATCAGCAGTTTGCCCAATTTTTCGGCGGTACGTCTCTGCTGATTATGGTGGGTGTTATCCTGGATACCTTGCAGCAGATTGAAAGTCATCTGCTGATGAGACATTATGATGGCTTGACCAAATCCGGTCACATTAAGGGGCGTACTCCTCTTCCTTCGGTGATGTAATTTGTAAAAGGCATACGTGAGATGATACACTTGAAGACAGAAAAGGAAATTGATGCGATGAAAGAGAGTGCTTTGATCGTAGGCAAAACCTTAGCCGAAGTAGCCAAACTGATTCGGCCGGGTGTTTCCTTGAAAACTTTGGACCAAGTCGCCGAAACGTTCATCCGGGACAATGGTGCGCAGCCTTCCTTCAAAGGTTATGAAGGATATCCTGCAGCACTTTGTCTTTCGGTGAATGAGGTGGTGGTGCATGGTATTCCGAGTGATCGGGAGTTGCAGGATGGTGATATCGTCTCAGTGGATTGCGGAGCTTACAAGAACGGATACCATGGAGACTACTGTTACACTTTTGAAGTGGGGCACGTTTCCGAGGAAATTCATCTGCTCTGCCAGCGAACCAAGGAATCCCTGTACAAGGGCATAGAACAGGCAGTGGCCGGGAATCGTATTGGAGACATAGGTCATGCTGTTCAATCGTATGTCGAATCCTATGGGTATTCAGTGGTCCGTGAGATGGTCGGACATGGTTGTGGCCGTTCTATGCACGAAAAGCCCGATGTGCCCAATTATGGTGTCAAGGGATGTGGAATTCGCTTAAAGAAGGGCATGGTGCTCTGCATTGAGCCTATGATCAATCTTGGGGTGAGAAATATCCGTTTCGATAAGGACGGATGGACCACCCGAACTGCAGACGGACAGCCTTCGGCTCATTTCGAGCACATGATTGCCATCCGTGAGAATGGTACGGAGCTGTTGTCAACATATGAGTTTGTAGAAGAAGTGTTAAATCAAAAAAATGCGTAAATGGCAAAACAATCATCAATCGAACAGGACGGAATCGTAAAGGAGTCGTTGGGAAACGCAATGTTCCGGGTCGAACTGGAAAATGGCCATATCGTTACCGCCCACATATCCGGAAAGATGCGGATGCACTACATCAAAATCCTCCCGGGCGATAAAGTGAAAATGGAAATGTCCATTTATGACCTGAGTAAAGCAAGAATTATTTTTAGATACAAAAATTAAAAGGGATTTATTTATACAGCATTATGAAAGTAAGAACATCTGTAAAGAAAAGATCAGACGATTGCAAAATCGTGCGTCGCAAAGGAGTCGTCTATGTAATTAACAAAAAGAATCCGAAATACAAACAAAGACAAGGGTAAAATTAACTTTAAAACAATAATAGAAGTATATGGCAAGAATTGCGGGTATTGACTTACCTAAAAACAAGAGAGGAGAAATCGGTTTAACCTACATTTACGGAATAGGTAGGACTACGGCTCAGAATATTCTGAAAAGGGCCGATATCTCTTTTGACAAGAAAGTTCAGGACTGGAACGACGATGAATTGGCCGCCATCCGTGGAATCATCGGTGAGATGAAGATTGAAGGCGAGCTTCGTTCCGAAGTGCAGATGAACATCAAACGACTGATGGATATCGGTTGTTATCGTGGCATTCGTCATCGTCTTGGTTTACCTGTGAGAGGACAATCCACCAAGAATAACGCGAGAACACGTAAAGGTAGAAAGAAAGTAGTTGCCAACAAGAAGAAAGCAACGAAATAATAGGACAGCTTAAACAATAAGGAATATGGCAAAAACAACGAAAGTAACGAAGAAAAGAGTTGTAAAAGTAGATGCAGTGGGTAAGGTGTTTGTCCAAGCGTCTTTTAATAACGTGATTGTGACCATAACCAACAATGCTGGACAAACCATTTCCTGGTCTTCTGCCGGAAAGATGGGCTTCAGGGGTTCCAAAAAGAATACTCCGTACGCTGCCCAAATGGCCGCTCAAGATGCAGCCAAGGTTGCTTATGATTTAGGATTGCGCAAAGTGAAATGTTTTGTAAAAGGTCCGGGAGGCGGTCGTGAATCCGCTGTCCGTACTGTTGCAGCCGCCGGTATAGATGTGACTGAAATCATTGATGTCACTCCGTTGCCTCACAATGGATGCAGACCTCCGAAGAGACGTCGTGTATAATTAACAACAACATTTTTTTTAACTTTTAGAAGAAAAGATAGATATGGCAAGATATATAGGTCCGAAATCCAAGATTGCAAGAAAGTTCAAGGAACCCATTTATGGTCCCGACAAATATTTGGAAAAGAAAAACTATCCTCCGGGGCAGCATGGTGCCAACAAGAAAAGAGGTGGTGGAAAGAGTTCGGAATACGGAATGCAGTTACAGGAAAAGCAGAAGGCGAAATATACCTACGGTATTTTGGAACGCCAGTTCAGAAATCTTTTCCATAAAGCTTCTGCCAAGAAAGGTATCACTGGTGAAATCCTTTTGCAAATGATTGAATTCCGTCTTGATAACGTGGTATACCGTCTGGGAATTGCTCCTACGCGTGCAGCTGCACGTCAGTTGGTTTCCCACAAGCATATTGTGGTGAACGGCAATGTGGTGAACATTCCTTCCGTCACTCTGAAAGTGGGGGATGTGGTCGGAGTCCGCGAGCGTTCCAAAGCTATGGAAGCGATTACTGATTCCTTGAGTCGTCGCAACGCCAGTCAGTATCCTTGGCTGGAATGGGATGAAAGCATGATGGCCGGCAAACTGATGATGGTTCCGGAAAGAGATGCCATCCCAGAAACCATCAACGAACAGTTGATAGTTGACTTGTATTCTAGATAATCGCTTAGTAAACATTAAAAAAAACACAAAATATGGTAATCATACCTTTTCAGAAACCAGAGAAAGTGCTGATGCTTGAGTCTTCCGATTCTTTCGGCGTGTTTGAATTCCGTCCGTTGGAACCCGGTTATGCTACAACCATTGGTAACGCTTTGAGAAGGGTACTGCTTTCGTCCTTGGAGGGCTTTGCCATTACATCCATCAAGATCGAAGGAGTCCCTCATGAATTTTCCTCCATTCCTGGTGTCATAGAAGATGTTACGGATATCATTCTGAACATCAAACAGATTCGTTTGGCAGGAAAAATCGAAGACCAGACCGAAGAAAAAGTCAGGTTTGTTATTACCGATAAAGAGGAATTCAAGGCTGGAGATATGAACAAATATCTGAGCAGTTTTCAGGTCCTCAATGAAGATTTGCACATATGCACCATGGAACCCAACGTGAAGTTGGATATGGAGATTACGATTAACAAAGGTCGCGGCTATGTCAGTGTGGAAGACAACCGTCAATTGCACAACGAACCGGGTGTCATTGCTATTGATTCCATTCACACGCCCATTAAGAATGTGATGTACCGCTTTGAAAATTATCGTGTCGAACAGAAGACTGATTATGAAAAGTTGATTCTCCAAATCACGACCGATGGTTCCATTCATCCGAAAGAAGCTTTGAAAAAGGCAGCCAAGGTGTTGATACAGCACTTTATCCTTTTCTCCGAAGACAGAATTACGATGAATGGCGATGAAATCGTGCTGAGCGATGAGTTTGATGAAAATGCCTTGCATATCCGTCAAATCCTGAAGACCAAACTGACGGATCTGGATCTTTCGGTGCGTGCTTTGAATTGCTTGAAATCGGCAGATTTGGAAACCTTGGGTGATTTGGTGACGATTCAGCGCAGTGCGTTGCTGAAATTCCGTAATTTCGGTAAAAAGTCCCTCAATGAACTTGAGGAGTTAGTGAAGTCCAAAGGTTTGGATTTCGGTATGGATATTTCAAAATATAGGTTGGATTTAGAAAAAGAAAATTAAGACATGAGACACGGAAAAAAAGTAAATCATTTAGGCAGAACCTATGCCCATCGCCAGGCGATGTTGTCCAATATGGCAGCTTCTTTGATCCTCAACAAGAGAATCAATACCACTGTTGCAAAAGCCAAAGCTTTGAGAAAATATGTCGAACCTTTGTTGACCAAGGCAAAAGAAGATTCCACCAATTCCCGTCGTGTGGTTTTCTCCTATCTGCAGAATAAGGAAGCCGTTACCGAATTGTTCCGTAACGTTTCCACTAAGATTGCTGACAGACCCGGAGGTTACACCCGTATTCTGAAAACGGGTTTCCGTTTGGGAGATGCCGCTGAAATGTGCATGATGGAACTGGTCGATTACAACGAAACCTACACCCAGAACAAAGGTAGCCAGAAATCCAAAGCAAAGGCTACCCGTCGTGGAGGTCGCAAGAAAGCCGAAACTGCAGAAGTTCCCGCAGCAGAAGCTCCTGCAGTTGAAGAAACCAAGGCAGAATAAGCCATATTGGCCGTATAACAGCAAAGAGGAATGGTCAGAGACCGTTCCTCTTTTTTTGTTGAGTAAATCAAACTTGTTTAGAGTGGAGATTCAAGCTTCCGTTTCGGTATGTTTTAAAGGAAGCAGTACGGATATGGCGCTGGATACGTCGTATACTCCGTTGAATATGAGGCTGAGTTTACCCGGTTCTTCCTTCATGCGGCAGTGATTCGGATACTTCTGTATATAGTTCAGAATATGCTGGAATTGTTCGCTTTCAAAGTAAGGGGAGTGTTCGTCTTTGACGAAATAGCATATCAGTCTTTTTTGTTTTAGCATGACTTTTTCAAAGCCTATTTCCTTGGATAACCAGCGCAGGCTGAGACTATGGAATAATTCCAGGGTTTCATTCGGGATGGGACCGAATCGGTCCTGTATGCGTTCTTGACAACGAAGAATATCCTCCTTGTTTTTCAATGTATTGATTTCTTTGTATAAAATCAGTCTTTCGTTGCTGTCTCCAATGTAAGTATCTGGAATGAGTATTTCCAGGTCTGTTTCCAGTGTACAGTCCTTAACATAGGAAATGTCTTCTCTTACTTGCATCTCCGGGCGCGAATTGTTGAGCTCGTAAATGGCTTCTTCCAGAATCTTCTGGTACATTTCATATCCGATTTCTGTGATGAATCCGCTCTGTTCTGCCCCCAGTAAATTTCCCGCTCCACGGATATCCAAATCTCTCATGGCAATATTGAATCCGCTGCCGATATCGGAAAATTCCTCTATGGCGCGCAGCCGTTTCTGGCTGTTTTCTGAAAGGGTATGCAGCGGAGGGGCCAGAAGATAACAGTAGGCCTTCTTGTTTTTTCGTCCAACTCTTCCCCTCAGTTGGTGCAGGTCGCTCAAACCATAGTTTTGGGCTTCATTGATGAAAATGGTATTCGCATTGGGAATATCCAAACCGGATTCAATGATGGTGGTGCAGACCAAAATATCGTACATGCCGTCGATAAAATCAATCATGATTTTTTCCAGTTGGCTGCCTTCCATTTGGCCATGAGCGACGGCTATGGACTGTTCTGGAAAGTTTCTTTGTATGATTCCAGCTATTTCTGCCAGGTTCTGAACGCGGTTGTGTACGAAAAATACCTGTCCTCCACGGCATATTTCCTGCGAAATACCTTCCCGTATGAACGCTTCGTCAAAGGTATGGATTTCTGTTTGAATGGGATATCGGTTCAATGGAGGAGTCTGCATAATGGAAATATCCCGAGCACCCATCAGAGAAAACTGAAGTGTTCGGGGAATAGGGGTCGCCGTCATGGTCAGTGTGTCGATGTTGACTTTGAGGGATCGGAGCTTTTCCTTCGCTTCCACTCCGAATTTTTGTTCTTCATCTATAACAAGTAAGCCTAAATCTTTGAATTCCAAATCTTTTCCGAGGAGTCGATGGGTGCCGATCAGAATGTCGATTTTGCCGGATTTCACCTCTTCCAAAATTTCTTTTTTCATTTTTGCCGTGGTGAAGCGGTTCAGATAGGCTATCCTGCAAGGAAATTGTTGCAGTCGTTCGCTGAAACTGTGGTAGTGTTGCAATGCCAATACGGTCGTCGGCACCAGCACCGCTGTCTGTTTGTTGTCACAAGCCGCTTTGAAGGCTGCGCGTATGGCTACTTCCGTTTTTCCGAATCCCACATCCCCGCATACCAGACGGTCCATGGGGAAGGAGGCTTCCATGTCCTGTTTGACGTCTCTGGTTGCTTTCAGTTGGTCCGGCGTGTCTTCATAGATGAATGAGGCCTCCAATTCCTGCTGTAGGTAGGAATCCTGGGAAAAAGCATATCCTTCGGACTGTCGGCGTTCGGCGTAGAGTCTGGTCAGGTCAATGACCATTTCCTTGACCTTTTCCTTGGTCCGTTCTTTGATTTTGTTCCAATGATTGCTTCCCAGGCGGGACAGCGTGGGTTCCATGCCGTCTTTTCCGGAATATTTGGAAATACGGTGCAGGGAATGAATGCTGATGTAGAGGATGTCGTTGTTTTTGTATATGATTTTGATGGCTTCTTGCTGATGCCCGTTTACATCCAATTTTTCCAATCCGGCAAAGCGTCCTATGCCGTGGTCTATGTGGGTGACGTAGTCCCCGATTTGCAGACTGTTCAGTTCCTGCAGCGTCATCGCATTTTTGTTCTGGAATTTGTCTTCGATGCGATAGCGGTGGTAGCGGTTGAAGACCTGATGGTCGGTGTAGAATGCCAGTTTCTGGTCATGATCGACAAAACCTTCATGCAGAGTGAATCCGGCCATGCGGATTACTTCTTTTTCCCAATGCTGTTTTTCTTTTTCCGAAAAATCCTTGTACCGCGGATTCGTTTTCAGTATTTCGGACAATATATTCAGTATCCTTTTCTGCTGGTTGGCATTGTCTGAACCGAAAAAGTTGAGATAGGCCTTTTCGTAATGGTCTATCCATTGATCTATCAAGAGATCGAAATTTTGGTTGAAACTGTCTTGGGGCTTGGTATGAAATTCCAGGGTGTGGGTTGTTTTTCCCTGCAATTTTCCGTTTCCGAAAGAAACTTGAGGCAAATTCAGTATTTCCCGCAGAAACAGTTTTTCATCCAAAAAAGTTTGTACGTATTCATCAGAGTCCGTGTCTGTAAAATAGTCCCTGTTCTTATCTACACTGTGACAGCAGGATACTAAATCATCGGTCCATAGGCTGCTTCCTTCCGGAAGCATGGCAAACAGGCTGATTTTCCCCGTTTGTTTCGCTGAAGCGGCAGGTCGGGCTGTCAGCCGTATCGAAGGTATCTGTTGCAAGGATTCCTGAGTGTGTACATCGAACAATCGGATGGACTCCACCTTGTCTCCGTCAAAAACGATGCGGTAGGGATGTTCGTTGAGAAAGGAAAATACGTCGATGATGCCTCCTCTTACAGCATAATCTCCCGGTTGGCAGACGAAATTGCTGTATTCGAAATCACATTCGGACAGAAAACTTTCAATGTCGTCCATGGAAAGATTTTCTCCACAGCGGATTTCCAAACTTTCCTTTTCCAGAGTGGCTCTGGATACCATCTTTTCACACAGGGCTTCCGGATAACTGACGATGATTCTGGCTTGAGGAAGCTGTTCGACAACCTGGGTTCTCAGCAGCATCTGAAAACGGTCCGTTTTGTCTTCGGCTGTACGGCTCCTGTAGGAGGATGGAAACAGAAAAATCTGTTTGTCTCGGGTATCCTTGTCTTCTTCCTGGAAAAGGATTTCCAGATCGTGGTAGAAAAATGCAGCTTCTTCTTTCTGGGAAATCATTACCAGCATGCATCCTTTGGAGACTTGTTCTGCGCAGGCTTTCAAAAAGAAAGCACGGGCACTTCCGCACAGGCCTTTCAGGAGTATACGCTCTCCTGCATGCTGCAACAGGTTGGAGCAGATTTTGCTCTGTTCCTTATAAAGTGGAAAAAATGCGTTGTCTCCTTTCATGAGTTCCGTTCGTGTCAAACGTCAGTCCTGCAGGTGTATTTTGTCAATGCCGATATGGATTCTTTCAATGGTTTCCTTTACTCCGAGCAGGTCTATGATAGTGAAAATATCGGGTCCTTTTGTTTTACCCACCAGACAGAGTCGCAGGGAATTCATGATTTTGCCCATATTGCATGCGTGTTCTTCCACGTACTGCATGACGGAATCGTGTGCTTTTTGCATATCCCAGGGCTGGATCTGACTGAGAATATCACAGAAAGCCTTCAAGTGGAGGGGCGTTTCTTCTTGCCAGCGTTTGGCTATGGCCTTGGCATCGTAGTTTTCCGGCCGTTGGAAAAAGAAGGCACTTTCCGTCCAAAGGTCTGAGACGAAGTGAGCCCTTTCTTTCATCAGTTCGACAACGGCACTCTTGTATTCCTCGCTGCAGTGTATTCCTTTTTGTTCCAGAATTTTTCCGAATTCTGGAACAAGTTTTTCCTTGGGTTGTATTTGCAAATATTTATGGTTGAACCATTTCGCTTTTTCAAAGTCAAATTTGGCACCGGATTTGCTGACCCTTTCCAAAGAGAATGCCTGTATGAGTTCTTCCATGCTGAAAATTTCCTGTTCCGTTCCCGGATTCCAGCCCAGCAGGGCCAGAAAATTGATGACAGCTTCCGGATAGTAGCCTTTTTCGCGATATCCCATGGAGATTTCTCCGGATTTTGGATCCTGCCATTCCAAAGGAAAAACAGGGAACCCCAGGCGGTCTCCGTCCCGTTTGCTCAATTTCCCATTTCCTTCCGGTTTTAACAAAAGCGGGAGGTGGGCAAATTTCGGCATGCTGTCCTCCCATTCCAGATAGCGGTACAGGAGTACGTGCAAGGGGGCAGACGGAAGCCATTCGCTGCCACGGATGACATGACTGATTCGCATCAGGTGGTCGTCAACGATATTGGCAAGGTGGTAAGTGGGCAGCTGATCCGCTGATTTCCAAAGTACCTTGTCGTCCAATATGGAGGTGTTGATGACCACATCTCCGCAGACCATATCGTGTACGCAAATATCTTCACCCGGTTCGATGAGAATGCGAATCACATATTGTTTCCCAGCGGCAATGCGATTGCGTACTTCCTCTTCCGTAAGGGTGAGGCTGTTTTTCATCTGCATGCGGGTGGTGGAATCGTATTGAAAATTTTTGATTTCCTGTCGTTTGGATTCTATTTCTTCCGGTGTATCAAAAGCAATGTAGGCTCTTCCTTTTTCCAAAAGAAAATCGGCATACTGTCTGTATAGGGGCTTGCGTTCCGACTGACGGTACGATATTCCTTCTTTGTTGGGAATGTGCACGCCTTCGTCAAAGGTAATGCCTAACCACTGGAATGCTTCAATGATGTAATTTTCTGCTCCTGGGACAAAGCGATTGCTGTCTGTGTCTTCTATTCTGAGGAGGAGTGTTCCGTTGTGTTGCTTGGCAAACAGATAGTTGTACAATGCAGTCCGAACTCCACCGATATGAAGCGGCCCCGTAGGACTGGGGGCGAATCTGACTCTTACTTCTTCCATGTTTCCTTGTATTTAATAAAAGGCAAAATTACAAAAAAATGGGATAGGCTTCCGACTTGTGTGTCGCTTTATTTTTTTTATAATTCCAATTGGTTTCTAACCAATTGATAATAAACTCCACGGGCTTCACTGAGAGATTCATGCGTACCGCATTCCGCTATGCTTCCCTTGTCAATGACTACAATTTGGTCTGCATTCCGTACAGTGCTGAGTCTGTGTGCGATGATTATAACTGTCCGTCCTTTGAAGAATTTTTGCAAATTTTCCATAATCATACGTTCGTTATTGGTGTCCAATGCGTTGGTCGCTTCATCAAAAAAAAGAAAATCAGGATTTTTATAGACGACGCGGGCGATAAGGATGCGTTGGCGTTGTCCCTGGCTGATTCCCTTGCCTTCCTGTCCGATTTTGGTATCAAATCCCAGGGGAAACGAATCTATCATGTCCCGAATCTGTGCTGTTTCAGCTGCATGCATCAGTCGTTCCATATCTATGTTGTCTTCTCCGACTGCGATGTTCCGTGCAATGGTATCAGAAAAGATGAATCCATCTTGCATGACGGCTCCGCAGCAATCTCTCCAGAAGTGGTGGTTGAAGTCTTTCAGAGGGTGTCTGCCTACCGTTATCTCACCCGATGCGGGAGGATAAAATCCCAACAGCAACTTCATGAGTGTGGTCTTTCCGCTTCCGCTCATTCCGACGATAGCGGTGACCTTGCCTTCCGGAATCTGCAGACAGACATCGTGGAGGATTTCGGGTGAAAGGGGATCGTATCGAAAAAACAGGTGATCTATATGCAGTGAATGCTCTTTCGGCAATTGAAACAGCTGTTCCGTGATCGGGTTCTCTTCTTCGTCCCTGCGGTTGTGGATTTCCCCCAAACGTTCCAGACTGATGCGTGCGTCCTGCGCAGATTGTATGAATCCGATCATCTGATTGAGCGGGGCGTTGAGTTCTCCAATAATAAACTGCACTGCCGTCATCATTCCCAATGTCATATCTCCCCGAATGACGGAAGCCGCTGCCACAAAGGAAATCAAGACATTTTTTGTTTCGTTGATAAAGATGGCTCCGGATTGTTGGTATTGGCTTAGGGAAAGTCCCTTGATGCTGATTCTAAATAATTTAGCCTGTATATTTTCCCATTCCCAGCGTTTTTGTCTTTCACAATTATTCAATTTGATTTCCTGCATGCCCGTAATCAGTTGATACAGGTTGCCCTGCTCGGCTGATGCCTGAGCGAATCGTTTATGATCCAAGGATTTTCGTTTTTTTAGAAAAAGACTGATCCACAAAACGTACAGCACACTGGAAATACAGAAAACTACGAACAATGGCAGATGGTAACATGCCAGTACCACGCTGAATACAATCAGACTCACGAATGAGAAAAGAGTGTTCAGGGTGGTGGAGGTAAGGAAGGTCTCAATGCGTTCGTGATCGCCTATGCGCTGCATGATGTCTCCTATCATTTTGGTGTCAAAAAAGCCGATGGGCAATTTCATCAGTTTGATGAGAAAATCGGAAATAATGGAGATGTTGATACGGGTGCTGATGTGTAGCAATATCCATGAGCGAATGAATTCTACCGCAGATTGGGCTACGTAAAGGCTCAGTTGGGCGCAAAGGATGACAGTGACGAAGTGCAGGTTGTTGTTGCCTATACCATAGTCGACAATACTTTGAGAAAAAAAAGGAAGCATCAGTTGCAGGCCTGTCCCGATCAGCATGCCCAGAAACAATTGGACAATCAGTTTCCGATAGGGCCTCAGGTATTCCAGTGCGAAGCGGATACGGGTTTTGTCCGTTTTTTCTTCCGGATTTGCATAAAAATCGGGTGTAGGTTCCAATGTCAGAACGATTCCAACATCCGTTTCGTTGACTCGGGTTTCTGTCCAGGAGGCGACGAATTCGTCCTTGTCGTATCGGATCAGACCGGCGGCAGGGTCGGCTACACAGATTTGCATCTTCTTGTTCCGAGCATGTTTTCCCGTTTGGTGAATATCGTATACAACCACGAAATGGCTTTGTTTCCAATGGACAATGCAGGGGAGAGGCGTCTTGCAAAGCATTTCGAACGGAATACGCATCCCCATGCTTTTGATCCCGATAGATTCGGCAGCAGCGCTGATCCCTAGCAGACTGACTCCTTCCCTTCCGATGCAGCATGCCTGACGTAGCATTTCCAATGAATAGTGTCTGCCGTAATATTGGGCGATCATCCGCAGGCAGGTAGGACCGCAATCCTTGGCATCCAATTGTCTGTAAAGGGGAAATTTTTTATGCATAAACAGAAGGATTATTGAGTGAGAACGGCCCGGACAGGTCGGAGAAAACGGTCAATCAGACGGATATCGTCCGTGATGATCTCTGCCGTTCCGCTCATTTCCTGTGTAAATTTCAATCGTTTGTTGCAGGTCGTTATCAGGGGATTGGGAAATGCCACTTCCAACAGATACACATTTTTCCCTTCCCTGTCAGCCGTAGGAACCAGGGAAATGTCCCGTATGACGGTTTTTAAGGCTCCGTATTCCAGGAAGGGGAAATGATCCAATTTCACATTGACGTTTTGTCCTATTTTTACTTTCCCGGCTCCTTGAGGGGATAACTGTATTTTCCCGACAATGTGCTTGTGTTCAATCGGTACGATGGTAATCAGGGCTTCTCCGACATTTACGTTTTGATTTTTCTGCCAATAGGTTGTCAATGCAACAATGCCTTTTTGCGGAGCTTTCAGAATGTACTTTTGTTCCCAATCTGCAATGCCGGCCCTTAAGGCGTCTTCTGCGCCGGAGATATTCATTGTCAGCAGATTGTTCTGTTGCAACAGATCTTGCTCTAATTCCAGAATATTCTGTTTCCATTGCAGGAGTTCGATTTCCTGGTTTCTAATAAGTATGGCGCATTCCTGGCAGGCTTGTTTCTGTTGGAAGAATTTGTTTTTCTCGTTTTCGTATTCTAATTTGGAAATCAATCCTTTGATATATAGGCCGGAATCCAGAAGAAAAAAGTTCCGACTGGTTTCCAATTGAGCATTTTGGTCCTTCAACTGCGCTCTCAGACTGTGAAGTACGGATTGCCCATTTTCGATCTGCTGGCGGATGAGGCGGATTTTTCGAGCATGATAATTCGTGCGACTGAAGTTGTGGTATTCGTTTCTGGCTTTGTACAGGTCGGTATAGGATGCCTGCAGTTCTCCCAAATTTAAAACGGACGGAAGACTGTCGCCTATGTGTTCTTTGAGCCAGAGCACGTCCTGCCAGTCGGTTGTACTCTCCATAATGGCCAGCAACTGACCTTCTTCCACTTTTTGTTTTTCTTGTACAAAAAGAGTGTCGATTTTTCCCGTACTGCGTGCCATGACAATGGCCGGAAGGTTCTGCGTCGTAATGACAATCGGTGCTCTTAGCACGTCGGGATACCGGATAAAACAACTGCCAGCCACCATTCCTGTCAAAATAAGAAATACCAAACTTATACCCCAGCGTACTATGGCTTTGGGCGGGCGCTCAAGAATTTCTTGCACCGTTTCGGAGCGAAGGGAGTGGTGGGAGTCAGTGGATGGCATATGGGTTTATTTGTTGTTTCTTGGTAAGTCCTTACCCGGAGCGCTCGATATGTTTCCTAATACAAATGGAAGGGTTAGTGGGCCGGCAACAGGACGGAGCTCCGAATAAGGACTTTATATTTTATTGGCCTTTGTAGCGGAAGGTTGACCTTGCCCCGCATTGATGAGTGTAATCGTGTGTAGGGATGCAGGTGTAGTGAAGGGGTAACGGTCGTGAGATCCCTTCCGCATACAGATTCAGGCCTTGGCTTTCATTCGTTGTCGCACATATTGTATGCTTGAGAACAGCAGTGCGCATCCGATCATGCATAATAGCAGATAATAGAATCTCTCGTACATGAGATTATAGGATTTTAACAGGAATTTGTGAGCTGGCATTCCCAGGTCCCCGTGTTCCATAAAATATTCCTCTATCTCAAGGAATTCTTCCATCTGCAAGTTTTTACAACGTTTGTGAAATGTTTCAGCATAGTCTTTGAATAAGTAGGGAAATCCGTTTTCGTCCCAATACTCTTCTTTTAACGGTCCCAAATAGATGATACCGTCAAACAGGTCTTTCCATCGTATTTTTTCCCGGTAGGAAGGACTTTGTGTCCAAGTGAAGAAGTCATTTTCCACACCACTGCCTTCCAGAGGCATGGCAAATGGGGTTTTTATTCCTTTGGCTGCGGCATCCCATAATCCATCACCGGCTATCTGAAAAGTACTGAAAGTGTTATCTGCATTAAGAGAAGGAAGGTATGCGGCTCCCACCTTGCCGGGGAAGGCCTTTTTGACATAATCAATCGTAGTGGAATAATGTTCGAAAATATGGCTGAATCCATGTAAATTATTGACAATAACCAGCATTTTTTTTCGCATGGAATCGTGCTGAAGTTGCCACTGATGACAACGTGCTATACCGCATCCCAAGATGCTGTCTATTTTGCATTGTTCCTTTAACATTTCAACGTAACTGTGTACTTGCTCTCCCAGGTCATTCATGTTGTTGAAAAACCATCTGATCTGCAGACTGCTGTCGTGAGCCAGATTGTATTCTCTGCATTTTAGACTGAAATCATAAATATTTCTGTTGGTGTAAATCGGCCAGCTAGTAGAAGATGCGCGTATAAGGCTCGCCGCTGCTATAAGAGCGGAAGTGTCGTCTGCATAAGGGCAGTTGAGCAGACTATCCAGTTCAGCTTGTTGTGCGGCCGTCCCGTATTCAGTGCAAAAATATCCGACTTTTCGTGCAAAATCCTCATTCAGTATGTAATCGGAAAAAAAATCCCATTGTACCATATCCGGATGTGACCTTTCGATGATGAATACGATGTCGTATTTTTCAAAAAGTCCATCCAGATAGGTTTTCGGATCCATTGCTACATTGCGGAACGTATGCGAAAGATGCTGTTTGGCGAAGAACGGAACCGGAGGAAATTCCTGTACAAGATTGTGAGCGGCATAATCGTATCCTTTATCCTGCATGTGCTTCCACAGAGGCGGGTATGCAAGCAGCAACAGCGCGAGTGTCCATGTTCCTACAATAGCCATTGCATGCGGTCTTTCCGTTTTGATAAATAAACAGCCTGACAGCTTTTCGGCAAGGCTCTTTTTGCAGATGCAGAAGCAGAGAATCTCGCACACGAACAGCAGTGCATAGCAGCAAAGGCAGAGGAACATCCGGGCATTGTTCTCCCCGAAGTAAACACATTCAAAGCAGTATATCTCACAATCAAAATGGGACCTGAACTTTTCCCACAAAAGTTCTATTGGCACTATATACCATTGGCTTATCACCAATGGTATGAAAACAATCAGCAGCAATTTCCACACCAAATGTTTCCAAGCAGCTTTTCTATCATTTCCTTGAATCTGCAGAAGATATTGAAAAATGCTACGATGAAGCAGAATCTGGCACAATAAGAAGTACAATGCCATTCCCCAAAGAAAACTTTCCATATAGGAAATATGAAAGGGAGGCTTGAACAAATGCAGAATGCCCCATGTCGTGAAAAAACTGAAGGCCATGTCGCCCATCAGGGCGAGTGTGCGTCGGAAGATGTTGGATTGTTTCATAGAGATGGATTTTTATTGAAGGTAAAATTTGTTCAAGGCAGGAGGAGCGTAGGGACAGCGGGGATCTGGGTAGTCCCAGTTGTCTGTTCCGTATGCTTCCAGAATGTATTTCCAACATACCCCATTAATCTGGTGGCAATCGGTGAATTCTGGGCAGAAACTGCAGACGCTTTCTTTTCGGAAAGCCTGCTGAGACAGATGGTATAGATTCAGGGCTTTTTCTGAATTCCATATTTCCTGCAAACTTTGGCAGCGGAGGTCTCCGATGAGGAAGCGAGGATTCCAATATAGTTCTTCGCAGATACCTACTTTCCCGTCCGGTAGGAGGTGCAGTCCGCTGATGTTCGCCGAACAGCGGCTCCGTTGGGCAAAAAGGTCGGCTTTTTTGCTGAGAGCTCCGGAATATTCTTCCTGGTTGCTGGGAGCCTGGCAACCGATTTGACAAGGGGAAGTGTGTTTTTGAATATAGTTGTTTGTCAATTCGTTGATGCGTTTCCATTGTTCCAGACTGCTGCGGTAGTCTGCGAATGCTTCGGCGCCTTTATAGAGGCTGTATTCTCCCGGAGCCAGGCTGATTTCTACGATGTTGTGATAGCCGGACAGGCCGTCCAACAACCGAGTGATGAGTTCCAGGTCATCGTTGTAACGAGTGATGACTGATTTGACTTTTACCGTAATGCCTTTTTGTTCCAGAAGGTGCAGGCTTTTCTGCAGCCTGGGAAAATAATCGGGTCCGACGTGCAGAAGTTTTTCCAGCACAGGCGAATCCCATGCGTCAATGGATACTTGCAGTTCCCGCATGCCGGCCGCTTTCAGTTTTTCAATGCGCTCTTCTGACAGAGGAATTTTGGTTGACAGATAGGGCCGGTATCCGTAACGGTGTACGCGTTCCAGTAGCTGTTCTATGTTCGGATACAGGAATACTTCCCCTCCGTTCAGTTCGATGTCGAATACGCCCATCTGCTCGGCTTCGTCAATGATTTCTTCCCATTTTTCTACTTTCAGGGGCCGGTAATCGCGTTGCTTTTTGTTCGCATAGCAGTACAGGCAGTCGGTCTGGCATTGATTGGTCAACATGATGTTGAGTGAGAAAGGATAGGGCGTCCGAGCCTGCGTCAGGTCCCAATCTTTTTTATCCAGTAGGAAATCCTTTGGAGTAGGCAGGTCTTTACGCACTTGACGGGAGGAATTTTTGACCAGGAATCGCTTGGGAATCCATGCGTTGAATTCGAATGACTGTTTTTCTCCACCCCACTTCAGAAGCATTCGTTCGGAGTTTTCCAGACAGGGTTGAATGAATTTTTTCAGGGTGTCGACGGGAATGTCTGTTTCCCGGTTGATTTTCATCAAGGTGTCTTCATAGTTCAGACTTCCGTCCCAATAGGCAAAAATGGAAGCGTAGAGTGGAGAAATGGTCTGCAGAAAATTAGTGTCTATTTCTGTATTTGGGTAAAATATGGAATTTTCCCGGCTGTTGGTCAGAAACGCGCCGTGTTTTCCCGGGACCAGGGTGTAGTTCGGATGTATTTGGTAATATGCAGTAGGATCTATATGTTGTTGTTCCATGATTTTTTCTGTTTTGAAGGAAGGATGTGCCCGTAGGCACATCCGAAGAATTGATATTTGCGTTTTTACCACAGTGATTTTACAACTTTGCCGCTTTGGCAACCAAAGGTAGAACAGGTTTCTTTAGATGATTTCATTTCTACACAATTGATACATCGTTCTTTGCAGAATTCACTAGTCAGTCCACAGTCGCAGGAAACGAAGCTTTCCAGTATGAAAGAGCTTCCTCCGACAATCTGATTCAATTCTTCTTCATTCAGTCCGAATTTTTTGGAAAATTCATTGTTTTTCATTTTTTTGGAATTTTGAGTTAGTTGATTCTTTTGTTTTGGTGTGCACCTGAAAATTACAGTCCCTATAAACGGCCGCACTTGATTATAGGGACGCTCTTCGGCAGAATCTGTTCTGGCCCAATTTGCATTTGGACCTCAATCTGTCGTATCTATACCAATGGCTGCCGGAAACGATACAGATTGGGACAGGGATGTCCGATCTCGTTTTCCGGGAAAGGGGAGTATATCGGGTTAATGTTTCCATGGCAATTATCGAATTTTGTCATGTGCAAATATAATGAAGTTTTTTTCTTTTTCTTTCAAAAAAAAAGAAAAAAAATAAAATACTGTGTTGTAATGTATTAGTTTATGAGTGAATTTTAATAAAAAAACACAGCATATTGATACTTATGTAAATATGTTTTCTAAGAAAAACTCATTTTTCGCAGAAAATGAAAAATAATGGCATCATTTTTCCTTGCTTTCCGCATTTTTGGAAAAAAACTGCCAAAGTTTTTCGTCGGGCAGCGGAGCTACGATGTGCACGCTTGTCTTGCTGACGGGGTGAATAAAACAGATGGATCGGGAGTGCAGGCTGATGGAACCGTCGGGATTGGATCGTGGAGCTCCGTATTTCAAATCTCCTTTCAGCGGACATCCTATAGCAGACAATTGTGCGCGTATCTGATGATGTCGCCCGGTTTTCAGATGAATTTCCAACAGGTGATAGCGATCGGAACTGTCAATAAGGCGGTAGCTCAGCTCAGATTTCAGGAAGCCTTCTCTTTCTGCCGTTGAAACATAGGTCCGGTTTTCGGATTCATTGCGACGGAGGTAGTGTATCAGTGTGTCCTCTTCTTTGGGAGGTCGATTCTGTACAATTCCCCAATATATTTTTTCTATTTCCCTATCTTTGACAAGTTGGTTCATGCGGCTCAGGGCCTTGGATGTTTTGGCGAAGAGAACTGCTCCGCTGACCGGACGGTCAATTCGATGGATGACTCCGCAAAACACATTGCCAGGCTTGTGGTATTTTTCTTTCAAAAACAGTTTCAGTTGTTCGTTGAGAGCCAAATCCCCTGTTTTGTCGCCCTGTACCAGTTCCCCACTCTGTTTGTTTATGGCAATCAGGTGATTGTCTTCGTATAGGATGTGCAGAGGCATAGCGGTCTTTATTGAAAAATGAAATATTTTTGGGGATCGACGGATTTCCCTTCCATCCACATTTCAAAAGCGGTGTATCCTCCTTTTTCGGAAGTGCGGGCGATGACCTGACCTCCTTTTACATATTCATTTGCCTGTACCAGAAGGGAACCCAAATGGCGGTACATGCTCAATGTATTGTCCGGATGCTGTATACAAATCTCTCCCCGGGAGGGATCTGCCAGCACAACGTTCCCATCGGCAATGGCGTGTACTGTCTGTTGGCGGAGGTTTTGCACGCGGATTTCGGGATGAGAGGAGGAGTAGGCAGTCTGCAGAGGGCCGGAAACCGGCTGGAAAAACATGTGCCGTTGTTTTCTGCTTTTTCTTTTTATGGAAAGAGTTTGCGTCTCTTCGTTTTCTATCTTTTGAAGAGAAATATTCAATATGGCGCTGTCCTCTTTGGAGAATGCAAATTCAGCTGTTTTGCCTGCACTTTTTTCTGTGATGTGGAAATTGTCGGTATCGGATGCGAAATTTTCGTTGACGAATACCTGTTGCAGGTTCTCTGTGAATGCCTGGTATGCGTTCACCTGTTGTTTCAGTGAGTCAACTTGAACCTGGAGAGCGAATAGTTTCTTGTTTTGCTTGCTGCTTCCATATCCCGGAATGTATTCCCGTAGGGGGGTAAAGGCAATCAGCAGGGTAGTCAAAGCGATCAATGTTACAATACCGAGGGTCAGTACGACAAAAACGTTCAACTTGGACAATTCCAGGGAGAATTTCTCTTCCAAGGCTTTATTCATGATGATGAGCCTGTATTTGTCCCGAATCCGTTGCCGGAATTCGTCCCAGCGTTTTTGCCAATCTTCTTTCATCCTAATAGATATCCGTGAATTTCAGGTGTTTGGTGTGTTTCCCATGCAGAAGGGAATCGCGTGAAACGATGCCAAAGTCTCTGAACATGACGGTGTTGGTCCCTTTGGTGGAAAAAATGCCCAATGCATTTCCGTCCGTTTTGTTTTCGGCTGCAGCTTCTTCATTTTCGTAACTGCGGATATTGGAATAGGTGAGCCTTTCCTGGTTCAGTCCTGTGCTTGCGGAACTGGCAAGCATGTATTTGTACAGATCTTTTCCTGCAGTGTGTATGCAGAGAACGATGGAGTCCGTATGCCTGGATACTACACTCGGATCATCCGCAATGGCTTCTGCTATTTTGCGGTAAAATACTTCTCCCTGATAGGAAATGTTAAGCTCTTTGTAAAAAGCCGTAGGCTCGAATGCGCAGTTTCCCAATTTCCAAAGGACGGGTTTGCCCTGCCGTGTAGAGTGATCTTCCAGTAATTCTGTATAATAATAGGTTAAAGAAGCTTCATAGTAATAGGTGTTTGCGGCTTCCCTGAACCGGATGTTCTGGGTGTTGTATCCGATGTTCAGCTCTTTCGAGTATCGCATCGGTTTGGTGACCAGTACATCACCTACTATTTCCGTTTCTGCTTTGACGACTTTTCCGGAATAGCGGTTCCGAATGACAATTTCGTAGTGCAGGTCTTTGTCCAGTTTCGCTTGCGCCGTGTACAATATCTGTAAAGGGTAGGTGAAACTTCCTGAATCCTTTGGTACACAGGTGGTTGTGTCGAATAAAATGGAACGGAGCAGTTGTTTCCCTTTGTATTCATTCAGATAAACGTCTATGCTGTCTATGTAACTGTAGTTGTGGATGTCCTTGGCTGCGTCAAAAACACTTCCTTCCGTCAGGAAGCCTTTGTATATCTTCAGATAGTGGGTCGTTTCTTCCGGCTGAAGCAGTCCGTAGACAATGGTGATTTCTTTCGGATTCTCAGTGTTTACACTGAACTCTTTCGCTTCGCAAGCTGCAAAAAGTATCAGGAGCAAAATGGGTATGAGTTTTCCGAAATTTCCCTGCATCACGTGATGTTTAGTATTCGTCTTCCTGAAAAAAGAAGTCATCTTTTGACGGATAGTCCGGCCACAAGTCTTCTATGCACTCGAATATGTCGTCGTCGTCTTCGATTTCGTTCAAATTTTCCACCACTTCCAGCGGGGCGCCGGAGCGGACAGCGTAATCAATCAATTCGTCTTTGGAGGCAGGCCATGGTGCGTCTTCCAATTTCGATGCCAATTCTAAAGTCCAGTACATTTCTCTGTATTTAATTCGAGTATTTTAAAATAGTATTTCTGAAATTATTGATTTTTAATATATTAAGAATAACAATCAGCCGTTGCAAAAGTATAAATAAATCACATACGATTCTGACTTTTTTTTTAAAAATGTTCAAATCATTTTGTTTTTTTACATCTGTTCCGATTCAAACAGGAGGGCATAACGCTATTCAACAATGATGAGTGTGTCCAAGTCCAAGCGTATCTGTAGCCATGCCCTCATTTGTTGTTTGGCGCTTTCGTTGGGTTTGTTCTTCCAGGTAATCAGTGCGGTGGGAATGGTGTCCGATTGCTGTGTGTGCGGATTCGTGTAAATAGCATTACTGACGGAAAAAGTTTGTACAAAAGGATATTGCACCATCATTTCCTTACTTACATGCCTCAGTAAATTGGAGTCGGTGTTGACAGGAAGTATGCTTTGCTGCAGGGATTCAATCAGAGAGTCTTTTCGTTGGATCTGCCGGTCCTTTTTTTTCAACATCTGTTCTAAAAGTTCCGATTGGGAAGCTGTAGTAATGGCATTTTCTGTCTGTTTTACAATCAGACGGGTCTTTTTTAATCCGAAATTTTCCATGTCGTTTTGTAACAGGAATATTTCATTTTTGCTCAGTTCTTTTCCAAAAAGCGTCAGCGTGACGGACGATTGTTTTCTGGAAAATTCCTTTTTTGCGGAAATGATTTGTGTCTCATCCATGAGCGGAGACTTGGAAAGTTCGGCCAGATAACTGGAAACGTTGCTGTTGAATGAGGTCTCGTTTACCACTTGTATAGCAAAGAAAATACTGGGTATCAATACAATGATAACAAAAAGGCTGATGCTTCTTTTGACTATTTTCTTTTGTTGGGGGTTTACAAAAATTTTGTAGGGAAAATGAAGGTAGCGTACAATAAGAAATGTGGCCAGAGCGATGAATACCGTATTGATGAAAAACAGGTATATGGCTCCGAAAAAATATCTAAACTGTAATGTTCCCAAACCGTATCCTGCGGTGCATAGAGGCGGCATCAGAGCTGTGGCAATAGCCACACCGGAGATGACGGTAAGCGACGGCTTTTTGTGAGCGATGGAAATGATGCCGGCCAATCCTCCGAAAAAGGCAATCAATACATCGAATAGGGTAGGCGATGTGCGGGCCAACAGTTCGGATCGTGCTTCATTTAAAGGTGTCAGTATGAAGTACAGGGTGGATACAATCAGACTGATCACTACCATGAGACCCAGATTCTTCAGCGATTTTTTCAGTAATTTTTCGTCCATGATGCCGATGCCGAGTCCGATGCCGTTGATAGGTCCCATGAGAGGAGATATCAGCATGGCGCCGATAATCACAGCGGTAGAGTTGACGTTCAATCCTATGGATGCAATCAGGATGGCAATGGCCAGAATCCACAAATTGATTCCCTTGAATTCGATGGATGATGAGATACTTTGAATGGCCGTTTCCGGATCAGAGTCCCTTTCAATATGGGCCAGATACTTGACTGTCCTCCAAAATTTCCGCAGAGAGTTGCGTACCCGTTCGGCAAACGTCAGTTCTATTTCTTCCGGTTGGTTTTGTTCGAAATTGGTCATGGCTAAGGTCGTAAGTAAAACACAGTGTATTCTAAAATCAGTTCTGTCAGGAATAACAGAAACGCTATGCATAGGAAGGGGAAAAATTCTTCGCTCCGATTGGTGAATACCGTTTCGTATATGCGTGATTTTTCCAATTGGTCAATCTCGTGATACACTTCCTTCAATTTGTTCTTGTTTTGTGCCCGGAAATACTTTCCACCCGTGGAGGAAGCTATGGTTGAAAGCAGTTTTTCATCAATCTCCACTTTGGTTCGAATTATTCCATAATGAGGAATGGCAATCGGGGCTTCTCCTATGCTTCCGCATCCGATGGTATATACCCGTATGCCTTTGTTTTTTGCAATTTCGGCGGCAGAGAGAGGATCCATGTACCCGGTATTGTTCACACCATCCGATAGCAGTATGATTACTTTGCTTTTGGCCTGGCTTTCTTTCAATCGGTTGATGGCGGTTCCCAAACCATCTCCTATGGCTGTTCCGTCATCAATGATTCCGAATTTGGTTTCGGCCAAACTGTTCTGCAGCGTGGCATGATCGGTGGTCAGCGGGCATTTGGTGTATGCTTCTCCGCTGTATACAACCAGTCCCATACGGTCGTTCGGACGGCTGTCTACAAATTCTTCAATCACGTTTTTGCAGGCTTCCAAGCGGTTCGGCTGAAAATCCATGGCCATCATGCTCCCGGAAACATCCAAAGCCATGACGATATCGATGCCCTCCACGTCTACATTTTTGTGCGACATGTTCGATTGGGGACGAGCCAGCGCAATGATGACAAAACAGAGGGCTGCCATGCGCAGGGCAAAGGGAAGAACGTGTAAGCGGGCTTTCCAGCTTTTTTTTGATTTCATAAAAGCCTTGTCGTTTGAAACCGTAAAGGTAGCCTGCATCTCATTCTGTTTCCATATGTATAAGGCGGTCAGAACCGGAATCAGTAGCAGAAACAGCAACACCCAGGCATTGGCAAATGTGAGGTTGTGCAGAAAATTTCCTATAAAGAGTATCTTATTCATCCGAATCTCCTTCTTTTTCTGTTTCCTTTTCTTTATCAACAACTTTGGTCTCTTCTACCAGGTGGTATACAGACTCAAATGCGAGTGTGTTTTCCTCCGCCATTGGGCAGGCTTTTGCGAATTTGACGGCATCAGCAGTCCGTAGAAGGCTTTGCAGGCAGTTCCGGTGTTGTCTGTTGATTTCTGGCTGTTGTTCCAAGGCCTGCATGATTTCGTCCGACACCATTTCCATAGCGGAAATATCCCAACGATTGTATAAATAGGTCCGCAGAATATCGGTCAGTTCGGAATAGTAGGATTTGTGCTCTCCGTTTTGCCATAATTTTTTTTGACGAAGGGATTCCAGATCCCGAAGCGCAATGATATGTGCCGGTTCTTTGGGTTTTGAACGCCGTGTGTTTTGCGGTTGTTTCTTCTTCATCTTAAAGACAATCAGCCAGATGAGCGCGACTATAATCGCTGCTGCAGCCAATCCCATTAGGCCATATTTCATTATTTCCTTGAAGGTGAGCGGAGCCTGCAGTATGTTTTTGATATCCTTAATAGCAGCGTTGGTGTCCACTTCCAAGGTCTGAACCTCCAATGTTAAGGGGGGGGTGGATGCAAGCATTTGAGAGTCTTTGTCAAAGAAAACGAGCGATGGAACTTCGTACCTTCCTGAATCAAAGGCTGTCAGTGTCCATGTCATTCGGATGGTGGTATTTCCTTCCTCAATCTGTGTGTCAATAGGGGATCGGGCTACGATTTCCAGACCGTGCAGGCAGGTGTCACAGGCTTGAGGCAGATGCACGTAAGTGGCAGGTCCCTGACAGCTTATATATAGATTTGTCTGGTCTCCGATCAGGAGATGGTTCGAGTCCAGTCTGGCTTCGGCCTTCCATTGTGCGTAAGTCATGCTGGGAAGACACAGACAGACACTGCATAGCATGAATGTCCAAAGAATTCGTTGTTTCATTTTGTCAAAATGCTTCATGCCGCTATAACGGATTGCAGGCAGCTTTATTGTATTCCGAATGAATTGCAGGATAAAAAAAAACGCCGGGAACAGAGTTCTCGGCGTTCAATGCGTATTTTCAAATCTATCTATTTGATGGATTTCAATGTCGAATAGTTGACCTTAAAGGCACTTGCCTTCCGGAGTTCCTGTTTGACATCGGTAACGATGCCCATCTTCGTTTTATGATCCACTTTCAAGGACCAGGTTATCTTGTTTCGATCGGCTTCATCTCTCATTCCTTTTTCCACTTCAACAAATTCGATGATGTCAGAAACTTCAGCAAACTGGTCGTTGAGCTGGATACGAGGTTCGTGTCCCAATTTCTCTACATACTTATCGTTCGGCTCGCCTATGTTGATATTGGCAACGAGGGACTTCTTTTCCAGTTTCTGGACTTCCGTCGCTTTCGGAAGTTGGATGTGTACGAACAATTGAGATTCGCGCATGGTCGTAATCACCATGAAGAAGAAAAGAAACATGAAGATGATGTCGGACATGGAACCCATGTTCAGTTCCGGTGTCTCTTTGCTGACGTCTTTTTTAAACCTACCCATTATTTCTTTCCTCCAAAATTAACCGGTTCTGCTTCGGAAATGCTGACAGGAACAATCTTCTGCACAACCTTACGTTCACTTGTTGACAATTGGTTGAACACTTTTCCGTAGTGTCTCTGGGCGCACTCATCCTTCATTTCGTTGAATGCTGCCGTCAACTGGTTCTGTACGGAGATGTAAGTTTCGTAGGATGTTCCCCTGTCATTCTGCAGGGATACCACGCCTTTGGATACAATCTCATTGACTCCTAACTCATCCACGAATACGGACTTCTTCTCCGACATGGTCGGATCATCCGCGGGATTGAGAATGAATTCCTTTGTTTTATCCTTCAGGAGGTTGACATCCGTCAGAAATTCACCGTTGACCATAATCTGGTCGTTCATGTTGACCAAGACCGTCAGCACGTTTCTCTTGTGTATTTTCACATCTTCCGTTCCTTTGATTGGAGGGGGAAGTTTGCGTTGGATACCCTGATCCGTATTGATGGAAGAGGTCAGAAGGAAGAACGTCAGCAACAGAAAAGAGATGTCTGACATGGATCCCGTGTTCAAACCCGGTGTTTTTCCTTTTGCCATAATGACTTATTTTTTTGTTTTAATATAAACAAGCGTGCCCAAAAAGGCTGCAACAACGGCTCCCAGCATAATGTAAGCCATGTTCAGAAGAGCTCCGGACCATTTGTAGATTCCTTGGCTGACTTCCAATTTTGTGGCCACATCCGAAAGATCAGAACTGGCTGTCAAGTAGGATAAAAGAACTACAACAACAGCGATTCCGAACAAAATGCCGACACGCACCAATCTTTTTTTATCGGAAATGGTTTGGGCTATCATGAAGAACAGGATGAGAGCGACGGCTAATGCAATCAGCACATACATAAAGAACATGCTGAAATTAAGCGCACTCTGGCTTTCCTGGCTGCCCATGGAAAACACCAGACAAGAACCTGCTGCCAAAATTCCCAATACCAGCAATACAATATTGCTTATGGTTCTTAATTTCTTAGTTTGTTCCATTGTCGTGATTTTTAATATGAATACTCTGTAACTAACCGACCGTATGGCTCTTCTTAGTTATTTTTGTATTTTACGACAAGGTCCATGAAGGAAATGGTAGAATCTTCCATATCGTTCATCAAACTGTCAACTTTGGAAATCAGGTAGGAATAGAACACTTGCAGAATGATAGCCACAATCAAACCGGTAACGGTGGTGATCAAAGCCACTTTCATACCGCCAGCCACGATGGTCGGGGAAATATCACCGGCTTTTTCAATATCATCAAATGCCTGCACCATACCGACAACCGTTCCCAAGAATCCCAGAGACGGAGCAACGGCAATACAGAAGGACAGCCAGGACATGTTGGTTTCCAAACGGGCTGTCTGTACACCACCGTAAGAGACAACGGCTTTTTCAATGTCGTCCAAGTTGCCGTCGTAGCGCATCAGACCTTGATAAAACACACTGGCCACAGGACCGCGGGTGTTGCGGCAAACTTCCTTAGCAGCTTCGATATCATGTTTTTCCAAAGCTGCCTCAATGTTCTCCAACAATTTCTTGTTGTTGGATGTGGCGAGGTTCAGGTATATCGTACGTTCAATAACCAAAGCAAGTCCCAGAATAAGAACAATCAAAATAGGGGTCATCCAACCCGGACCACCTTCGATGAACTTGTCTTTCAAAACCTGATTGAAGGGCTTTGCTGTCTCCACTGCGGCAGCTTCCATATCAGCTTCAGTAGCTTCGGCGGCAACCTCTTCGGTTTCTTCCGTCGCTTCAACGGCGTCGCCTTCTGCCGGAGCGGCTTCCTGAGCGCGGACTACATTGGTCATGCCAAAGGTCATAAGACCTGCAATGGCAAATAATGCGATTAACTTTTTCATACTTAGTTTGAGATTTTAAGATGCGTTAATTACTTAACTAAATTTAACTTGGCGGAGAGACAGGGATTCGAACCCTGGAAGCGCTTTTGGCACTTACACACTTTCCAGGCGTGCTCCTTCGACCACTCGGACACCTCTCCGTAAACCTTTTTGCCACCTGTTTTCCACAGGCGGGAAAATGAACATGCAAAAGTAGTTATAATTTGAATACGGAATTCCGTTTTCTCTAAAAAAAAAATCAATATTTTTTAGCAGTTGATTTACTGATAGATTCACTTTAATCATTCCGATTGAACAATCGTTTTGCGTTGTCGGTGGTGACGGTGGCTACGGTTTCTATGGAAATGTTTTTGATTTCGGCAATACGTTCTGCGATGAGAGGAATGTGGTAACTGGCATTCCGTTTTCCCCGATAGGGAACAGGAGTAAGGAAGGGTGAGTCTGTTTCCAATACTATGTGCTGTAATTCTATGTCGCGTACAACGTCTTGAATGCCTGAATTTTTGTAAGTCACGGTACCCCCGACTCCGATGAGAAAGCCTTTTTCAATGACTTTCCGTGCCTGGGCTGTGTCACCGGCAAAACAGTGGAAAATGCCTCGGAGAGGGACTTTGCACTGTTTGAGCACATCCCAGGTCTCGGCAAAGGCTTTACGGCAATGGATGATGGCCGGAAGATCGTGTGACTGGGCATACAGCAACTGTTCAAACAGGACTTTTTTCTGTTCTTCCAAGAAGGTTTTATCCCAATACAGGTCCATGCCGATTTCTCCTATGCCGACAAAATCGGCAGTGTCAGCCTGACTCATGATCTCATCCAGTACTTTGGCGTAATCTTCCCGAACTTCGCTGGGGTGCAGACCAAGCATGGGGAAGCAGTCCGGATAAAGTGAACACAAATCCAGCATCGGTCGGATGCTGGATTTGTCAATGTTAGGGAAGAAAAGATACCTTACACCGGCTTCCTGGCACTGTCTGATGACAGTTTCCCGATCTTCGTTGAATGCTTCCAAATAGAGGTGAGTGTGGGTATCTGCGAAAATCATTGTCTTTCGTTTTGGAAAACAGGCAGTTCAAATAGGGAACGGTAATCCTCCTCCGGAAGCGCCAGATAGGTGTTGATGCCGAAGCGGTCCGCTACATCGGTGTTGGAACGGCTGTCGTCAATGAACAGGGTGCGGCAAGGATCCAGGTGGGAATCCTCAATCATCATCTGGTAGATTTCCGGATCCGGTTTGCAAATGTGCATGCGGTAGGAAAGGTACATCCTGTCGAAGTAGTCCTCAATCTGCAGGCCTTCCTGAGTAAAGAATACTGCACTGCAGAAATTGTAGCATAATTCGTTGATGTTGCTCAGCAGGTAAACCTGATGATTCCTTTTCAAATTCCTGATAATTTGCAACTTTTGTATTGGCAGATCAATCAGGAAAGAAGTGTAGGCATCAATGATATCCCTGCGGCTTGCTCCCAAGGGGGAAAGTTTCTGCAGTTCACTGATGAATTCTTCCTGGCCGATGTTGCCGCATTCGCATTCGTAAAACAGGCCTTTCGGACGGTAGCGGTCGATGAATTCCTCAATCTGGTGTATGCCCAGAGCATGGAAGGCTCTGCGGCATTTGTCCGGATTGAGGTCCAGCAGTACACCTCCGAAATCAAAGATTACCGTGTCAATGCGTTGGACATCGGTGTGCAGATGAAGTCTTTCGTTCATGGTCTACTGTTCGACGGGAAGTACTTCGTCAATGCGTTCGTTCCAGGGCAGCCCGTAGCGGTTCAGATCGTCCATGAATGGATCCGGATCGAATTCTTCTACATTGAAGACGCCTTTGCCGCTCCATTGACCAGTCATGACCATTTTGGCTCCAATCATGGCAGGAACGCCAGTGGTGTAAGAAACAGCCTGTGCTCCGACTTCCTTGTAAGCATCCGCATGTCTGCAGTTGTTCCAGATGTAGCAGGTCCGTTCTTTACCATCCTTGATTCCGCGAATCTGGCATCCGATGGAAGTTTCTCCTTTGTAATTTTCTCCCAGGGAAGAAGGTTCGGGCAGTACGGCCTTGAGGAATTGCAGCGGAACGATTTCTTTTCCCTCATACAATATGGGCTTGATGGAGGTCATACCGACTTCCTGAAGAACATTTAATACATTAATATATTTTTCGCCGAAAGTCATCCAGAAACGCGCCCGACGGATGCTCGGGTAGTTTTTGGTCAGAGATTCCAGCTCTTCATGGTACAAAAGGTAGGATTCCCGGTTCCCGATGTTGGGGTAGCAGATGGGTTTGTGGATTTCCATAGGCTGGGTTTCTATCCATTTCCCATTTTCGTAATAGCGGCCATGTTGGGTAATTTCGCGGATATTGATTTCCGGATTGAAATTGGTGGCGAAAGCTTTGCCATGGTCGCCAGCATTGCAGTCCACAATGTCCAGATAGTGCATTTCATCGAAATGGTGTTTGGCAGCGTAGGCCGTGTATACTCCGGAGACACCCGGATCGAATCCGCAACCCAATACGGCCAAAATGCCGGCTTCCTTGAAACGGTCCTGATAAGCCCACTGCCAACTGTATTCGAATTTGGCTTTATCCCGTGGCTCGTAGTTGGCGGTGTCAAGGTAATTGGTACGGGTGGCCAGGCAGGCATCCATGATGGGAAGGTCCTGGTAGGGTAAGGCTACGTTGATGACCAGTTCCGGCTTGTATTCGTTGATGAGCGCAATCAGGGCGGGTACATCGTCGGCATCAATCTGGGCCGTGTGGATGTTGGGTTTCCCTATGGCAGCGGCAATCTTGTCGCATTTTGACTGGGTCCGGCTGGCCAATAAAATGTCTTCGAAAACTTCCGGTACAGAAGCACATTTGTGAGCCACAACGGCACCCACGCCTCCGGCTCCGATAATCATAACTTTTTTCATGGTGTTCGCTTTTTAAAAACAGAATGCAAAGGTAATCAAAAAGACAATATGGCGGAACGGGTAAATGTGAAAATATTTTTTTCAAAACCTCCGAACATAGCAGGAAATTGTTTACTTTTGCAAATTGATTAATTTCGCATTGTAAAGTTTCAAAAACAAAAAAACAAAAACGAAGAAAAATGGCAGTTATAGGAAGAATCAGAAAGCATTCCGTAATCTTGTTGACCATTGTGGCTTTGGCACTTCTCGCGTTCATTGTCGGCGATTTGAAGAAACCGAGCAACAAGGCGTACAGCAATTTCATTTCGGTGGGGAAAACCAAAATTTCATATCCGGAGTATGAAGACAAATATGATCATTACTGCGATTTGGTCAAACGTCAAAACGGAGGCGCTGCCCTCTCGCATGCGGAAGAGTACCAGTTGCGTGATCAGATATTCAACGAAATAGTTGATTCCGTCACCCTGTATTCGCAGATGAATGCACTGGGGATTACCGTTACTTCCGACGAATTGCGTGATTTGGTAGCCGGAGAAAATCCGAATATGTATGCCCGTCGCTTTTTTTCTGATGCCAATGGAAACTACAGCAGCCAGCTGGCTCAAAGTTTTCTGGATAACATGTCCCAGTACGACAGCAACATTGTCAGTGCATACATGGATTTGGAAAGATATATTGAAAGGGATGCCGAACAGAACAAATATTTCAATCTGTTGAGCAAAGGAGCCTATACCCCCAAGGCATTCGCCGCTATGCGTGTCGCTGAGGAATCTACCCTTGCAAACGTCCGTCTGGTACAGGTCCCTTACAGTCATCCTTCCGTTTCGGATGACAAAATTTCCGTTTCCGACAAGGAACTGCAGAAATGGTATGATGAAAACAAATACCGTTTCGAGCAGGATGAGGAATGGCGTAATGTGGAATACGTGATGTTCCCCATTGAACCCTCAGCCGAAGATTTGGCCTCCATCGAAAAAGAAGTGCGTGAACAGTATGAAGAATTCGTCCGTTCAGACGATCCCCGCAATTTTGTATCCCGTATGGTTGATTCCCGTTACGACAGCACTTATTACAAGCGCGGCGAACTTCCTGCCGGTTTGGACAGCGCAGTGTTCGGTGTTTCCGTCGGTACATTCGTGGAACCCTTTGTAGATGCTGACTATTGGTATTTTGCCAAATTGTTGAATGCGAAAAGCCGTCCGGATTCTTTGAATATCAACTTCATATTCGTTTCCAAAACGGGTCTGCAGAATGCTCCCCGCAAGGAAGCGGAAAGCAGGAAAATTGTTGATAGCGCTTTCAGTGAACTGATGTCCGGTGCCGATTTCTATGATGTGGCTCTCCGTCGTTCCGATATGTCTCCGGCTCAACAACCGGATTCCGGCCGAGTTTGGATCATCGATGGAGGTATGGAACAGATGTTCTTTGATACCTTATACAGACACAAAGCCGGTAGCATCGTCAAGGTGGAATATCCGGCCGGAACCTATATCTTCCGGGTCAACGAAATTTCCGCTTTTGCTCCGAAAGTGCAGGTCGCTGTCGGCAGAAAACAGATTTCTGCATCCTCTGAAACCATTGACAACATTGAAAGTGCCGCCAATAATTTCATGAACGGTACTACTACTTACGAGCAGTTCGATAAGAAGGTCATCGCCGAAAAACTCAATCGCCGTTCCTTTGAAAGAGTGTCTGCCGTATCTTACAATGTTCCTGGTTTGGATCCTTCATCCTCCCGTGAATTGGTGCGCTGGCTTTATCATAAAGACACGAAAAAAGGAGATGTCTCCAAAGTGTTCTCTTTTGACGGAATGTTCGTCGTGGCCAGTTTGAAGGATATTTATCCCAAAGGTTATGCCAGTTTGGACCTTGTCCGTACTTATGCCGAAACCATGGTCCGTCGTGACAAGAAGGCTGAAATGCTGACCAAGGAAGTCGAACCTTTGATGAAATCCGGTTTGAGCAAGATTGCTGCTACTTATCAGACCTCAGTTGATACGGTTGTCCTCCGTTTTGCGGATCGCAATCTGGGTCATTACGGTGCAGAGGCCGGCGTGATCGGCCGCGTGTTCGGTCTTGGACAGAGCAATACTCCCCGTCTGTACAAAGGGGAAATGGGAATGTATGTGGTTGTGACCGATAAATTGTCTCCCGCCGGTGTTGTCGCTGCTGATCAGGCAGAGCAGGTGCAGGCTTATGTGCAGCAGGAAGAAATGGGATTCATGAATCGTCTGCAGCAAAGTTTGACTGCATCCCTGCGCAAAATGTTCAAGGTCTCCGACAATCGTTCGCAAATGTTCTAGTACATGCGTAAACGCATTTGCTTAGGATTATTAATCGTCTTGTTTTTTACCGCCTGTACACCCAAACAGGCGGTAAAAAATTATTATCAGGCCTGTCTGAAAGGCGATTTTGTCCGTGCAGAACGGCATGTCGTCCGTGCGCAAAAGGAGTCCTGCCGGTTGTTTGCCGACCAGATGCAGAAAGAGGACAAAGCATTCTTGAAAAAGCGTCACTCGGAGGTAAGGCAGGTGGAAATAGAAAAATTGGACGATACTACGGCGGTAGCTTCCTGTCTGTTGATTGAGGGCGAGAAAAATATGCCATACGATACCGTGAGACGCACTGTTTTGGTCAAGAAAGAAGGACTGCACTGGGGTGTCTGTAACGGAATGCTTTTCGGATACTGATATTACGGTATCTTGAAAAATCGGGCTGACTTTTTTTATGCAAAAAATGGAAATGACATCTTTTTTTTTTGTAATTTTGCCTTTTATTTTTATAATTAGTGGTGAAAATGTTACGAAAAATCAGGATTATCCTTGCCATTCTTTTTTTATCTCTGATTACTTTGCTATTCCTTGATTTTACAGGAGTTGTAGGTCATTGGTTTGCTTGGATGGCCCGTATACAGTTCCTTCCGGCCCTCTTGGCCCTAAATGTGGGAGTCGTTGTCGGAATGCTGGCACTCACGCTCATTTTCGGTCGATTTTATTGTTCCATCATCTGTCCTTTGGGCGTGATGCAGGATTTTTTTTCCTGGTTGGGAGGCAAATGCAGGAAAAACCGCTTTCGTTTTCACAAGGAAAATCCTTGGCTTCGTTACGGTGTGTTGCTCCTTTTTGTATTGCTGATGCTGTTCGGGCTTCATTCCATCGCCTTGCTGATAGCTCCCTATAGCGCCTATGGCCGCATTGTTTCGCAACTGTTTGCACCCTTGTATACTTTGGGAAATAATTTTCTGTCATCTGTTTCTGAACATTATGGAAATTATGCCTTTTACAGAAGGGAAATTATATGGACAAGCCTTCCGACGCTGATTATTGCATCCGTAACTTTTGTTTTGCTCGCAGTATCGTCTTTTTTAGGCGGTCGTGTATGGTGTTCCAATCTGTGTCCGGTGGGCAGTCTTTTGGGATTCGTATCTCGTTTTTCCTTGCTGAAACCCAGCATCGATGTTTCGAAATGTGTGCATTGCGGATTGTGCGAAAAAAATTGCAAAGCTTCCTGTATCCACAGTGCAGAACAGAAAATCGATTATAGCCGTTGCGTAGGATGCATGGATTGTCTGGAGCAATGTCATTCCGACGCCATTCGTTATCGGCGTCCGAAATATCGGCCTTCAGTAGTAGGCAATGCGGAACAGCCGGATGCTTCCAAACGTGATTTTCTGACGGTGTCGGCTTTAGTGGCCGGAGGACTGACCTTGAAATCCGCCGGTTTGAAAGTGGATGGGGGCCTGGCTGTCATCGAAGACAAAAAGGTGCCGCAGCGGGCGGTTCCGGTGCGTCCTGCCGGTTCGCTTGGCCTTCGTCATTTCGAGAACCATTGCACAGCCTGCCAGCTCTGCGTGTCGTCCTGTCCCAATCGGGTACTGCGTCCATCTTCAGAACTGTCCCGTTTGATGCAGCCGGAAATGTCGTTCGAAAAGGGCTATTGCCGTCCGGAATGCGTTCGTTGTTCGGAAGTTTGTCCTACACATGCCATACGGAAAATTGACAGGGAGGAAAAATCTTCCATTCAGATAGGGCATGCGGTATGGATAGAAAAGAACTGTCTGATCCGGACCGAAGCGGTTTCCTGTGATCAGTGCATGCGCCATTGTCCCACGGGAGCCATTTCCCTGGTTGCTCCGGACAAGGGATTCGGTCTTAAGGTTCCTGTTATTGATACGGAAAAATGCATAGGTTGCGGAGCTTGTGAGAACCTTTGTCCTGCCCGTCCGTTCAGCGCTATCTATGTGGAAGGACATGAGTTACACAGAACCCTTTAAGTCAGACAAATATGAAAAACATAAACCATACGGACAATCAAGAAAATCAGGAGCCTATTTCGCGCAGGCATTTTTTTAAAATTCTAGGCGGCGTGGCGGCTACTACGGTGGCGGTTTCCTGCTCCAGACCCGCTTCCAAAGATGCAGAGGGCAGTGCGAAGGGGGATATACCCCAAGGTCGTATGACTTATCGTATCAATGCTCACGGAGACAAAGTGTCTCTTTTGGGCTACGGCTGCATGCGTTTGCCTTTGATGGAAGAAGGAAATACGGAAGCGGAAATCGATATGGAAATGGTGAAGCGAGAAATCGATTATGCTTTTGCTCACGGGCTGAATCTGATAGATACAGCTCCTCCTTATTGCAAAGGCCGTTCCGAACACGTCATGGGAGAGGTCCTGTCGGCTTACGACCGCTCCTCCTATTTTTTGTCGACCAAGCTTTCCAATTTTGATCCTTCTACCTGGAGTCGTGAGGCTTCGATAGAAATATACCGTCATTCTCTGCAGGAATTGCGAACCGATCATTTGGATTATCTGCTGCTGCATTGTGTGGGCATGCCGGCTAAAGATCTGGAAGGTAATGAATTGGATGGAATGCAAGCCTTTCAAAAGCGCTTTATTGAAAACGGAATGTTGGATTTCCTTATGGAAGAAAGAGCCGCCGGCCGCATCCGGAATCTTGGATTTTCCCATCACGGGGATGTGCGGGTTTTTGACCACCTGTTGTCCCAACACGACAAATATCATTGGGATGTCGTGCTGATCCAACACAATTATGTAGATTGGCATCATGCCAAAGAAATCAACGAGCGCAATACCAATTCCGAATATCTTTATGGCGAACTGGAGAAGAGGGATATTCCTGTTTTTGTCATGGAGCCTTTGTTGGGCGGACGTCTGGCTGATGTGGGCGAGTCTGCATTCAGGCAGATGAAGCAGCGCGATCCTCAGGCATCGGCGGCATCCTGGACCTTCCGTTTCGCCGGAAGCAAGCCTCGTATACTTTCCGTTCTCAGTGGCATGACGTATATGGAACATCTGCAGGACAACCTCCGTACTTTTTGTCCGTTCCGTCCCTTGAATGAAGAGGAGGCATCCATGCTTTCCGATATAGCCGATGTGTATGTTCATTTTCCTATTGTTCCGTGCACCCATTGCGAATATTGCATGCCGTGTCCGTACGGTCTGGACATTCCCGGTGTGTTTGCCCATTACAACAAATGCCTGAATGAGGGCAGGGTGGTGGAAAATCCGCAGAGTCCGGAATACAAGGAGGCAAGGCGGGCCTTTCTGGTCGGTTACGACAGGGCTGTTTCTCCGCTCCGTCAGGCAAATCACTGCATTGCCTGTGGACGTTGCCTGTCCAGTTGCCCTCAAAGTATTGATATCCCGAAGGAAATGCAGCGGATTGACAGTTTTGTGGAAAATCTGAAGCAGCACGTGTGATTTCTTAGAAAATAATCCTGAATAATTAGTAATCATTGGAATAACATATTGAATTTATGGAAGCAATATCCAAAACGGTGAAAAGTGCGATGAGTTTAGTCAAAAAGGAGGAATATCCTTGGAAATTTTCAAATATGGGCGGAACTACCCGTGTCAGTATAGAGACAGGGGAGGACATTGCTCATCTCGGGGAATTGGATCAGAAAATGTGGACAGTGCTGAGTTGTCCGGTCAAAGGTCTGGAAATAGATGAAAGAACCCTGACTCTGATGGATGCGGACAGCGATGGAAAAATCCGTGTCAACGAGATTATTGCTACGGCGAAATGGTTGACTACCGTTCTGAGGGATCTTGAAATCCTGATACATCCAAAGGAAGAGTTGTCTCTTTCCGCCATCAATTCCGATAATGAAGAAGGCCGAAAACTGTTGGATTCGGTGCACGAGGTGCTTTCAAATCTGGGCTTGACCAAAGACAGTATCTCATTGTCTGATACAGCGGATCAGTTGGCCATTTTTGCCAAAACCCGTTTCAACGGAGACGGTGTCATTACGGAGCAGACCTGTGAAGAGGAACTGCTGAAAAATCTGGTAGCCGCCTGTATGAAGATAGAGGGTGCGAGCAAGGACAGAAGTGGAGATGATGGCATCAATGCCGATCAACTGGAGGCTTTTTTTACCCATTGTCAGGAATATCATGATTGGTTTGTTTCTACCGAAGGCAGGGAAAATGATGTTTTTCCGTACGGAGATACGACCAAGGAAGCTTCTGCTGCTTTGGATGCCATTCGGGAAAAAGTGGAAGATTTTTTCCTGCGCTGCAAATTTGTCTCTTTTGATGAGGATGCTGTTCCGGTGCTGGATGTGCCTTTGGCCCGTCTGGAAGGCGTAGGCGAAAAAAATCTGCAGGAAAGTCTGGAGGAAATTACTCAATTTCCAATCGCCCGAATTCGCAAGGATGGAATGCTGCCCGTGGCAAGTGGTATTAATCCGGCATGGGAAGGCGTCTTTGCCGATTTCAAGAAAAGGGTTTTGGATGTGGATTTTCCTGAAAGTACGGAAATTTCCGAATCCGATTGGAAGCAACTCGTTGCCAAATTCACTGTCTATAAGGAATGGTTGGCTTCCAAGAAAGGAGCCGAGGTCGAATCTCTGGATTGGGATCTGATCTGTGCGGCTATTGATGCTGATAACCAGCAGAAACTTCGCGCTTTGATGGATGAAGACAAAAGTCTGGAAGCCCAAGCCAAGGAAATTGAAAATGTGGACAAACTGCTGCATCTGTATCGTGATTTCTATGTATTGCTGAAAAATTACATCACTTTTACTGATTTCTATACTCGGGACAAGGGAACCAAAGCCATCTTTCAGGCCGGTACCCTGTACATTGACCAACGCAGTTGCGACCTCTGTCTGAAAGTGACCGATATGTCCAAACAGAATGCCATGGCTCCCTTGAGCGGCATGTTTTTGATTTATTGTGATTGTACATCCAAAACGAAAAACGAAAAAATGACGATTGTCGCTGTGATGACAGATGGCGATGTCAATGATTTGCGGGAGGGAAAGAATGCCGTATTTTATGATCGCAGCGGTTTGGATTGGGATGCCGTCGTAACCAAAATCATTGACAATCCCATCAGTGTCCGTCAGGCGTTCTGGTCGCCGTATCGCAAGTTTGGACGTTTCTGCACCGAGCAGTTGAATAAATTTGCTTCCGAAAAGGAGAACAAAGTGACCGGAGACATGATGTCCGGAGCCACGAATGCCAGTGCTTCCCTGTCTACCGATGCCGCTGCAGCTGCCAATGGTCAGCCGGCGGCCCCTGCTGCGAAGCCTCCTTTTGATATGAGTAAGTTCCTCGGTCTTTTTGCCGTCATAGGCATGGCCTTGGGAACCATCTGCGGTTTCCTGCTGGATTTGCTGAAGGGATTTTCAAGTCTCAAATGGTATGCTATGATAGGTGTGATCATCGGTATCATTCTGGTGATATCCGGTCCTTCCATGTTGATTGCATGGATGAAATTGCGTAAAAGAGACCTCGCTCCGATTCTGAATGCAAACGGTTGGGCTATCAATGCCAAAGCCCTGGTCAATATTATTTTCGGTTCCACTCTGACACAAGTGGCCTCCTTCCCGAATCTGGCGCTGAAGGATACGATGAAGAGAAAAGGCATGCCGATGTGGCTGAGAATTCTTCTCCTCATTCTGGTGGCGGCTGTCATCGCTTTTGCCGTTTTGTTCTTTACCAACAGACTGAGCTGTATCGGACTTCGTTTCCGTTAGTAGAAGACGTTTCTTTTGCTTGCACTGAACGACACAGCATCCGGATACCGGATGCTGTGTCTGGTTATAGCCGTATGTTTTGTCATCCTGGGAAGTAGGGCATAATCCGAAATTTCAATATGAATTTATGGATTATAATCCAAAAAATCGATATGAATTCATGGATTATATTATGTTTTTTAGTATTTTTGCAAAAATAAAAACGATATATGGAACTGATAAAAAGACAGCTGCAGGCACGCATACAAGAACGTATGTTTCAGAGGAAAGCCATTATACTTACAGGAGCCCGCCAAGTGGGGAAATCCACATTGTTCCGGCAGATATTGTCGGAAGAGCATCTGCCTGTGCCGCAAAACAGCGTGCTGATACTCAATTGCGACGATGCAAGCGTCCGGGAGATGCTTGCACATGCCGACAACCTGAATGACATACGCCATGTGGTTGCCGATCACCAGCTCATTGTCATGGACGAAGCGCAGCGGATTCCAGGCATCGGTCTGACGCTGAAAATGATGGCAGACAATTTCAAGGACGTACAGCTGCTGGTGACAGGCTCTTCCTCATTCATGTTGCAGGGAAAACTCAATGAACCGCTGACCGGGCGCAAATTCGAATACCACCTTTTCCCCATCTCCACGCAGGAACTGATGAACAACGGCGGCCTGTTGCGTGTCAGGCAAACCTTTGAGTCGCGTCTGGTTTACGGTTCCTATCCGGACGTGCTCAACAGCAGCACGAATATACGGGAAATCCTGCTCAACCTTTCCGGCAGCTACATGTATCAGTACCTGCTTTCCATGGAGGGGGTGCGCAAACCTGTTTTGATAGAAAAGCTGCTGGTCGCGCTGGCGTTGCAGATGGGAAGCGAGGTGTCGTACAACGAACTGGCGCAGCTTCTGCACAGCGATTCCAAAACGGTTGAAAAGTATATCGACCTGTTGGAAAAGTGTTACATCGTTTTCCGCCTGAACGGTCTGAACCGCAACCTGCGCAATGAGTTGAAACAGGCGAAGAAAATATTCTTTTACGACAATGGAATCCGCAATGCACTGATACAAAACTTCAATCCGCTGAACATGCGTCAGGATGCAGGAGCCCTTTGGGAAAATTTCTTCATCTCGGAACGTTTGAAATACAACCATTACAACGGCAGATATGCCAACGTCTATTTCTGGCGTACCCAGACGCAGCAGGAAATCGACTATATTGAGGAATGCGGCGGCACCATGACTGCCTTTGAAGTGAAATGGAATCCGAAGAAAGGCCGGACTGCCTTTCCGAAATCATTTTCAGAGAACTATCCCGTAAAGGAAAGTGTGGTCATCACGCCGGAAAACTATCTGGACTGGTTGGCCTGAAGCCGCCGTTCCGGTTAATTATTTGCCAGTCCGGCAGAGCCGGACTGCAGTTCATGCGGTTCACGCAATATTCATCCGGTGCGTACGTTATACAGATGCATTTTTTGAAAAAAACAGTGCGATGAATACGGCATGGATAGAAAGCATACGGTCGCGCTGATAACCGATTAAAACGAAGAAACATATATAGAGCATAGGAATAAATAACATATTGACATAAAGCGTTTTCGCTTTTCTTTGTGATACTGAAATCTGGACAATTTCATAGCACCTGCAAGAAAGTTGAAACGCCTGCGGATTTCCGTGGGCTTTCTTGTTAGGTGTATAGGTCGTCCAGAACCTCAGTATCAACAGAAGTTCACGGATTTTTTCATGTCGGAAAAAGAGCAGATACAGGGATTGCACATCGGAAGGATGATAGCCGCGGAACTGGAACGCCAGGGCCGCAAGGTGGAGTGGCTTGCCCGCCAGATTCCCTGTGACAAGAGCAACATGTACAAGATGCTCAAACGTCCCGGCATGGACGCCGTGCTGCTCGTACGCATTTCGCGTATCCTTGACCATAACTTTCTGGAAGACCTTTCCGCCTGGGCGGAATAGTGGCAGGATCTGCCACTGTAAGTGGCGTGATTGGCAAATAGATTTACAATGGATAGTTGATTGAAAATTGTAATTTTGCAAATTGATTTTCCAGGGAAGAACGGTTAAAGCAGGTCCGCTGT
>JAZLLH010000009.1:0-52574 GCA_045598025.1 Bacteroidales bacterium | reverse complement strand
GTGTCTGCGGCTGCTGCGCAACGGGCTGCGGTTTCCGGGAAGACGTGTTCCCGCCGGAGGGGAGTTTCATGGGCTGCGCACCGGCCAGGACAATGCCTGCTGCCGCTGCCAGCGTGAGGAGAAATGATTTGGTATTCATGGCGTTTGCCTGTTTTTTACGCCTGCAAATGTACGAATATTCGGGATACGCCACACGTATTTTTCAGAAAAAATTGAAAAATATTTTCAGCAATGAGGGGAAGTATTATTGAATCGGTTGATTTTCGGGGAGGGCTACCCTCTTTGTATAATTTAGCGTCCGAATTTTGGAGGGTAGTATCAAATCAGCATTCTTTCTCCTTTTTCTCCGCTTTTTTTCTTTTTCTTGCCTCTTTTTTGTCCTCGCTGCCCCTCTTTTTTTTCCGCGATGCCAATTCTCTTTCCCTTTTCTCTATTTCCGCATAGGGATCCACATAAGCATTGACCGGACACTTGGGGACCTTGAAGAGCTGCTTCAGGGAATAGTAACGGTCGGCACCATCTTTCGGACGCATGCGCTCCAACAGATAGATTTTCTGACACACCTCCGCATGCAGCATTCGCACGGATTCCGCATACTCCTTTGCCAACTGCTCATCTTCTGTCTGCACCGGTGAATGTTCCAATTGTTCCACCACCTCCTTGAGCTGTTTCACAAAATAGGCCGAAGCATCCTGCATCCGCTGCTTCCACTTGCTTTCGTCCTCCTCTGCAAAAAGGACCTGCAACTGATGCCGGAACGTACGGGCGACTTTTTCCAATTGCTGCAAATTTTCCTTCAGAGACTGCAGAAACGGCAGGCACTCTCCATTGAATGCGATTTCGCTTTCCATTACATCGGCATACAGACTTTCCGCCAGTCCGGAACACAGTTGCAAATCATACAATTGCAACATAATTTTCCGTTTGTACAAACGTTTGGAATTATCCAGATTTGCGTTCAGCTCCTCTATGGTGCGTTTGGAAGATACCGAATAATTCTTCACCTTCTGGTCAACAGCCAACGACGAACGGTAAATGGGCGTCAGCAGTTTGACTCCCTTCAGCGAAGTGCAACGGCTCAAAGCCACATACACCTGACCGAATGCAAAAGCTGATTCCGCATCGATTACTACCTTGTCGAACGTCAGTCCCTGACTTTTGTGTATGGTAATGGCCCAAGCCAGTCGCAGCGGATATTGGGTGTAGCTGCCCAGTTCCTCCTCCTCTATCTGTTTGGTGGATGGATTTACCTGATAACGAATATTGAACCACACATCCTTTGGAACAAGCACAGCCTCTTTTTCCCCGTCGCAGAGCACCCACAGTTCATCGGTATCCAAAGCTACGACACGGCCCATTTTACCATTGTAAAAATGCCTCATGGGACTCGGATCATTGCTGATGAACATCACCTTCGCCCCTTCCTTGAGTTCCAGTTCGGCATCGTTGGGATAATTCTTTTCCGGGAAAATACCTTTCACCGTGGCTGTATATCGGAACAGAGGACCTTTGAGTTTGGCCATTTCCCTGTCATTAATCGCATCTGCACGCTGATTGTGCGTTGTCAGCGTGATATAATCCTGATGCTCGGAAGGGTTGAATCCCGGTTGATAGCAGGCATGCAGCATCTGTGCGCCTTCCTCACTCAACATGTTGTTGCGGACCTCGTTCAGCAATTGAATAAAATCACTGTGTTTCTGCCGAAAAATCCGATCAAACTCCAGATAAAGGGGTGGATTTTGCCGGACCACCTGACTGTCGAAAAAATAAGGTGTGGCATAATAGGGAGACAACCACTTCCATTCCTCGTCCTGCGCCACGGGAGACAACTGATACAAATCGCCTATGTACACCACCTGTACACCGCCAAAGGCTTCGGAATTCCGATAGCGGTAATGACGCAGAAGTGTATCGATCTCATCCAGAACGTCGGCTCTCACCATGCTCACCTCATCTATCACCAGCAACTCCAGTTCGCGAAGGACTCTGCGACGTGCCCCGTTCATGCGGTGTTTGGACAACAGGGCTCTCTTTCCTTCCGGGGTGGGAAGAAAAGGAGTGAAAGGAAGCTGGAAAAAAGAATGCATGGTGACTCCGCCGGCATTGATGGCAGCCACACCCGTAGGCGCTACCACGGCTGTCTGCTTGGGACAACTCTCCTTCAGACGGCGAAGAAAAGTCGTCTTTCCGGTTCCGGCCTTGCCGGTGATGAATACAGAACGGGCTGTGTTCTTTGCAAAATCGTCAGCCAGTTCATAAATAGGAGTTAGTGAAGGCATTGCTGATTAAGCGTTCTTTAAAATTTTGTCGATATTGTTCAGGTCGGCTGCATACTTGGCACTGGTAGCTTTCTGATTCTCCACCGAACGGCAGGCGTGCAGCACCGTTGCATGATCCTTGTCCCCCGATCTCGCACCGATCTGTGCCAACGACAGATTGGTGTATTTCTTGGCGAAATACATGGAGGTATGACGAACCAGCACGATTTCACCCTTACGGGACTTGGACAGCATCTGAAACACCGGAATATTGAAATAGTCACATACCACCTTTTGTATATAGTCGATGGAAATCTCGTGAATGGTATTTTGGACAAATTTGTCAATCATCTGTTTGGCCAATTCCACCGTAATGGTTTTACGATTGAGGGAGGACTGCGCCATGATGGATATCAGCGCACCCTCTATTTCCCGGACATTGGTCACAATGCGGTAGGCCAAATAATCAATCACTTCCTCGTCTATATCATCGATACCATTCTGTTTCAGCTTGCTTTTGATAATGCGGACCCTGGTCTCCTTATCCGGAATCTGCAAATCTGCGGACAATCCCCATTTGAAACGGGAAAGCAAGCGGGGTTCGAAGCCGACAATGGAAGAAGGCGACTTATCGGAGGTTATCACCAGTTGCCGGTTTTCTCGCTGGAAGAAATTGAAGAGGTGGAAAAACACTTCCTGCGTCTTCACTTTTTTGGAAAGAAATTGAATGTCATCGATAATTAACACATCCAACATTTGGTAAAAATGAACGAAATCATTGACATTCTGACTTTTCACAGCCTCTACATACTGCTGTAGAAAAGTTTCGGCATCCACGTAAAGCACCGTTTTTTCCGGAAAATTCGCTTTGGTTTCCAAGCCAATGGCATGCGCCAGATGGGTCTTTCCCAAACCCACATCGGAGTGAATGTACAAAGGATTGAAGGAAGTTCTGCCCGGATTTTTGGCTACGGCAAAACCCGCAGCCCGGGCCAGACGGTTGCATTCGCCTTCGATAAAATTGTCAAAATTCAGGTGATTGTTCAATTGAGAATTGATATTCAACGCCTTCAATCCGGGAATAACGAAAGGATTCACAATCTGACGTCCTTGACGCTCGTCCCCCATGGGATCACTTGACAGTATAGGAGAGGCGGGTTGGTTCTGACTTACCCCGGTGGAAGACTGAGGCAAGGTCAGGGTTTTCTTGTCCTTATTCGTCTTGGCATCCTGCACCACCACTTTGTAAGAAAGTTTTCCCTGCGGTCCGAGCACTCTCCGTACAGCCGTTTTCAACTGCTGCCAGAAGTTCTTTTCAATATGTTCATAATAAAACATGGACGGAACCTGCACCGTAAGTTCCTGCTGCTTCAACGAGACAGACTCTATAGGGCGGAACCATGTTTCAAAATGTTCATCTGAAACATTGGCCTTGATAATCTTCAAACATTCATCCCAAACCGTCTGACAATCTGTTCTTTCCTCCTGCATACGCCGAATATGAAAAATAAAACCTATACGAATAATTTCGTTTATAAAAAATCAAAATATTGGAAATAAAGCAAATGACCTGCAGTCGTGTTTTCAACTTTCCATGGTGCAAAAGTACCAAAAAAAAACCGAAAAAAAGTGGTCTTGAAAAAAAAATCGAATCAATTTTTTTGCTATAAAATAACGGCTATTTTTAACAATTCATTGTGAATAAAGAGCATATAACAAAAACGTCATATAAAAATATTTTGTTCTTTCTATTTTCTCCTGAAAAAGGAAACAGCAAAGCCGGCGGAAGCCTTTTCCTGTCCGCATGAATATCGGAAATTACAAAATATTTTCATCTGTTTTTCAACCGTTTGCTTATTACATTCTAATAATATATATGCAGACCCTCCAGGCTTGACACAAAGGGTATCCGAACGGAAAACCAAAGCAGTAGATGAGGCAGAAAAACCACTCAAATGCATAGGCTGACTTCCGGTATTTTTCACTTCAACAGCCAAACTGTAAACATCCGTCCCTTCGCATTCCCGGACAACAAAAAGCGTATCCGGCATACGCAGAGGCAAGGCTGTCTCTTTCACAAGGAAAGATGATTCAGAAGCATAATCCGTAATCTGTATTCTGCGTTCCAAAGCGGCCGACAAAGCATACACGGAATTCCGCTGATCGTTCGGATTGTCGCTTACCCCAGAGGCTGCCTTATCCTTTCCCTGCGGAGTTTTCACGATGGCCAGACTGCCGTTTTCCATATACGGAAGAAAACAGCCGCCTTCATATTTTGTCATACTGTTCCAGAGGCTCTGAATCCGCCGAGAGGAAAGTTTCATATTGTACTCCGATGAAAACAATGGACTCGCATGCCCGTCAATTGTAAGACAAACCCTGTTTCCCGACTCCAGATCCTTGCGCAGGTAAGCGAAAAACTGCAGCAAGCGGGCATGACCGCCGGAAAGCGAATCCCTGAAAAAACGGTCAATGCGCATGCGTGCGAAATCGGCGGCCGCTCCCTCCAGCCCATCCGCATACTTTTCCTCGTACACGGATTCCAGACGGAGATAGGCATCCAGAGTCGTCTGATAATCCAGGCAAGTCGTATCAGAAAAGGAATGCGGCTCCGGCTCGTCATTGTGGAAATACAGTGTCAATGGCAGCAGAGATGCCGCGGCAACCGCAGATGCATCCGACGGAAGAAAAAACGTATCCCGACGGATAACGGATTCTTTACGGGGACGGTGGAAAACGAAAATATCGTTACAGCATACGGGATCACTCAACGCATAGGCCGAACGACGGTTGGAGGCAAAACACCCTCCGGAAGCATCCGGAAATAAGGAAAAGTATACATCATTCGCCGGAGAATTCAGGGGATAGCCCACATTGAGCGGACTTCCTTCCCAAGTACTCAAACCACCGTGAAGGGAAAAAATGTCAAAGCCTCCCATGCCTGGATACCAGTCCGAACTGAAATACATCACCGCACTGTCGGAATGATAATACGGAGTGTATTCGTTTCCAGGACTGTTGATGACTGGACCTGCATTCATGGCCGCCCGGAAAACGCCGTCTGTTTCCCGTATGGAATACCAGATGTCAAAACCGCCGAAACCACCGGGACGGTCGGAGACGAAATACAGCACTTCCGCTCCATCTACCATAGTGGAGAAAGGCTGACTGCTGACAGTTCCGGGCATATTGACGGGAGATTCCAGAAGATAGGGTTTCTGCCATTTCCCGTTGGAAAAATCCGATACCCAGATTCCCGCACGATCCTCTGCCGGATCAGGCAACAGACTACGGGTCAAATAAATATGCATTCCATCCGGACTAATGCACAGATTGGCATTGTGATACTGCGGATGATTGAACAGGGCAGACATAGGCCGGGCCTTCCCTACCTGACCGGATTTAATTTCCGAACGATAGACAGCAGAACGGTAATAGTCGCCCAAAAGGCTGTTTCCGTGAGCATTCTGCGTGACAGGCCGAAGAGAGGAAAAATACAGCACCGTATCTCCGGCAAAACGGGGATTGAATTCGGAATAAGGAGAATTGACACTGCCTTCCACAGCTGACAATTCGATTTCGGACGGATGTTTCAGCCAATGCTCTTCCGCCAAGACACAAGCCTTCACTTCCATGCCGGCCCTGCGGACAAACACATCCTTTTCCTTAGCGGCATTCCGGTTATACTGCAGATAACGGGCAAACAAAAGGCCAGCCTCCTTGTATTTGGCATTGTTTTTCTTCACAACGGCCATATAGAAAAGAGCTTCCGGGTAATGGAGCGAATCTCCTTCCCATACCTGCTGATAATACTTTTCAGCTTGGGCATATTCGTACAACCGGCGCAGGCAATGAGCATAAGAATAACAGACAGAAAGCGGTACATTTCCCGTCTGCTGTATATAATCCTCGTAATAGGAAGCAGCCGAAGCCCAATCTCCCTCCTTTTCCCAATAGACGGCTTTGTCCAGTGTCTCTCCCGGCACCTGCGCATACAATGCAGAAACACGGGCAAAGCAGAAACACATCAGCACGATTGCAGTTATCCTTTCTTTCTTCATAATGCTTCAAAAAATGGGACAGGGCACTTTGTGGCGACGGAACACCTTCGGTTTTTTGTAAAGATATACCAAATGCATTTCCAGTCCACCTCTTCCATTAGAGGCTTTGGAGAGAGAGGAAACATTGAAATCGTAACTGAGCTGTAGCTGGAACTGTCTCCAATCACCCCCCACTACCGCATAAACAGCATCTCCCACGCGGTAGTCAATCCCCCATTGGAGGTGATTCACATAGCCTTTCTGGTCAAAATGGAGTGCATACGAAATCAGAGCGCCCATCATGACCTCTGTATACATCTCCTGTCGGGATGCGTACAAGGAAGGCCATACGGAAATTCCCGATCCCATGGGTATCTCCATCTGGAATGTTCCCGTATACTTCATTGGCAGAAGCACATCCTTGTCCTTCAGCAGGGACTGGGACGGCCTGTTGAAATGGAACAGTCCGAAACCTGCTTTGAACGAGGCAAAAGAGGGATGAAACAGCCAATGGACTCCCACGCCCACATCAAGATAGGAAAAAGAACTGGAAGCCAAGGCATCCCGGGATACAGCCAACGGGTCATAGCTTCCGTCATGGTATTGGTCATCGAAGCTCAACAAGTCCGGCCGAAGCTGCCGCTGCACCCACCCCAACATCAGACCGGCGGAAAGGAAATGATTGTTCTTCCGGTTGATTGCTTTGGAATAGGAAAAATAAGCATCGGCCTGGAGCGTACGGTACTTGGCATCGCCCGCGCGATCCGCATCCAAAGAGACGCCCGTGCCGAATATATCCTGCTGTACAACCCTTCTCATAAAAGGCAAGCCGAACCACAGTCCGTTGGTCTGATACGGACGGGTCACCGAAAGCCATTGGGTTCGGGAATAGGTCCCCATCACGAAATCCCCCTCTATCAGCCCGGCAGTGGCCGGATTGGCCGCCATCGGATTTTTCCAGAATTGGGAATGATGCAGATCCTGGGCTGAAAGAAGCCCGGCAAAACCTGTCCACAGCCAGACAAGCACCCACCGCATCCACCGTTTGTTCATAATGTTTCGCACTATTCCCATTTAAAACTGCAAAAATAAACAAATTTGGAATAGACCTTCTCAATGATATTGCTATTTTTTGTACTTTTGCAGACAAAAACAAACATTCCATTTCATATATTTATTGAAATATGCTTACCATTACACACCTTAGCAAGAGTTACGGCGACAAAAAAGCCGTCGACGACCTTTCGCTGCACATCGCCCCCGGCGAAATATACGGATTCATCGGGCCGAACGGGGCCGGAAAAACCACCACCATCAAATCCTGCTGTGGCATTCTGCCGTTTGATTCAGGCGAAATCCTCATCAACGGAACCTCCATCAAGGAGCATCCCATTGACTGCAAACAGGTTACAGCATACCTTCCGGATAATCCGGAAATCTACGAATTCATGACGGGCATACAGTATCTGAACTTCATTGCCGACATTTTCAACCTTCCCGGAGACGTGCGCACCGAACGCATTCACCGTTACGCCGCCGATTTCGAACTGACAAAGGACCTGGGACAGTCCATCAGTTCCTATTCCCACGGCATGAAACAGAAATTGGCCGTCATTTCCGCTCTGATTCACGAACCGAAACTCTTCGTCATGGATGAACCTTTCGTAGGACTGGACCCCAAAGCCTCCCACATGCTGAAACAGCTGATGCGGGACCTTTGCAACCGGGGCGGTGCCATCTTCTTTTCCACTCACGTACTGGAAGTAGCCGAAAAACTGTGCGACAAAATAGCCATCATCCAAAACGGACGGCTGATCCGTTCAGGAAGCATGGAAGAAGTCAAAGGTGACCAGAGCCTGGAAAACGTGTTTTTGGAATTGGAGGATTGAACATGCTGAAGACCTTAATAAAGAAAGAACTTAGGCGCAATACCACCCTGCTGTTCTTCAGCCGGAAAAACGGGAAGAAACGTTCGGTCGGAAGTGCATTGCTGTACGCGCTGCTGCGGATTTACGCATTTGGCATTTTCGGATGGCTGTTCTACTCCATGAGCAAAAGTCTCTGTCTGGCCACGGTGGAAAGCGGACAGAGCTGGCTGTGCTTCGCCATCATGAGCAGCACAGCGCTGCTGTTTGGACTGCTGCTGAGTGTATTATCCATCTACACCGGCCTGTACCAGGGAAAAGACAATGAACTGCTGTTTTCCCTTCCCATCCCGCCCAAATACATATTGCTGAGCCGTTTGACCAATTGCTACCAGACCGGAATGCTGGGTCTTGCCCTGATTCTGATACCGACCTTCGTTGCATACGGAAGTATTTTCGGTTTCAGTGGAGCGGGCGCGATTTCTTCGCTTCTGCTCTTTTTCCTTCTCGGTCTGCTCATTCTATCCCTGTCCTGCATCGTAGGCTGGGTCATAGCCCTGATTGCTTCGCACGTCCGGAACAAGAATTTCATCATTGTCGTCGTCAGCCTGCTTGGTATCTTTCTGTATATTTTTCTGTACAACAAGGCCACACTGTGGTTTGAATCCATTGCAGAACACATCGGCAGCATCAGTTCCTGGGTGCTCTCCGACATGTACCCCCTTTACCGTTTGGGGCGTGCCTTCGAAGGAGATGCAGCCTCCCTGCTGATGATTTCTCTGTCCATACTCGCCCTGTCTGCCGTTGTGTTTTTCCTATTGAATCACAACCTGACCCAACTGACTTTTTCCCACAAAAGCAAAAACAGAAAAATCTATAAGGAAAAGGCATCTGTGGCTAAAGGACTGGGAAAGGCCCTGCTACTCAAAGAAGGAAAACTGCTGTTGCAAAACCCTACCTATCTGCTGAACTGTTCCATGGGAAGCGTATTCGGCATAGTAGCTGCCGTCTTCCTGCTGATCAACCCCAACGGAATAACAGAAAAAATCACAGACCTCTCCTCTCCCCAGACGATGGCCCTGCTCGTCGGGATTGCCATTGCCTATACGACCATCATAAACAGCCTTTCCGCCTATTCCATCAGCATGGAAGGAAAGCACTTTTACATGCTGCGCTCACTCCCCATCCCTACACAGGAAATTCTGAAAGCCAAACTGCGCTTGCACCTGCTGTTTACGCTGATTCCTGCTTTCCTGCTTTGGATTTCGGCCGTCATCATGCTGAAAGTGCCTGCGGTCGGAGCCGTACTGAGCCTGCTTTTCATCGGACTGACCGTATTGTTTTCCGCTACCTTGGGACTGAAAAGCGACATCCGCCATCCCAAACTGGAATGGAATAATGCAACCGAAGTCATCAAACAGAACATCCGGGGCCTGCTAGTGACCTGCATTGAAAGCGGCATCATGCTGATTCTGTTCGTACCCTGCATCGTCATCATTTCCTCATACAACCAAAGTTATTTTGCCAGTAACCTCTATCTGTGCATCATCTGCGCTTTGATGGGATTTTTGGACTACCTGGAAATCGGATGGTTGAAAAACAAAGGAAAGCAATATTTCGAAGCCTTGTAAAACAAAACACTTTCCCACTCAGATGCCCTTCCTTTTTCGGAAAGTGCCATCAAAAAAAAACGATTGTAAAACAACAAAAAACATGGATAACAATTTCAAAATCCGCATTGACGCTATCATAGAAGATCTCGGAAAAATCAACGACCTGAACATCAAAATAGACATACTCAACTACATGGAACAGCAATCTGCCTTTTTGCTCTGGCAGTTGGAAGAGGAAAAACGCATGGACGAAAACATGAAAAACGTCTAATTCAAACGGGCGGCCACGGTAAGCACTTTCCGGCAGACTTGCACCTTACCCTGAAGGTTCCAGTACTCAAACAGCAGCACATAGTAGCCCAAAGGGGCTTTCATGCCGTTTTCCATCAGACCGTCCCACACGAGGTCTCCTTCGGTGGAAAGCATCTCGTTGTTGGACAAGCGGCAAATCCGCCGACCGTCCACACAACAAATCCAGGCGCTTCCTCTATATCCGGCCTCGGGCAAGCGGTAATGAATCCGAAGCACATCCTCATATCCGTCCCCGTCCGGTGAGAACAACCAGGATTCCGCACTCAGAACGCTTTCGTCCGCCTGTCCGGCTTCCGTATAGCAGGAATTTTTCCTCCCCGGAGTGGCGTATCCTGCCGAAGAAGCGGCAGAATGCCAGGAAGAAGGCTGCATACCGGGCAAATCCGGATGTATCTTCTCCAGACTTACCCCTTGACGGGAAGCCAGCAAGGGATAGTGCATATCTTCCGTATACTCCATTTCATCCATCACTTCCGCCCGATACAGCAGCAGCACCGTTCCTCCGCTGTTGGCATATGTAGGCAGAGCGTTCATTTCCACCAGACTGCGACCGGATTCCGGACAATCGTACAGGCTGCAGACGGATTTACAATCCCTGCTCAGACAAAAATAATCCCCGGGAAACATCAGCCATCCTCCGGGTGCAATCGCTCTGCCGGTATCCGCGACACCGCCCTGCTTTCTGGTAGACAAACGGAAAGCACTCAAATCAATCACTTTGTCCGAACGATTGCATATCTCTACAAAGTCGGAACCTCCTTCATACGGATGGAACAGCACTTCGTTGATGACCATATCCGATACGTCGGGTTCGTCCGGCAATGCCACCTCCACCTCCTCGGACGACAGGAGCGGATTCCCCGCACAATCGCATGCGGAAACAGCCCGTATACGGTAAATCTGTCCGTGTTCCATAGGTGAAGACAATCTCAACAGAACCGATTTCCAATCCGAGGAGACATCTCCCGCCTCAAACACATCCAAAGAATGGCTGAAGCGATAGAAAGAAGGTTGTCTGAGACTGTCGGGATGCATTTTTTCCGTAAAGAACAGACGCACGCTCATGGAATCAACGGGTACAGCCCGGAACAGGAGTGGAGGTTGCCCGTCCGGATTCGCATCTGCCACGGAATTGACCTGTCCGGGAGTGCCTCCCGAAACAGCAATGGAAGAAGCCCAATTGGAGCTCTCCGCACACGGATTTTCCGTATCCACCATTTCCAGCGACCATCCGCCCGACTGTTTGGAAGCACTGTGCCACAGGACCGAATAACTCACAGAATGCACACATGTTCCGGAAGCATCATACAGGGAGAGCGTTTGGGAAGTATTGGACAGGGACAGACTGCTGACCGCCGCCACTTTCCCGTATGCCGACAGGACCGAGGTGTCGGACGGAGCAGCCACAATCAGGTACTCCCCCGGCTTCAATACCGCATGGGAAATAGAACGGGTATTTTTCCCCACGCCCAGTTTCCAGGAATCCAGCTGCACCGCTGCAGGACCACGGTTGTACAACTCCACATACTCCACCGGCGGCAAACCGACCGGGGGATCCGGTTTGAACATCACTTCCACTATCAGCACAGACAGCCTCTGGGAAAAGGCTGTAAAGGTAAAGAAAAGGCAGAGCACGCACACGCTCCCTCCTCGTAAAGAAAGGTGTTTTTTCATTTTTTTCTCTTTTTATTTTATCGTCTCACACACGGACGGTCCGCGGAGAGCAGTCTTCAGCACGGAAGCGGCGGATCATCTGCTGCTGCGGAAGCATTCTTTCCATGGCCAACCCTTTTCGCAGGAGCAACAAACAGTTCTCTTCCACCGACAATTGTCCCGCACAATGCTTCAATGGCCTTTTCGGCTTCCGCATCATCGTCCATACGGACAAAACCGTACCTCTTTGCACGATTCGTCTCCCGATCATAAATCACACGGGATTCACTGATTTTCCCGTATGGCAAAAACAATGCGGACAATGCTTTGGAATGCATCCATACAGGTAGATTTGCTACAAAAATAACCATAGACCGACTTATAAATCAAATTCAAACTTGCTGTGCTGCAAAGCCAACAAAGGATGCGCGACACCAAAGGACGAGATGTGTCGTCGGAAATGGAGCGAAAGACGGGGGTCGAACCCGCGACCTACGGCTTGGGAAGCCGTCGTTCTACCACTGAACTACTTTCGCAAATCAGAGATTGCAAAGATACTATATTATGCAATACGACAACCTGTTTTCGAGAAAAATTTTCGCATAATTTTATCTTGCTAATTTTCTGATAGATAAAGCGATGTTCCTCACTGCCTCACCTGAGACACCTTCTGCACCCTGCGTTCGTGACGTCCGCCTTCAAAATCGGTATGAAGAAACACTTCTACCATTTCAACAGCCAAATCTGCTTCGATAAAACGGGCCGGCAGGGTCAGGATATTGGCATTGTTGTGCTGACGGGCCAGGGATGCCAGTTCCTTATTCCAGCACAGAGCCGCACGGACTCCCGGATACTTGTTGGCCACCATGCTGACTCCGTTCCCCGAACCGCATATCAGGATACCCCGGACGGCCTTTCCCGATTGGATATCATGAGCCAACGGATGTGCCACATCCGGATAATCCATGCTTTCGGTGGAGAAAGTACCATAATCTTCCACTTCATAACCGGCCTTCGTCAGATGGGGCTTCAGTATTTCTTTCAGTTCAAATCCGGCATGATCGCTGCCTATCAGAATCTTTTCCATATTGTTTTTCCTTTTGATGGTTTGATTTGCAAAAGTAAACAATTTTAGCACGCCACCGGCCGAATCGTAACAAAATTATGACTACTTTTGCGTATGCTTGAAAAATGGAGGACATTCCTACGGTCAAATTGCCTCACTCCCGATGGCACGCGGATTCTGCTCGCTGTCAGCGGAGGAGTGGATTCCATGCTTATGATGGAACTTTTCTCAAAATCCGACTTTCCGTTTGGCATTGCCCACTGCAATTTTCAATTGAGGGGAAAGGCTTCCGATGAAGATGAGAATCTGGTGCGGACCCAAGCGGAAAAGAAAGGAATCCCTTTTCACAGCATCCGATTCGAAACCACGGCTTACGCCCGGCAAAAGGGAATTTCCATTGAAATGGCTGCCAGAGAACTCCGTTACGACTGGTTTCACAAACTGGCCGAAAAATACGGTTACGAACGCATAGCCACCGCCCACCACAAAGACGATGCTGAAGAAACATTTTTCCTCAATCTGTGCAGGGGAACCGGACTGAAAGGTCTGAGAGGCATACAGACAACCGACGGACAACTCATCCGCCCCATGCTTTGCTTTTCCCGCAGGGAAATCGAGCAGCTGGCGGAACAGATGCAGCTGCAACATCACGAAGACCAGAGCAATCAGGAGGACATCTACCGCAGGAACTACATCCGGCACCACATTCTGCCTGCCTTCCGCACATACTTCGACCATTTTGACCAGGGAATGGAGAAAACCATGGATATCCTGCAATCGCAGGAAAAAATTTACAGACAGCACATAGACAGGGAGAAGGAAAGGCTGCTGCACAAAGATTCGGAGGGCTACTACCTCCTTTGGAACGAATTGGACACCCTTCTCTGTCCCGACACCTATCTTTTCGAAATATTGAAGCCCTACGGATTCAACATTGCGCAAATCCACGACATACTCGGAATCACTTCCCAAAAGACAGGCAAAAGAACCGACAGCAGCACACATTGCCTGAGATTGCATGGAGACCGGCTGCTGATCAGACCGCTGCAAACGGAGGCATTGAGCGACTGCTTCATCCGTCAGACCGAATCGGGATGGCAGACAGATTGTCCTTTTCTGGAAGTGGAGGCAGAAAAGGATGCAGCACACATTCTCACCGAACCGGGAACGGCCAGCCTGGACGCAACCAAACTGGTGTTTCCGTTACGCATCCGCCATTGGAAAGAAGGGGATCGCTTTGTCCCTTTCGGAATGAAAGGAATGAAGAAACTCAGCGATTTCTTCACCGATCAAAAAATCGACAGAGGGCAGAAAAACCGGATTCCCATTCTTTGCAACGGGAACGGAGACATTCTGTGGATTATCGGTTACCGCACCGACAACCGCTACCGGGTGGACAGGCACTGCCCGCTCATCATGAATCTACGAATCAGAAAATCATGAAACACATAGGCATTACCGGACGCATGGGATCCGGAAAAAGTTTTATCTGTGGTATTTTCCATGAAGAATTCGGCGTTCCCGTATTCGACAGCGATGCCGAAGCCAAGCAATGCTACCGGGACCCCGGAATAAAATCCGAAATACGCCGGACATTCGGCCCGGAATCATGGACAGCTGACGGAGAAGTCGAGTTGAAGACTTTGGCCCGGAAAATTTTCGGAAATCCGGAACAACTGAAAGCACTCAACCGCATCATCCATCCGGCCGTCATGGAACGCTACCGGCTATGGAACAAGCAGCAGACCGGAGCCCCCTATACGCTGTTCGAGTCGGCCATCCTCTACGATTGCGGCCTGGAGAAACATTTTGATTCCGTCATCTACATCCATTGTCCGGAACTGCTCAGCATAGAAAGGGTAAGACAAAGGAACGGATGGACAGAAAAGGACATCACGGAAAGACTGCAACGGCAGTTGCCGCCCGAAGAAAACATCCGAAAGGCCGATTTCGTCATTGAACATACCAGCAGGGAGTCTTTGGACGTCAGCCGGCAGAGACTGCTACCGCAGATAAGAGAGATTCACGGAAAAATTATCGAAAGCGGTAAACAATAATATTCGAAAAAATCGGTTATGTTTCTTTGTGAAAAATGCAATACTCCCATTGATAAACCAAAATAGTTATACGCTATAAAATTATAATATGTCATGAAATTCATCCATTTGATCAGCCTTCTTTTGATTGTCACCTTACCGATGCATACGGCAAAAGCCGCCCCAGTGGACCTCCATACCGCTCAGACCGTGGCCCTCACTTTCATGCAGGGACATCCCGGATACTCGACTCTGCAACGCTCAGACATCCGCCTGGCTTTCACCTCCGCACAACTGGAAAAATCAGAACACAATGCGTTTTACGCATTCCATACCGGTAGCCACGGATTCGTCATCGTGTCTGCCAATGATGACAGATACCCCATACTGGCCTATTCCACTACCTCTTCCCTGACACTGCAGTCCATGCCGGACCATATCCGGGAAATGTTTTCCACCTATCACGACCGCACACAGGCAACTGCCGAAAAACACTCGGCCGAACCGGCCGTAACGGCTTTGTGGGACCTACTTGCTTCCGGTCAGGTGATTCCGGCAACCCAATCCGCGAATGAGGTCCGACCCCTGATTGAAACCACTTGGAACCAGTCGCCCTACTACAACAAATTCTGTCCGTACGATTCCAACGCGTATACGAATGCCGTCACCGGATGCGTGGCTACAGCCATGGCCCAGCTGATCCGTTATTGGAAATATCCTGAACGCGGATTCGGCAGTTGCGCCTACACGCATTACAAATACGGTTATCTGGAAACCCACTACGACAAGACCTATCTGTACGACTCCATGCCTATTGCCCTGAACGGATATTCCAGCACTGCCCAGGTGGATGCGGTGGCCCGGCTGATGTCGGACTGCGGAGTAGGCGTAGGAATGGGCTATAGTCCTACCGGCAGCGGATCCCAGGTATTGGAGGAAGACGGCAAGGAATACAGCGCCGAATACGTTCTGAGAAACAATTTCGGATACGTCAACGGAGAAGGGTGTTACAAATACACCACTCTCACCACCTGGTATAAAAATGTCAAGAACGATCTGGACAACGGAAGACCTATTCTTTTCAGAGGAACCAAATTGGAGGATGGCGGTCACTGTTTCATCTGTGACGGATACGACGGCCAGGGTCTGTACCACTTCAATTGGGGATGGGGAGGACAAATGGACGGATATTATCTGTTGGACAGTGCATACGGATTCAACATCTATCAGGGAGCCATTTTTCATCTGATGCCACCCTATCTGCTGAACACCTATCATCTGGTCCTGTACAGCGATCTGCAGACAAGTTCCGACACCCTATACTGCGGTCAGGATTTCTCCATACAGGTGGATGTGCTGAACAACGGAGGAAAGCCCTTCAGCGGATATTTCCGGCTCTGCCTGCTGAACGGACAAAGCATGGAAGTCGTCAACGTGTTTGACACCGTTTCCTGCCTGCAGCAACCCCTGACCAACGGTTCCCATTTCAGCACTCCGCTGACATTCCGCGGAAATATGCAGAGCCTGAACACTGCCAACTACGTTTTCCGGCTGTTCTACAAGGACACCACCAGCGATCTCAACCAACAGGAATGGATTCCCGTGACCGAAATCGGAGATTTCCGAAATACCAAAAGCATCCGCTTTGAAGGAGGACAATCCAACACCCACATAGACTCGGTGTGTAATATTACAGCCAACAGCGCTTTCGTCCGTTACCAAGTGGAAGGAAGCTGCTCTGAAACCGTTATTCTCCAAGGAGTACAATACAAGAAAAGTACTTCCTCTTCCTATAATTCGGTGAAGGCGGTCAATGAAGATTCGGAAACCGGAATCCTGCTCACCGGCCTGCAGACTTCCACATCTTATGATGTTCGCGCATATGCCATGGTGCAGACAGGAAGCATCTACAAGACCATCTACAGCGAAAAAACCACTTTCGTCACCGAAGCCGATGAAACTTCCGTAACGGCCTGTTCCGATGAAAACATCCGGATTTACCCCAATCCCTCCGACGGACGCTTTTTCATTGAGACTCCAGAGGAAAGAGGCTCCTGGACAATAGAAGTATGGAATACACTGGGACAAAAAGTCCACACGGCCCTTCTTCCCAAAGGGAAAACCTGCCTTTCCGCGGAAACATGGCCTAAAGGATTGTATATAATTCATTTGCAAAATGAAACATTCCAAAAAACAGAAAAAATCACCATTCGGTAAATAAATTCTGCGCTTTCTTCCCAAACACATTGGAAAAAGTGCTACCTTTGCAGAAATTTCACATTCAAAACTTTTAATAAAAAAACATATGGAAATTAAAGAAAATCTTAAGTATACGGCCGACCACGAGTGGTTGAGAGTAGAAGGTGAAGAAGCATACGTTGGTATCTCCGATTACGCACAGCACGAACTGGGTGACATCGTATTCGTAGACGTCACCACGGTGGGTGAGACCATGGACAAGGAAGAAGAATTCGGTTCCATCGAAGCCGTAAAGACAGTATCCCCTGTCTTCCTGCCGGTAGGTGGTGAAATTCTGGAATTCAATGAAGACCTGGAAAACGATCCCGCTCTGATCAACAACGATCCTTACGGTAAAGGATGGATCATCAAAATCAGAATGACGGATGCATCTGAAGTAAACGGACTGCTGGACGCTGCTGCTTACAAAGCTCAGCTGGGTCTTTAATGTTTCTTTTTCAACAGAAAAAACTGTCGTACGCCTACGGCAGTTTTTTTTTATACTATCCATGCAAAAACGAATTGGCATTTGGGCTGTCTGGACTTTGCTTGTCTGTCTGGCGACTCTGCTTCCCGGAAACTGCTATCCGGAGATACAGAACTTTTGGGATTGGCTGCAATGGGACAAATTGATTCACCTGCTGCTGTTCGGTGTATTCACTACGCTGCTGTACCGCATCAAGGTTTGGAACAGGAAATGGACAGGCGCAGCCATTTCCCTGCTGAGCGGCTTTGTGTTCGGCGGAGTCACAGAATGGATGCAATACCATTGGATACCTGGACGCAGCGGAAATTTTTTCGATTTCGCGGCCGATGTATTCGGATGCCTGCTGTGCCTTGGCCTTTACCTGCTTTTTCAGAAAAAAAAGGGAATTTCCTCTCCTGACAGACAATAAATTGCAGCATATTTCCGTTTTCCTGACCTAAAACCAAGCATTATGGGAGAATTTATCGTATCAGCCAGAAAATACAGACCGGCCACTTTCGCATCTGTGGTCGGTCAGGATGCCATTACGACCACACTGAAAAATGCGGTCATGCAGGAACAGGTAGCTCAAGCTTTCCTGTTCTGCGGTCCCCGCGGTGTAGGGAAAACCACATGCGCCCGCATTCTCGCCAAAACGATCAACTGCACCCACCGCACACCGGAGGGCGAAGCCTGCAACGAATGCGAATCCTGCCGTTCGTTCAACGAATCAGCCTCTTTCAACATCTTTGAGTTGGACGCCGCATCCAACAACAGCGTGGAAGATATCCGCAACCTGAGCGACCAGGTACGGATTCCGCCCCAAGGCGCCAAATACAAGGTATACATCATTGACGAAGTACACATGTTGAGCACGGCTGCATTCAACGCTTTTCTGAAAACTTTGGAAGAGCCGCCCCGCTATGCCAAATTCATTCTGGCCACGACGGAAAAACACAAGATTCTGCCCACCATTCTCTCCCGCTGCCAGGTTTTTGACTTCAAACGGATACAGATGGAGGACATTGTCCGCCACCTGATGTTTGTGGCCCAACAGGAAGGCATACAGTATGAAGAGGATGCTCTTCGCACCATTGCCCAAAAAGCCGATGGCGGACTCCGGGACGCTCTGTCCATTTTTGACCAGGAAGTCATCTATACCTCCGGTGACATGACCTATCAGAAAGTGATAGAAAATCTGAACGTGCTGGACATTGACTACTACATCCGCATGACAGACTATCTGCACAAAGGAGAGGTATACCAGGCCCTGCTGACCTACAACGACATCATCGAAAAAGGATTTGACGGTCAGCATTTTCTGGACGGAATATGCAACCACTTGAGAAATCTGATGGTATGCCGTTCACCGGAAACCATCCGCCTGCTGGATGTGGGCGAAAGCATACGTGCCCGCTACATGGAACAGGTAAAGACGCTGGACGCCGGATTTCTGCTCAACAGTCTGGACATATTCAACCGTTGCAATGGCAGTTATAAAACCTCCAACAACAAGCGGCTGCACGTTGAAGTTGCCTTGATGATGATTACAAAAAAATCCGCAATACCATCCGGAGTGGCTCCGCAAGCCGCCCCGCCCCAAGCAAGTCCACAGCCTGTAGGGAACGACCGCCCTCAGCGTCCGGCTGCCGATAAAGAAAACGCAGCGCCGACAGCCGGAAAAACGCAGGCTGCGGATATCGGGAATACCGCCCCGAAACGGGAAGCGAATGCTGCTGCCGCCCCTGCATCCCACGTTTCTGTCAAAAACGCGACCACATCCATACGGAATCTGGTAAAAAGCATACAGGAAAACAAGCCGGTACAGGTCGCTGAAGAGAATGTAAAAACCGAAACTCTTCCCGAAAAAGAAAACGTTCATTTTATGGATGAAGAGCAAGCGGCCCGACACCTCTCCGAACAATGGGAAAGACTGATGCAGCAGCACTTCTGTCAAAGCCCCATCGTCCTGTCCCTGATTTCGGACAAGGAATACATACACATTTCCGGGCACAGCATCACCTTCACCGTGGCCAACGAAATGGCGATAGAAACCATACGCACGGCACTTCCTGAAATACAATCCATTCTGACAACAGAAACAGGAATGCATTACGAATTCGCCTTTCAGACAGACGAAAGCCTGTCACGATCCGTACGCATCATCAATCCGGAAGAGAAATTTCAGAAAATGAGTGAAATCTGTCCGGAAATAAAAAGACTGAAATCCAGTTTGAACCTGTCGATTTCTTAATGAGTTACATTGCTGTATATGCTATAATCCACCGGAATTGTCAGCACCGGAATGGGAGAACGATTCACAACCCGTTCATTGAATGAAGTCAGAACAAATACCTCATTGGCATAGAGTTCAATTTCCTTCATACACACGATCAGATTGATTTTATGCTCTTTGGCATATTGGAAAATCGTTTCCGGCTCTGTGGCGGATATCTCAATGATGTCATCGGTCACTTCTATACCTCTTTCCTGCATATACCCTACCGCTCTTCGCACAAAAGCACTGACCAGAGCTCGGGAATCCGCATTTCCGGAAGAATTCAGGCCAAGAACCTGTATTTTCGCATGGTATACTTTGGCCAGCTGGGACGCGATTTTGACTTTCTGCATGGTTTCCTGATTGCTGTCAATCAGCAGCAGTATATTTTCCAAGTGATGACTGATATCATTTGCCTCGCGAATGGTAAATACGGGACATTTGCTGTAACTGACCACTTTGAAAGCAGAACTTCCGATGAAGAATTCTTCAAAACCGCTGCTTCCGTGAGTACCTACAACCACCCATGCATCTCCCTGTTCTTCCGCTTCCGCATTGATTTCCTTAAATGTACGTCCCGTTGCAATCCGGATTTTGTATTCTACATCCGGATAAGACAATTTGCATTCTTCCACCAACTTTTTCAGACGGACTCGCACGGCTTCAGCCAAATTGCTCTTTCCGACTTTTTTGTCGGATTCGTCAAAAATTTTGGCATCAGGTGCCAATACATACAGCAAAGTCAGCCGTCCTCCCACTGCCTGTGCCAGTGACAAGGCGTGCTTCATCGCATTATGGGAACATTCTGAGAAATCAATACCTACAATAATATTTTTCATATGTTGTTTTTTTTCTGTTTTCTTTTCGGATATTTCACCGGTCAGACGATTCCGTGCTCACAAATACACTTGAACCACATGGTATAAACGCTTTCCGGTGAAAATTATTACACCGTGCGCGGTTTTATTCGCGAATCTTACACGGCCACCTCCGCCTTGATGTGCGGATGCGATTGATAATCTGTCAATTGAAAATCTTCATAACGAAAATCTTCTATACGTTTCACCTCCGGATTCAACTGCATATGCGGCAGCGGATAGGGGGGTCGCTCCACTTGCAGGCGAGCCTGTTCCAAATGATTGGAATACAAGTGCAGGTCGCCGAAAGTATGAATAAACTCCTTGGCTTTGAGACCGCAAACCTGGGCCACCATCATCGTCAAGAGGGAATAGGATGCAATATTGAAAGGAACTCCCAGAAAAGCATCGGCACTTCGCTGATACAGCTGGCAGGACAATTCGCCCCCACGTACATAAAATTGGAAAAGAATGTGACAGGGCGGCAGGCGCATTTCGTCCAAAGCACCCACATTCCAAGCAGACACCAGCAGACGTCGGGAATCCGGATTTTCGCGAATCTGGCGGATAACCTGCTGTAACTGGTCGATCTGCTGCCCCCGTGCATTCTGCCAGGAGCGCCACTGGGCACCGTATATGGGACCCAAATCCCCGTTTTCGTCGGCCCATTCGTCCCAAATGCTGACGCCATGATCCTTCAGATAGGCAATATTCGTATCTCCGGCGATGAACCACAGCAATTCGTAAATGATGGATTTCAGATGCAATTTTTTCGTTGTGAGCAAGGGAAAACCCTGCTGCAAATCAAAACGCGCCTGATAGCCGAAGACGCTCCGGGTTCCGACACCGGTTCTGTCCTTTTTATCACAACCATTTTCCAAAATATGGTTCAATAAATCAATGTATTGCTTCATGATAAATACAATATTGCGTTTCACCGGACAGACCCGTCCGGTTATTTTTGCAAAGATAGTCATTTTTTCAATTGCATCCGACCGTCCATCAAACAAATTCTGCCTGAAAAGGATTTTCAGAAAGGAATATTCAGTTGGGAAGGCAGCAAAGTAAACGAGAGACGGTGATACGGACTTACCCCGTAACGGGAAATAGCCTCTCTGTGTGCAGCAGTAGGATATCCTTTGTTTCTGCGCCACTGATACATGGGAAATTCCTCATCCAGCAACCTCATGCGGTCATCTCTGTAGGTTTTGGCCAAAATGGAGGCGGCCGCTATGGACAGATAGGTAGCATCTCCCTTGACCACGCACTGAAAAGGCAAATCCGAATCCGTATGGAAACGGTTTCCGTCAATCAGAAGAAATTCAGGACGCACTTTCAGCGCCTTTACGGCCATATTCATCGCTTTGATACTGGCTTGCAGAATGTTGATACTGTCAATTTCAGGCGCTTCAACACAGGCCACGGCCCACGCCAGAGCGTCCCGTTCAATATCCGCACGCAGACGCTCCCTCTGTACGGCCGACAATTGCTTGGAGTCATTCAGTGTAGAATGCACATAATCGGGAGGCAGTATGACGGCGGCAGCAAACACCGGACCGGCCAGACATCCCCGACCGGCTTCGTCGCAGCCGGCTTCCATCCTCTCCTTCTGCATACACGGGCGCAACATACTACAGACAAAGGGATGCGATGCCTGCTACCCACAACACAGCAAACATCAGGTTATAGAAAACATATTTCTTCAGGTAGGCCTCCTCCTCGCTCAGCAACATGCACAATATGGCAGCAAAGGCATACAGCGGCGTTGGACTGGGTGAAGTAAAGACAGTCATCAGCAGAAAACAAAGGGACAGGAAAAACAGCAAGCCGCATTTTTTTCGCAACAATATGTTCCTGCTGTACAGAGAACGGAGCATATGGGATACAGAACAGACGTACAGCAAGAGCATGGAGCCCAGAGCCAATACCTGCCACATATGCCAGCCTCCCCATTCAAACCCTACCGGTATCCGCACGATGGCGGATACAACTTCTTCAAACGAGTACCCGAACAGAAAACATCCTGTCCACAGGTAACACACAAACAATCCGAAACCGACCAGCGGAAGCAACAGGGAACGGAACGTCAGCAGACGATGGTTGGCCAGAAGCACAAATACAAGCGGGAACAAAAGGATTGCCGGAAAATACAGACTCGAAAGCAAACCGCAGACCATGCCGAAAAACACTCCTGAATTCACCCTATAATCTTTGCCATATATGGACAACAGGATCGGACAATAAAAAGCAACCAGCAGAAATACGCACAACAGCGGTTTCCAGTCCGAGACTTCCACAAAAGGAAGCAACAGCAGCAACAGCAGCATGGCCGGATAATAGCGTCTCAACTCTGACAATTTGCTGCGCCACATCACCAGCTGCAGAAAAGCTGCAGAAAAAACCAGCAGCAGGAAACTTACTCCACTGAGCACATCAACCGGATCCAGGAAAAAGAACTTCACCACGGAAAGCACCAGCAATGCAAACAGCATCGCATATTGCAGAGGAAGTTGCTGTATCGGTTTTTTGAGAAACATCTTATCCTATATTTAGAGAGATCTGACTTGAACCGACATCCAGACAGGCCGGACGTCCCAGAATAAGCGCGTGATTGTTTTGCGCATCGGCATGCCCTGAGGGAAAGCCGAAGCAAACCGGATAGGAATATTCGCTCACATGCTCCCACACGATTTCTTCCGCCGTTTTACCATAGGGAACTGCATTGTCGTGCATGTCGGACAAATTCCCCACCAGCAGTCCGGACAGATGAGCCAGTTTTCCGCTACGCTTCAAACTGAGCATCATGCGGTCGATATGATAGAGGTATTCGTCCAAATCCTCTATGAACAGTATACAGCCCTCCGTCTGCAAATCGGAAACGGAAGCCTGCAAGGCATAGAGCAGGGACAGATTTCCGCCGCAGATACGGCCTTCCGCCAGTCCGGGACGGTTCATCGGATGCGACGGCATCCTGTATTCCAGACTGCCGCGGGTCAGCGCCTCCAACATGCTGCGGACCGACAAACTGTCCGGCCCCGTCACATTGACCGGCATGGTACAATGCAGAGACTCCAGTCCCAAGCGCTGCAGGTGAGAATGAAAAACCGTGGTGTCACTGTAACCGCAAATCCATTTCGGATGCGTCGACAGCATACTGAAATCCAATCGGTCCACAATGCGGAGACATCCGTATCCGCCTCTGGCGCACCAGATGGCTTTCACTTCGGGCTGATTCATTGCCCACTGAAAATCAAAGGCTCTCTCTTCTTCTGTACCGGAGAACTGACCACACTCGCCGTACAAATGCGGAGCTGTCACCACATGGAAACCGGCCTGCTCCAACACGGAGATGGAAGCCGAAGCCTCTTCTTTTGAAATTTTCCGTGCCGGCGCGACCAGCGCTATACTATCGCCTTTCTGAAGAATGGGAGTCCTCATCTGTATTGTCTTTTATCAGGTTGCAAAGGTAGCATTTTTTTGGTTAACATCTGCAAAACGGACAATAAATTTTACAAAACGGACATTTGTATTGTCAAAATGTATATTTTTGCATTTCCGTCCTTTGGACAGAATACACGAACGCTCATAATTTAATTATTAACACTCAAACCACCTATGATGGAAGAACTATCCAACGCCGCATCTGCAGAAAATCCGCAGATGGAAACCACTCAAGAAAGCATGCAGCACACTCCCTCCGAGGAAACCGCAAGCAGCCCCATGGAAGAAAAGGCTGACGAAAACATGACTGAAAACAAGCAGGAACAGGAAACACCGCAAGAAAACGGGGACCAGACCCAAGAACCTCAGGCCAAGGAAGACTCCGTTTCCGCCAAGGATTCCATTGCAATGGAAGCTCCTGCGGAAGAATTCGAGAATCAGGAGATTCCGGACAACATCTATGACCACCTGAGCAAGGAAGAAGTCATTTGCACTCTGGAAGAAATCGTGAAGGACGAGGACGTCAACAAGATTAAAAAACAGGTATCCCTGCTCCGACAACGTTTCATACTGCTGAACAAGGAAGCTGCAGAACAGCGCAGATTGGAAAAAGCCTCCGTCAATGAAGAGAATACACCCGCGGAAAACGCCGAAGAAACAGCCGAAAAGGAAGGAAATCAGGAACCCGAAGAAGAGGTTCTGACCGAAGACCAGCTGCTGGACAGACGTTTCAACGCCGCTTTTAGCCTATACAAAGAAAACAAGCAGAAATACAACGACAGCCAGGAACAGATCAAAAACGACAATCTGCTGGCCAAACAGAAACTGCTGGAACAACTGAAGGGACTGATAGAGTCGGACATTCCCCTCAAGGAAATATACGATCAGTTCAAAAACATTCAGGAAGAATGGAAAAACATCGGTCCGGTTCCTCAGGCCAACATTACGGAAATCTGGCAGAACTATCACTTCTACGTGGAAAAATTCTTTGACAAAGTCAAAATCAACAAGGAATTGAAGGAATTGGACTGGAAAAAGAACCTGGAAAGCAAAATCGCCCTGTGCGAAAAAGCCGAAGCCCTGATACTGGAGCCTTCCATATTCGAATCCTTCAGTCTGTTGCAACAGTACCACAATGAATGGAAGGAAATCGGACCGGTTCCGGAAGATAAAAAGGAGGAAATCTGGTCCCGCTTCAAAAACGCCTCCGACCTGATCAACCAGAAACGCCGCGAGCATTATGAACAAATGGCCCAGGAACAGGAAAACAACTACCAGGCCAAACTGGCTTTGTGTCTCCGTGCCGAAGAAATCACCAAGATAGACTTCAACTCCCTCAAGCAGATGAACGAAGTCGGGAACGAAGCGACGGAACTGCTGAAGACCTGGCGAACCATAGGCCCGGCTCCCAAGCAGCACAACGACGAAATCTGGAACCGCTTCAGAGGCACGCTGAACCAGTTCTTCGAACACAAGAAGGAATCCCTCCAAAAAATCAAAAGCGAGCAACTGGACAACTACAACCGCAAGTTGAATCTTTGCATACAGGCCGAAGCCATTGCCGTCCGCAAAGACTGGAAAAAAGCGACGGAAGAACTGCTGGGTCTGCAAAAGGAATGGAAGGAAATCGGTTTTGTGGCGAAAAAACAATCGGATGCCATCTGGAAGCGTTTCCGCAAAGCCTGTGACGATTTCTTCGCTGCCAAAGAAGCCTACTTCGCCAATGTGGAATCCAACGAAAAGGAAAACATGGCAAAGAAAGAAGCGCTGATTCAGAAGGTCATCGATACCCCATTGGCCGAAAGCCGCGAGGAAAACCTCAACATAGTCAAGGCATTCCAGCGCGAATGGACCGAAATCGGATATACTCCGGCTTCCGAAAAAGAAAGATTGTGGAAGGCATTCCGTGCTGCCATTGACAAACGTTTTGAGCAGCTGCGCGCCAACGAAAGCGACACGCGTCGGAACAACTATCAGCAGCACATACAGTCCATCCTGGACGAAGACAATGCATCCGATGCCTTGAAGAAGGAACGCAAAATTCTGCAGAACAGAATTGCTCAACTGAGCAGCGATGTCACTCTTTGGGAAAACAATCTCGGATTCTTCGCCAATTCCAAGAATGCCGATTTGCTGAAAAGCCAATTTGAAAAGAAAATCAAAAGTGCCAAAGAGGAAATCAAACAATTGGAAGAAAAACTGAAACTCCTGAAAGACGTAAAATAATATGGAAAACGAAGAACCCATTACCCAACTTCCCGACAATGCATATCGGGAACTCAAAGAAGGAGAATCCTACGAGCCTATTCTGAAACCGGGCAGGAAATATCCGGAAATTAATGCGTGGACTATAGTCGGAGGCCTGCTGATGGCCGTCATCTTTTCCGCAGCTACGGCCTACGCGGGACTGAGATTCGGACAAGTGTTCGAAGCTGCCATTCCCATCGCCATCATCGCAGTGGGAGCATCCACACTGGCCAAACGGAAAAGCCCGCTCTCTGAGAATGTCATCATCCAATCCATCGGAGCCAGTTCCGGAGTCATCGTTGCCGGAGCCATCTTCACTCTTCCGGCCATATACATTATTCAGGAAACCAATCCGGAAATCCAGATGGAAGTCCATTTCTTCCAGATTTTCCTGGCTTCCCTGCTGGGAGGATTTTTGGGAATTCTCTTCCTGATACCTTTCCGGAAATATTTCGTATCCGATATGCATGGGAAATACCCCTTCCCCGAGGCAACAGCCACCACGGAAATCCTGGTTTCGGGTGCCAGGGGAGGAAATCAGGCCAAATTATTACTGATCAGCGGATTGATTGGTGGAGCCTACGACTTCCTGATGACGACCTTCCGCATGTGGGCAGAAAACATTTCCACACGCATGACGGGCTGGGGCGAGCAATTGGCTACCAACCACAAGTTTCTGTTCAAAATGAATGCGAGTTCCATATTGCTTGGAACAGGCTACCTGATCGGACTGAAATATGCCGCTGTCATCTGTGCCGGCTCCTTCCTGTCCTGGTGGTTCATTCTTCCTATGCTGGGCGAATTCGGAAGCATTCCCGATGCTGATGGCCTGCTGGTCAGCATGAGCACCCTGGATCCGGAATTCATTTTCTCCAACTACGTACGCTACATCGGCATCGGAGGCATTGCCATGGCCGGTCTGCTGGGTGTCATCAAATCGTCCAAGGTCATCAAGACATCCTTGGGCGTTGCACTGAAAGTCGGAAAAGGAAAAGAAGGACAGACGGAAATTGCCCGCACCCAACGCGACATCTCCATGAAAATATTGCTGATAGGCTTTTTGGCCATCATCCTGCTCATTTTTGCCTTCTTCCTGTTCGGAGGACTGCAAATGAACCTGAAACAGGTCCTGATCGGACTGCTGGTCGTATTTGTCTTTGCCTTTCTGTTTACAACCGTAGCGGCAACGGCCATTGCCACCGTAGGAACGAACCCTGTTTCCGGCATGACCATGATGACGCTGATTCTGGCCTCCTTCATCCTTTCTGCCGTTGGTCTGCAAGGTGGAAGCGGCATCATCACCGCCCTGATTGTAGGCGGCATCGTGTGCTCCGCCCTGGCCATGGCCGGTGGATTCATCACAGACCTGAAAATCGGTTATTGGATTGGCACATCGCCCTATAAACAACAAGGACTCAAGTTTTTGGGAACATTGGTCTCGGCTCTGACCGTCGGTGCCGTCATCATGCTGCTGTCCAAAACCTATGGATATACGGGCCCGGATGCACTGGCTGCGCCACAGGCCAACGCCATGGCTGCCATCATCAAGCCCCTCATGTTCGGAGGAAGCACTCCCTGGATTCTCTATATCATCGGAGCCATTCTGGCCATCGTTCTGGATTGCATAGGAGTTCCGGCTCTGGCATTTTCCCTGGGCATGTTTATCCCTCTGCAACTGAATACCCCTCTGCTGGTCGGAGGCTTCCTCTCCTGGCTGATCGGAAGCCGCAGCAAAGATGAAAAGCTCAACAAGGCACGAAAAGACAAAGGCACGCTGCTGGCATCCGGATTATTGGCTGGAGGCGCCATCATGGGTGTAGTCAGCGCCATCATGAAACTCTGCGGTGCCGAAGTCGGCATGCCGGAATCCTACATCAACGGCAGCCTGTTCAACATCCTGGCCATCGTGATGTTCGTATTGCTGTGCGCCTACCTGGTTTGGGATTCTCTGCGCGCCAAAGCGACAGAGGCATAACCGGAACGAATGCCGCACTTGTGAAAATCCACGCATCCATGGAAGATACGTACAAAACCATCGCGAAAATTTCCACGGGGCAGTTCAAAGACAAAGGGAGCCGATTCATCGGCTTCCTTTTTCCTGTTTCTTCGGAAGAAGAGATAAAGAATCACCTGACCTCCCTAAAAAAGGAATATTATGATGCTACTCATCATTGCTATGCCTATACATTCGGACATACGGGAACGGAAAATTTCCGTCTCAACGATGATGGAGAGCCGTCCGGGAGCGCAGGACGCCCCATCTTCGGACAATTGCAGTCTGCCGGACTGAAAGATGTATTGGCCGTAGTTATCCGCTATTTCGGAGGAACCAAACTGGGCATACCCGGTCTTATCAATGCCTACAAAGGAACGACCCGGCTGGCCATAGAACAGGCCGGTGTCATCGAAAAAAAAATCATGCGTTGCGCCGAAGTCCGTTTTCCCTTCGAACGGATGAACACACTGATGACTCTATTGAAAAAAGGAGGTGCCGAAATCCGAAACATGGACTACTCTGACGAGGGATCGGTCATCCGATTCGAAATCATCCGATCCTGCTACCCGGATTTTGCAAAGGAAATAGAGCGGCTTCCCTATGCCGTTCTGACCGACAAGGGACTGAAATAGGCCATTGTCTTCTTTTCGCCCAACGGACACACGGAACTTCCAGCATACAATAAAACACCTCTTTTCTCCGTTCTCTGAGAGATAAGCACTTATACCATGTATTACTACAAACGGACCTTTTTTGCACTTGTTTTCTCCCTGCTGCTCATTCTCATCATCGCCCTTGTTGTATCCAACGCTTTCACCAACAAGGTAAAAAAAGAAGAAAAGGAGAAGATAACCCTGTGGGTACATGCCGTGCAGAAACGCTCTCAACTGATAGAGGACACCAAAATCATTTTTGACCAAATCAACGAACTGGAGCAATACAAAGCCCAGCAACTGGCCGATGCTTATCAGCACATCATTGAAATGCCGGACAACACCGATTTGAGGTTGTACGAACGCATCATTCGGGATAATGAGACCATCCCCTACCTTCTGGTTGATGAAGAAGGAAACATCACCAATTCCAGAAACATCAGCGAGGATTACCTGGCTCAGATAGTCGGCCGTGATAAACAGGACCTCAATCTGGACACTTCCGAATTCAAAAAAATCACCATACGCTACCTGCCCGAGCACTACATTTATCTGTATTATAAAGAATCCAACATCAGCACCAAACTGAACGAACTGCTGATCGAAAACTTTGAGAATTTTACCAATGACGTCATACAGAACCAGCCATCCGGTCCTGTCATCGTCACCAATTCCGAGCGCACCCACGTTTATGCCTTCGGTAATATCGACAGCAACATTGTCCGTTCTCCCAAGGCACTGGCACAAGCATTGGACGACATGGGCCGGCAGCAGAAACCCTTTCCCATCAAATACGGTCCGCACAAAGCCTACGTATACTATGAGGACTCCGTCATCCTGAGAACGGCCCGTTTTTTTTCCATCTTTTCCTACGGAGCTACCAGCATCATCTTTGTGTGTATGATTATCATGCTGATGTACAACCGACAGACTGAAAAGGACCGTTTGTGGGCCGGTCTGACCAAAGAGACAGCCCATCAGATGGGCACACCCCTTTCTGCGCTCATCGCCTGGACGGAAATTCTCAAGAAGGAAGATGTCCGCCCGGAAATCATTTCCGAAATAGAAAAGGATGTGCAACGTCTGGACATTGTATCCAGACGGTTCTCCAACATCGGATCCATCCCGGAAACCAAGCGGGAAAACATACAGGATACCGTACAGGAATTCGCGGAATATTTCGGCAACCGCATCTCCAAAAAAATAAATATAGAAATACAGTCCTATCCCGAACCGCTGTATGCCAATATCAACAAAAATCTGTTTACCTGGGTTCTGGAAAATCTGGGAAGAAACTCCGCAGATGCCATGGAAGGAGAAGGGAAAATCCGCATCACCTATGGCACGGACAAAAAACACATTTGGATTGATTTCTGTGATACAGGAAAAGGCATGAGCCGAAAAAATACGAAGAAAATATTCCTACCCGGCTTCACTACCAAAAAACGCGGTTGGGGCGTGGGACTGACCTTCTGTCAGCGTATTATTCAAAGCTATCACCACGGGAAAATCGTCGTACATCATACGGAACCCGGAAAGGGAACCACTTTCCGTATCTTTCTGCCAACCAGACAGACTGCCTGCAAAAAAAGCTGAGACAAAACGTTCTACCAGTCTTCCAGATCCAATTCGCTGTGTTTCTGCTGGGAATTATTGAGTTCCTCCCTCTCCTTCTGTTTTTTGGGGACAGCAGTCGAAGATTGGACGGAAACGGACTGGGTTTCCTCCTTCTTTTTATTTGATGAAAAGACGGAATTCAACTCTTCTCTCTGGTTCCTGAAATTTTCCTTGCGGGCCTCCTTGGCTTTGGATTTGTTCCATCCGAAATTCACCTTGTCCGTATTGCCCGAAACCAGCAGATAAAGCATCACTCCTTTGGAGCCATCGTCCATCACCTCACCGAAATCGTCGGCAAAGACACGGTTTTTCCGTTTCCGGGCCAAGACATCGCTCAGACGAAGGCTGATATCATAATGCAGGTCACCGGCAAAAGACTGCGTACCGGACAGCCACATATTCAGCAGACTGTTCCTGATTTCCATATTCGGGATTCCGATCACACCATGACGTATGCTCACCGTATCCTTCATGGTGTCGAAACGGATATTTTTCAATTCATCCAATTTGACAAAGGCCGAAAGTTTTTCCAAAGGCTTATAATTCTGCAATTTTCCCTCTTTCACCACCAATGCGGCCTTGCAATCGATGCTCTCTTCCGACAGATTCAGATACGGGTCCGTTTCAGCCGAAAATTGGATATGGGCATCTACCTTTCCTCCGATGTTCTGATGGGTCAGACTGTTCTCACCGGGAGACTGGCCGAAATCGTGCATCACGTAAAACAGTCGCTGTATGTCCACCTTGTGCGTCAAAGCTTCAGCGGACAGGATGTAACCTCCCTTACGCTTGGGAAGGACTTCGGCATGAAGAAGATCGGTTGTCCCGTCCAGGGTTTTCATGGAAAAATCACGCACTTTCAGGCTGGCATTTTTCGCCCAAATCCTCCCTTTGACTTTATCGGCTTCGAAACGGTCGTATTTCAGATGATCCGCACTGAAACGCACATCGGCGTCCAGAAATGCAGGAATGCTTACAGGTGAAGGGGACTGCATCGTTTTTTGTGCCGTGGAGGGAGCCTCTTTCCCGACAAAACTGCCTATGTCAATCGATGGAGACGACACTTCCGCTACTATCTTCAGGCGGTCCCCTCCGCTGATAAAGTCAAGCACTTGCCCCACTTTGGCGGACATTTTACATACATTGCCCTGCACATTTCCGGAAAAATGGGAAAGCGTCACGTCCTGCCCGGAAAATGCCAGCTTCGCTGAAACTTTTTCTAACAGAAAAGAGGCAGAATCGTATTGAAAACAGGCATCGCCTATCTGCAGACTGCCGTTCAGAGTAGCATCGTGCAGCAGCAAAATCCCGTTTTCCTTTTTCTCTGGGAAATGGTGCTCGAAAAACACCTTGGCGACAGCGTCTCCCTGCATACGGGACGATGACAGGGCGGGAAGCAGAGAGGTCAGATCTTCCAAACGGATACCGGCATCCACAGAAGCACGCACATGCAAGGCCTGAAAATTGTCCATTTGGGCAGAAGCACGGATTTGTCCGGACTGCAGTTTTGCATACAAATCATTTATTTTCAATACGGAAGAGGCAGAAATATCCGGAGTCTCCGCATCGTAAGTACCATTGAAACTCATCTGACCCAATCCGTTTTTCTGTCCTTTCAGCCCACAACCAGCCTTGCGCACCGAAAACTCGCTTTTCAGCGCCAGACGGTTTTCCGCGCCCATGCAACCTTTCGCATGCGCATGGACATCCAGCAGTCCGTCAAAACGATAGGCATTCAGGGAGGAGACCAATACCGGAGGCAGTTCCTTCATCACATCGGAAACATCCACTGCCTTTCCTTGCAATTCCGCCTCATATGCCCATACTTCCGGACGCTCCAGGAAAAGGCAGCCGTCCACTACCACAGATTCCTCGTTCAGGCTCAGGGCACATTGGTGGAAAACATAGCATTGGTTGCGCAGATCGACATTCACCAGGCCTTTTCCTTTCATGTTTTTCGATTCCCAATGGAAGGAAGTGTCCACATCCAGATGGTCCACCCATACCGATGTGGCAAAATCCAGAGAAAAACTGTCTCGGGCTATATCGCCTTTGAGTTTCAGACGATGCACCTTTCCTTTCAGATTGACAGAGGAAACTTCATCCCTGAAACGGATGTCCACATCCGACAGACGAACAGAGGAAAGCTGCAGATAGAAATCTTTTTCCGAAGTATCCTCCGAAGGCTTGAATACATCCCAATTGTGCGTAGAATCCGCATACGTATGCAGATACAGTGACACCTCCTTCACGTCGGCCTTGCGGACACAGTATTTGCCGCGAATAATATCTAACAAATTGATTTTCAAACTGACCAATTGAATCCGTCCCAGGGTATCGTCCCGGCCGGCAGCCTCCACGTCCAAGCCCTGCACATCCACTGTCAGATTGGGAAATCCACGCCACAGAGACAGGGACACTTTTTCATGTGAGACCTCTGTCTCCAACGAGCGGAACAAACGATCCAGCACTGCTCCGGCCAGACGATCACCGAAAAAAGCCGTCACCACAACGGAAGATACAAAAAGCGACCCGATGAAAATCAGCAGAATCCATAGACACTTTTTCCACCATCTGCTTGAAGAAGATTTCTTTTGTTCCATAGTTCGTTTTGTATATTTTTTGCCCGGAATGTACACAATTTTCTAACGGGAGATAACGTTATGATTGGTGCGTTTCTTGTTTCAAATGCAAAATTAAATACGAATTAAAACAAAAAAATAAATTACTAACATCAACAGACAATGAGAAAAAGCATTTTTATCAGTGTGATTTGTGTATTGCTTTCCTGTCCTGTCTTTTCACAGAAAGCATACACCTACGAATCCGTTCCGGAAGATCCTATCAACGCGCGCATCTACACTTTGGACAACGGTTTGAAAGTGTATATGTCTGTCAATAAGGAGACTCCCAAAATCAAAGTGACCATTGCCACCAAGGCCGGCAGCAAATTGGATCCTTCGGAAACCACCGGTCTGGCCCACTATTTTGAACATCTGATGTTCAAAGGTACAGAAAACTTCGGAACCAAAGACTGGGAAAAAGAAAAAGTACTTTTGGACCAAATTGAACAACTGTTCGAACAATACCGTAAAATCGATGAATCTCAAGTGGCCGAACGGAATGCCCTATACCACCGGATCGACAGCATCTCCCAACTCGCTGCCGGCTATGCCATTCCGAACGAATACGACAAACTGATGTCCATCATCGGCTCCAATGGCACCAACGCCGCCACCTGGGTTGATTTTACCAATTACTATGAAAACATACCCTCCAATCAGTTGGAAAATTTCCTGTTCATCCAGGCCGACCGTTTCCAGCACCCCGTGCTGCGCCTGTTCCACACCGAACTGGAAACCATCTATGAAGAAAAGAACATGACCCTGACACAGGATAACCGTCGTGCTTCCACCGCTCTGATGGAAGGTCTTTTCCCTCATCACCCCTACGGTACCCAAACCACCATCGGTACCCAGAAGAACCTCCGCAACCCTTCCATTACCAATGTGAAAAAATTCTTCGACACCTATTACGTGCCCAACAACATGGCCATTATCATGGCTGGTGATTTCAATCCTGAAGAAGCCATTGCCTTAATCGACAAATATTTCGGCAATATTCCGTCCAAGGAAATACCCAAATTCACCTTCACTCCCGAGCCGGAAATCACGACTCCCGTCATCAAGGAAGTCGTGGGAAAAGATGCAGAAAACGTCCGTTTGGCCTGGCGCTTCGGCAATCCCAATTCCGAAGAAATTCCTTTGCTGATTCTCACCGAGATGATTCTCACCAATGGTAATGCCGGACTGGTCGACCTGAACATCAACCAGAAACAGCGCACCCTCGGTGCCGGTTCCTCCCCTGCCATGCTGCACGACTACACCTACATGATGATGTACGGTAGCCCCAAAGCGGGACAATCTCTGGAAGAAGTCCGCGACATACTGCTGGAACAGATAGAAGAACTGCACAAGGGCAATTTCCCCGATTGGCTGCTTCAAGCCTGTATCAACGATCTTCGCCTGCGCGAAATTCAGGAAAATGAAGACAATGCCGGTCGTGTCGGAAGCATGGAAGAAGCCTTTTATCTGGACATGCCCTGGGAATCCAAAGTCAAACTCAATGATAATCTGGAAAAAATCACCAAAGAACAGATCATTGAATTCTCTCAAAAATATCTGCGTAAAGACAACTTTGTCATCGTCTACAAACGCAAAGGCAAACCGACCGACATAGACAAAGTGAAAAAGCCGAAGACCACTCCCATCAAAATCAATCGGGAAGACAAGAGCGATTTCGTAAAGAAGATGGAAGAAATGGCCAAAAATGTACAACCTATAGAACCGGTGTTTGTCAACATCAGCGACATCAAGGAGAACTTCATACAGCCGAGCAATACCAAGGTGTACTACACTGAAAACAAGGAAAACGAACTCTTCAATCTGAGCTACGTTATCAAAATGGGTTCCTATAATGACAAATACCTCAATCTGGCAGCCAGCTACCTGGAATACCTGGGAACCGAACAATACACTCCGGAACAATTGAAAGAGGAATTCTACAAACTGGGGTGCCAGTTCTCCATGTCAGCCGGAGGCCAACGCAGTGCCATCAGCTTCTCCGGACTTTCCAAGAACATGCAGGCCACCATGCAGCTGTTTGAAGATGTTGTCAAAAATGCCAAGCCCAATCAGCAAGCTCTCGACAACCTTATCAGCGACATACTGAAATCGCGTGAAAATGCCAAGCACAACCAGAATGCCAACGTGTCCTACCTGGTCAACTACTGCATCTACGAGAACAACTCTCCGGTTTTCGCCACCTTCCTGAGCGAAGCCGAACTGAAAGCCATCACTCCGGAATTCCTGATACAGAAACTGCAGGATTGGCTGACCTACAAACCCTATGTTGTCTACTACGGACCGGACAGCTACGAAAATGTTGTCAAAGCCATCAACGAAACGCACCGCATGACCAACCTCAAGGATGTTCCTGCCAAAGTGGTCTTTAAACCCGTTTTCCCGGAAAAGGACCGCATTTTCGTAGTGGATTACGAATCCCCTCAAACCATTTTCTATGCCATTTCCTTCGGTGATAAATTCAATAAGGAACTGACTCCTATGGTGCGCCTGTACAACGAATATTTCGGCGGCAGCATGAATTCCATCGTCTTCCAGGAACTCCGCGAAGCCCGCGCTTTGGCATACACGGCCATGGCCCAGTATGCACAGCCCAGCAATCTGGACGGATACAGCCAGAACATTTCCTACATTGCCTGCGGAAAGGACAAACTGATTCAATCCATAGAGGCTTTTGACATGCTGAACAACGGCATGCCTGAAAACGAAGCGGCCTTCAACATTGCCAAAGAATCTGTCATCAACAGTTACCGCACCGCCCGCATCACAGAGAAAAGCTTGGTCAATGCCTATCTCGGATGGCAGGAACTCGGACTGAAAGAAGACCCGCGCAAAGCCACATTTGAGACCGTCCAGAACCTGACGTTGAAGGACATCAAACAATTCCAGAAAGACAAGGTTACAGGACAACCCAGAACCATCGCCATCATCGGTACGGTGAAAGACATGAACATCAAATCACTGAAAAAAATCGGAAAAGTGAAGGTACTGAAACCCGAAACCATTTTCGGATACTAGTTTTTCGCTTTCCCTTATCCAAAGTCCTGACGAACTTCCTTTCATCAGGACTTTTTTTATACTTTTGCATTTGTGAATTCAAACGATATTGTCCTATGAAAAAATGTATCCTAAGTTTCATGTTCCTGCTAGCCTTCTTCGCATCCAAGGCCCAGACCCCCTTGTACGACGAATCAGCTGACGCACAGCAACAGATAGAAAAAGCCCTGGCGACGGCCCGGCAGCAGGACCGCTTTGTCATCTGCCAAGTGGGCGGCAACTGGTGTCCCTGGTGCATCCGCTTTTCGGATTTCATCCAAAAGGACTCCGCCATCCGCCACATCATAGAGGAACATTTTGTGTACATACATGTCAATTACTCCAAAAACAACAAGAATCCGGAAGCCATGCGGCGTTTGGGAAATCCGGCCCGCTTCGGATTCCCCGTCCTGGTCATCCTGGATGCCGATGGAAATGTTATCCATATACAGAATTCCGCCTACCTGGAAGAAGGGAAGGGTTACCATCGGGAAAAAGTGTACGAATTCCTGTCACAATGGACTCCCCAAGCCGTACGCACCCTAAAATAGGCCATTGTCCCCTATGAAAGGAGATGGCCATCATTTTTTTTACAAAACTGCGGATTGGTATTCGAAAAAGTGTTACTTTTGCAATCGGGTAAGTCTTATACGATCTGCTCCTGTTGAACTCCCCCAGGGTCGGAAGGCAGCAAGGGTAAAATGGTTGAGCGATGCGATATAAGTAGCTTACCCTTTTTTTTGTAAAAAGGTCTATGCTGCTTAAACTGTACGATGAAAATCCCAATGAACGTCAAGTCCGCCAGGTAGTTGAATGCCTGAAGGACGGGGGGATTATCATTTATCCGACCGATACGGTATACGGCATGGGCTGCGACCTTTATCAGTCCAAAGCTTTGGACCGTCTTTGTTCTTTGACACACAAAAAAAGGGAAAAATCCAATTTTTCCTTCATCTGTCCCGATTTGAGCCATCTTTCCGATTACTGCCGTCCCTTGGACAACCGGGTGTTCAAACTGATGAAACAGTTGCTTCCAGGCCCTTACACCTTTGTTCTGGAAGCCAGCAACAAAGTTCCCAAAACCATACAGAAAAAAAAGACCGTAGGCATACGTGTACCGGACAACAATATCATCCTGAACATCGTATCCGTCTTGGGAAACCCTATTCTGAACGCCTCGGTAAAGGAGAAAGATCCTATTCAGGAATACCTGACAGACCCGGAACTCATCTACGAAAAATACAGGGACATGGTTGACATCGTCATTGACGGAGGCTGCGGAGGCAATACGCCCTCCACCGTCATACGCTGTCTGGATGGCGAAATCGAAGTCGCCCGAGAAGGAAAAGGAGAAGTGGATTTCCTGTAAAAAAAGCAACCGCCTATTCTGTCGCTGTACGTTTCATCGTAAAGAGGAAAGTCCGGACAACACAGAGCACCATACTTCCTAACAGGAAGGGTCTGGAAACAGGCACAGAAAGTACCACAGAAAAGATACCGCCTGAAAAGGTAAGGGTGAAATTGCGAGGTAAGAGCTCACACATCGGCAGGTGACTGTCCGGTGAGGCAAACCTTATGGGTTGAAAGGCCATGTAAACCGGGGCTTGAGGGCTGCTCGTCCGATCCCGGAGGGTAGGCCGATGGAGGCATTTGGTAACAGATGTCCTAGATAAATGACAGAAATCGGAGAAATCCGAGTACAAAATCCGGCTTATTGGGCGGTTGTTTTGTTTTGATTTCTTTTTAAATCGTTCTAAATAAGAACATAATTTTTTTTTCAAAAAAGTAGGATTCACATTGTTTTTTTTTCTACTTTTGCAATCTCAAAACAGCAAGCGGTGCTGTAGCTCAGTAGGTAGAGCGCCGGACTGAAAATCCGTAGGTCACTGGTTCAATTCCAGTCAGCACCACCGCAGAAAGGAGTCGTACAGCGACTCCTTTTTTCGTTATAGAAATGCGCATTCTTACTCCAAAAAAAAGACACGGATTCCACCCTATGGCGAAAACCGTGTCCCTGTAAAAGAAACGAAAAGTCCTGTGAAATCTCAGACCATGCAGTCAATGGTCCATACAAAAGCCCTCACTCCAACCTCTTCATTACGTTTATCCAATTTCCGAACCGTCAACAGCAAAGGATCCACCTTGTCGTCTTCCACGACACACATGACCGCATTATTCATTTCCGGCCAGGTGTGAGTTCCCCTGTGAGGATCTCCATTCAAATGACCGCGTCCCTGCACGTTCTCCCAAAAAGTGAAACCGCGCACGCCCAGTTCATCCAACATGAATTCGACTCTTTCTGTATTGGCTTGGTTAAAAACAATCATTACCGATTTCATTGTCCATACTGTATTTTAATGTTGCGCGGAAGCATTTCCGCGCAACACGGTTTGTTTATTCTTCGTCTACATTGATTTGCATGAACACAAATTTTTCACGCTCTTTCGCCTGCTTTTCCATTTCACCCTTGCGCTCCATCCAACCATACAGGACAGGAACCACAATCAGGGTGATGATGGTGGAAACCAGCAAGCCGCCGATAACGACTATACCCATGGTAGTCCACAATTCGGAGCCTTCACTCTTACTGGTAGCCATAGGAATCATACCCAACACCGTGGTGAGGGCCGTCATCATCACCGGACGCAAACGACTCTGTCCGGACAGGGCGATGGCTTCGTTCAATTCAACGCCCCGCTCACGCATCAGGTTGATGTAGTCAATCAACACAATACCGTTTTTGACCACAATACCAATCAGCAAGACCACACCCAGAGACCCGACCATATCCAGACTCTGACCCGTAATCAGCAAGGCCAGAACAACACCTGTCAAAGCGAAAGGTATGGACATCATAATGATGAAAGGTTTGCTGAAGGATTCAAACTGGGATGCCATGACGATGTAAACCAGCAACAGTATCAGCAAGGCCAAGGTTCCCATGTCACCGAATGTTTCCTGCTGGTCTTCGTAACTTCCGGCCAAAGCCACATGCAGTCCCTGGGGTATGCGCATCTGATCCAACTCGCTTTGCACACCCGCAGCCACATCGGCCAAAGAAGCATTGAACGGGGTAACGCTGATGGTAAGGTATCGCTGACGGTTCTTTCGCTCAATGGTGGGCGGACACCAGTATTCTTCTACACTGGCAACCTCTTTGAGCTTGATACTTTTTCCTGTGGCGGTCATCAGGGAAAGTTCCTCAATATCGGAAATACTGTTGCGGTAATCTTCTTTCAGACGGACCACGATATCGTACTCTTCTCCATCTTCCTTCAAATAGCCGCAAGTCATGCCATTCACACGGTTTCTCACATACAGGGCGACCGCAGAACCGCTCAGACCGTGATATGCCAGTTTTTCCTTGTCAAAAACGATTTTCAGTTCCGCCCTATCCTCATCGCGGCTGATTTTCGCATCACGGGCACCGGGAACATTATCCTGAATACGATGCTGCAGTTCGTGGGCAAAATCATTGGTCGTATTGAAATCATAACCGTATATTTCCACACTGAGTGAATTGGATGAACCTCCCATACCGCCTTCAGACACCTGGTAATTGATGATTTCAGGGTATTCGGACAGCATTTTACGAATATCCTCCTGATAATCGAATATGGACCGCGTACGGTCATATTTCTTGGTAGCACGGACCGTTATGCTGATCTTGTTGTTGGTCGTGTTGCTGAACAATGCGGAAATACTGGCATCGTCATTGGAACCGGCCGAAGAGGATATCACGATGACATCCTTGCCCATGACGGACTTGATATCGTTTTCTATTCTGCGGGCGGTCTTGAGCGTTTCCTCAATACGCGTACCACGCTGCAATTCCACAGAAACACTGAGACGACCGTTATCCTGATCCTTCATGAAGTCCATACCGATTTTGCCGAGCGCCATGGGAATCATGGACAGCACAAATATGATGGCAGCCGCTCCAATGGTTGATTTCTTATGTTGCAGGCACCAGCGCAACACATTGGCATACCAGGCCTCGATGGAATCGAACACTCGGCCAAAGGTTTTTGCGTAGGTGATTTTTTTGGATTCTTCTTTCTTGCGGGCCTCCTCTTCTTCCAATTTGTTCAAGAAGAAGGGCTTTTCTTTCAGCATTTTGCTGGAAAGCATAGGAATCAATGTGATAGCTGTAGTTGTAGACACACATACCACGATGGTGACAATCCAACCGAGTTCCTTGAACATGATGCCGGCGATACCGGGCAGCATGGTCAGCGGGACAAACACTGCCACTATGACCAGCGTGGTGGCAATGACGGAAGTCCAGACCTCGTTGGTGGCACAGATAGCGGCTTCACGTGGATTCTCTCCCCTGTCGATGTGTTTGGATATATTCTCCAACACCACGATGGCATCGTCCACCACCATTCCGATGGCCACGGTCAGGGAAGCCAGGGAAATGATGTTGAGGGAACTGTCGGCCACCAACAGGTATACAAAAGCCGTAATCAGGGAAATCGGGATAGTCAATCCGATGATGATGGTACTGCGCCAGTTACCCAAGAAGAGGAACACAACCAATACCACAAACAGCAAAGCATAGAAAATAGAATCGGCCAAACCGTTGATGGCGTTCACAATTTCCTCAGAGCCGTCGTTGATCAGGGTAACCGTAATATCCGGAGGCAGATTTTTCTTGATTTCCTTCATTTTTTTGTTCACCTGCCGGGCTATAGCCACGGTATTGGCTCCTGTCTGCTTGGAAATCATCAGACGGGCACCATCCTTGCCGTTGATTTTTTCATCCAGGGAAAGGTCTTTGATGGTATCGCGGACCGTCGCCAGATCACGGACGAAAATCTGCTTTCCTGCAGGCGTGGTGGTCACCACAATGTCATTGATTTCGGAACTTTCAACATACTCTCCCTTGACACGCATCTGATACTGCTCCTTGCCCATCTTGACAGTACCGGAAGCCAGGTCGAGGTTGTTGCTGCTGATGGCATTTCCGACCACTTCCACACTCAGGCCATAGGCATCCAACTGCTTGGGATCAAGATCAATATAAATATACCGCTCCGGTGCACCGCTGACGGAAATGTTTCCAATGCCATCGATACGGTTCAGCTCATTGGTGACATTGTCCTCTATGATACGGTCCAGACCGGGATAACTCTCCTCAGCCGTGAAACCGAACATCATGATGGGGCGGGAATTGCTGTTGAGCTTCAGAATCATCGGTCGGGAAACACCGTCCGGCAGATTGTCGTACACCAAATCTACGTATGAGCGGATGTCGTTGAGCTGCTCATCCAAATTCAATCCCCACTGGAACTCCATAGTCACTACGGAAATATTGTCCTTGGACGTGGATGTCAGATTTTTCAATCCGTCCACTGAGTTCAGGGCATTTTCGATAATCTTGGTGATATTGGTTTCTATTTCACTGGCATTAGCGCCGGGATAGGTGGTCATCACCGTAATGTAGGGAGGATCCATCTCAGGCATCTGGTCAATGGGCAGACGCGTGAGAGAGAAGAGGCCGATGATGATGACGGCCACAAATATCAAAGCCGTTGTGATGGGCTTGTTGATTGCTGTTTTGTAGATTGCCATTTCTCCTTATTTTACGATTTCCAATGCACAATCGTCGACCAGTCGGGCCTGACCGACAACGATGAGTTCGTCGCCCTCCTTCAAATCACCGGGAACGACGGGAATGATTTCAATACGGTCGTCATAACGCTGTCCGAGGGTAACGGCCACACGGTGAGCTTTGCCATCCTTGTTGGTAAAGACATAGCGGTCATTGCTGCCGGTCAGTTTCAGCACACTCTGATAAGGGACAACCATAGCATCCACTTCACCCAAGGCCATGCTGGTACGCACGTACATACCCGGACGGATTTTTTCTCCGCTGTTGGGAATGTTCAATTTGGCCTGGAAAGTATGGCTTCCGGCATCTATAGTCGGATACACTATCTCAATAGTGGCCGGAAATACCTGATCGGGATAGATATCGCTGCGGACTTCCACCTTCATTCCCTGCTTCACCATGGGGAAATAGCTTTCCGGAATATTAACGATGGCTTTCAGACGGTTGATCTGTGTCAGCTGCAGAATGGGCTGGCCCGTGTACATTTCGCCGTCTTCAAAGTTCTTGGCACTGATTACTCCAGCGAACTGCGCTTTGACAAAAGTATTTTCCTGCTGGAAACGTTCCGTTTCCACCAACTGGTCGTAGGCAGCCTTGGTCTGGTCGTACACCTGCTGACTGATGTTGCCCGAGGCCTTCAGGGCCGTCACCCGGTCGAGTTCTGTCTTCGTGTTGTTCAATGTAATGCGGGTGGTATTCAACTGCGTCTGGTCCATACGTACCAACAGCGCACCCTTGCCGACACGGCTTCCGACTTCCACATAAATATGCTCAATGTGTCCCGTTATGCTGGGAGCAATATTCATGTGTTCATAGCCTTCCAAAGTAGTGGAAAGTTCCAAGGTCTTGGCAATCCGCTCGCTTTTCAGTTCCTGCACCTTGACTTTTTCTGCCTCCTTTTTGGTTGTAGTGGCCTGCTTTTCCGATTTTCCGCCACAGGCGACTAAACTGACGGTCGCAACAACGGCTGCAACCATTTTCAAAACACCCTTCATCCTATCTGTCTTTTTCATTATGCATTAATGTTATTTTCCCAATAAATTCTCCAAAGCGACCTGCGCGCTGAGCATGCTCATTACAGCCTGTATGTAATTGCTTTGGGCAGTAATGATGTCAGTACTGGCATTGGTCACTTCCAAATTGCTGGCCTGTCCGTATTTGAACTTTTCCGTTACATTGTCCAGCACCCGCTTGGTCACATCCAGGTTGTCCTTCTGCATCTGGTAGCTGTCAATGGCCGTTATCAAATCATAACACAGCTGACGGTACTGCACCTGCAGTCCTTCTTCAGCTTCCTTTTTGCTGTTGAGTGTCTTCTGGTAATCAATTTTGGCCTCTTTGATTTTGGCGGCACGGGTACCGGACTGCCAAAGCGGAAGACTGACACTGACTCCCACCATATTGGGCGGAGTCATGTTCATTCCTTCTTCCTTGCCGAAATACGTTTTGTTGCTATACTGGTAGTATGCTGACAAAGTCGGAGCAAATCCCAGCCATGCCAGAGTAAGCTGTTTTTTGGAAATGCTTTCACTCTTTTCCAACAGCTGATATGTATAGTTGTCATTCATATCGAACGCCTCCGAAGAGAGTTTCGTCAGATGACCAATGTCCATAATCTCGTTCAAAGGAGTCGTCAACTCGATGCGGCAGTCTACATCAGCGCCCAATTGCAGTACCAGCGTATGGTAGAGCATTTGCAGATTCCGGCGGTTGGACAAGATGGTGTTCCGCATGGATGCGACCTGTACTGACAACTTGTCAGCCGTAATCTGCTCTGCAGCTCCCACTTTCACACTTTCGATGGTACTCTGTTCCAACTGTTCCATATTGGCCAGACTGGAATCCAGCAAATCCACCACATCTTCCATAACCAGAATGGATACATAGATATTTTTCACATTGGCGCATGTGGTCTGAAGAGACTGTTTGTAGGTAATATTGCTCATTTCCTTGGATACCCGGCTCAAAACCGTCCCAACCAGCTGTTGGGCTGTCAATGCCACAGAAGCCGTCACACCGAATGTGCCGTAAGGATTCATCGGAATGGCCATGGCACCGATATTCATCTCGTAACCGCACATGTTGGAATAGTCAAAACTGGCTTTCACCTGGGGCAGCATGGTGCTGAGCGCCTCCCAACGGGCGGCCTCTGCCTTGCGCACATCCAAACTGGCATTCTGCAAGGAATAATTATGGTCGGCCGCATACTGCAGGGCTTCTCCAAGACTAAGACTCAGTTTGCCAGCCTCCTGTGCGTTCGCTGCAACGCAGGAAAACAACAGACAAACGAGCGTGCTCACAAAAATCCGTTTTCTCATTTTCTTTTCTCGATAGTACATAAATATTATATATGCATAAAAAAAAACCGTATCACGAAAACCGTGCCAAAAGGGAAATTTCCCTGCGAATAATCGGCAATATGTCAATTAATGCGACAATCCGGATATTTTCATACCGCCGTTTACCGCAAGACGAAAAAAAAAAACGGTTCCCCTTTTCCGAACAGACTGCAGAAAACTGCAGTTGCCTGGACACAAGCATACAATAATACGGAAGGTTTTCCGTTATGGTGACAATTTGAAACCGAAAACATATGCTTGCATACATTACTTGGAATGCCGACCCTATACTGTTCCACATTGGAGGTCTCCGCGTGGGTTGGTACGGTCTGCTTTTGGCCTGCGGATTTCTACTGGCCTATCTGATTTTTCAGAAAATGGTCACCCGGGAAGGGCTTTCGGAACAATTGAGCGACCGCTTCGCCGTATGTTTGATTCTGTGGACCGTGGTCGGCCTGCGGTTAGGACATTGCCTGTTCTACGACTGGGAGTATTTCAGCCAGCACATACTGGAAATATTCATTCCCTTTGTGGAAACAGCCAACGGCTGGAAATTCATCGGATATGCCGGTCTGGCCAGTCACGGAGGAGCCATTGCCATTTTCTGCTATGTAATCTGGTTTGCACACAAATACAAGATCAACCTGCTCTGGCTTTTGGACAGGTTGGCTATTGCCATACCGATTGCGGCAGCCTTCGTACGCTGCGGCAATCTGATGAATTCCGAAATCATAGGGACCGTGACCCAACAGCCCTGGGGGTTCGTATTCATGCAACTGGAAGGAACGGATGAGTGCTGCGAACCGCGGCATCCTGCCCAATTGTACGAAGCTTTCGTATATCTCTGCCTTTTCTTCTTCCAGCTCTGGTATTACTTCAAACACACCAAGGGGAAGATTTACAACGGAAGAGCGGTAGGCATCAGCCTTACCGTCATTTTCACAGCCCGGTTCATCATCGAGTTTGTCAAAAAGGAACAGGTGGATTTCGAAAAAGGCATGCTGCTGGATATGGGACAGATTCTGAGCATTCCTTTCATTCTGCTGGGAATCTTCTTCATCGTATACTCCCATAGGCATCCCAAGATATTTGTTCCTGCTCCGACGGAAAAAACGGACAAAAACGAAAAGAAATCATGAAACTGACAAAGCAGAATCTGGATCATTATTTTGAAAGCATACACCGACAGGAAATTCTCGTTATCGGAGATGTCATGTTGGACGAATACATCGAAGGGGATGTTTCCCGCATTTCGCCGGAGGCACCTGTGCCTGTAGTGAACATCAGAAGCAGAAAAAAATGCCTGGGCGGTGCGGCCAATGTAGCCCTGAACCTTCGGGCCATGGGCGCAGCTCCCATTCTGTGCGGAATCATAGGCGAAGACAGCAAAGGATTTGATTTTCTGCAACACATGGAAACTCACCAACTGCTTCAAGACGGCATTTCGCGCAGCAACGAGCGCCCGACCACGACCAAAATCCGCATCATCGGAAACAAAATGCAGCTGCTGCGCGTGGACGAAGAGACCGACACTCCCCTCTCCGATTCCGATACCCGGAAACTGTGCGGGCAAATCCACCATCTGTTGCAGACCCGTCCCATACAGGGCGTGATTTTTGAAGACTACGACAAAGGCACTGTCACTCCCCTGCTCATCGAGCAGGTGACGCTATGGGCGCATGAACAGCACATCCCCGTATGCGTGGATCCCAAAAAACGCAATTTCAACGTCTACCGGAATACAGACCTGTTCAAGCCCAATCTGTCCGAATTAAGTGTCGGCATCGGCGTTCCCAAAAGTGAATTAAAAGACATGGAATCACTTACTGGACACATCCGCCGATTTATGGAGACTTCCGGACACCGCATGGTCATGACTACCCTTTCGGAAAACGGGCTGGTTCTGTGTCAGCACACAAAGGAAGGAACTTTCGAATCCATGTGGATTCCGGCCATTGTACGCAATATCTGCGATGTTTCCGGCGCCGGTGACACAGTCATCAGCATAGCCGCACTGGGTATGATTTTGGGCATACCGGTCGAACAAATGGCCGAAATGGCCAACATTGCCGGAGGACTGGTTTGCGAGACCATAGGCGTGGTTCCCGTCAACAAGTCCCTGCTGGAAAAAGAATGTGAAAAATTGATGTTTTAACTTCAGATACAATATAGTGTACAAACGGCTTTTCACTTTTGCATTTTCTTTGATTCTGATGGCCTCAGCCGGTAACGGCTTTGCCCAGAAGATCGGAGCTTCCAAGGCCCCCAATCTGTTGAATTACGATCTGAAAAAATTACATTTCGGTTTCATCATCGGAATCAACAATGCCGATTTTGCCAGTAAGGCAAAAACAAATCTCAATCCCTTTGATTCCATACGGATTATTGAAACAAACGGCTCAGCCGGCTTTGACGTTGGAATTGTAGCCGACCTCCGTCTGGGAGAATACCTGAACCTCCGTTTTGTACCGGAAATCTCCCTTCTGGACCGCAAAGTCGCATACAACATTCAATACCTTCAATCCGACCTCACCGTTACCGAGAAAAAACTGGAATCGGTCTGCGTGGATTTACCTTTACTGCTAAAACTCAAATCGTCCCGAATGCATAACTGCAGGGTATACGTAATCGGCGGAGGCCAATTGAGCATTGACCTGGCCTCTCAGGCAAAAAAGAAAAACAAAAACTCCGAACTGGTATTTCTGAAACTGAACCGCAGCGAATTTCAGGCACAAGCCGGCGTGGGCATGGACTTCTACGCCAACCTTTTCAAATTTTCCATTGAGGCAAAAATGTCCTACGGCCTAAACGACCTTCTCAAGCACGAAGACAATGTATACACCAACAGCGTCGAATACCTGAGAGGGAAAATATTCCATATTTCCATACTGTTCGAATAAGATCGAGGGTTAGCGCTCTTCCTTTGTAATGTAAGAGGAAGGATGATTTTGATTAGGATAAATCTGTGAGGCAAATTGATACGCCGTCCCGTAATCGTTGAATTCCATTCCTCCCACTTTGTAAACGGTTTTTCGCACGGGTTGCTCCTTCGACTTGGGTTTGGCTACTCTTTCAGCAAACGAGCGTTTCGCCGTCGCCCTTCCGCCTGCCAACTTGGAGAGAAGCCAGCCGAGCACCACTATCGCGACAACGATTCCTCCGAGAATTTCAAAGAAAAGAAGGGTGTTGCGCGTCGCGAAAAAAAACAGTTTCTTAGCGAGTTCCAAGCCGCCCCAATCCCCAATAAACAACCAGAGAAGCAAGCCTGCCCATCCGAGAAGCTTGAAAATAAAATGTTTGCGACATACCAAAAAAATACTTAGCACGAGGAGCGCAACTGCGAAAATGATTTTTACTGCCATGGGTGATTTTTTTATTTATTATTATAAGTATTTTATATTCAGTATTTCAGAAATAAAAGGACAGCTATATCCTTTTATTCTGCGAATGCACCTTACAGAGGGCAAAAATAATCAATTATCTGACACAAAGAACTCTTCTGTGAAAAAAAATCAACTTTTCGATGTCACCTTGGTTTCGCCGGCAAAAATACACCGTGCCTGTGCCTTTTACGGGCACATGCGCGGGGAAAGAGTGGGAAATGTTGTTTTTTGGTTCATTCTATCGGGCGGTGTAGAATGCGGGGAGGAAGAGAGTTTGTGGAGAGAAAAAATTGTATGACAATGTACCTGCAAATTTAGTTGTTATCAAAATCAAGTGTTACGAAAAACGAAGCAATTTCTCGTGTAATCGAAGGTATTGCATTTATGAGTGATTTCAAATCCATATTGATTTAATCTGATATAGAATTTCCCAGATCTTATATCTACACGCCAAAAAAGCTTTTCCCACATTCCTGTTTTATTTTCAGCAATATCTATTTGTGTCCATGGTCGTCCATAGCTTGTTCCATTTCTAATCTCTAAATATGCACAATTTTGTTTTTGCATTTCATCAACAATTTTATCACACAAATATTTTTGCGCTCCCGCATCCCATAATACATTATGATCTGATTCCTCAAAAAGTTTCTTTTCATATAAATTCACAGGAGTGCAAAAAACATCATTTAAGTATTCACGATACATACGTATCAATGGATGTATTTCTGCAATACCTTGCAACACATCGCACATTTGAAAGGCATCAATAATTTCATATCCATAGTCAAATATTTCTTTCCTTTCCTGACTATTTATATATGCTAATTTGTAGTAAAAATATCGATAACATGATGGGTTACTCTTTTTATATCGATTTAGTTGATTGCTATGATGAGTACTCCAGGTTTTGTTTTCAAAGAGTACAGTTTGTGTCTCTTGCGTATCGTTGAACGTAAAAGAAACAAAATTACTCAATTATCCGAGATTCATCGTGATTGTATGAACGGCCGTCCTTTTACATCCCTTTCCAAACGCGATGTTTGAGCCATAGTTTCAAAATAGGATCCGAAATCTCCAGGCAATTCGGCCGGGTATAATCAATAATGTCCCGTTCCATCAGGGATTTCTTCAGACGAATAATGTTGGCAGAGGTACCATAGCGGTACTTTTTTATCCTGTCCTGACGGCTAAAGCCATCGCAAACGCCATCCGCCAGTGCGTGCAGAAAATTCATCTGAAATTCGGAAAGCGGTTCCGTGATTTGTATATAGAGCGATTCGTTCGCATCCAACAGCCTTTGGATGGCAAAATCCAAATCTTCTATCGTGGCCTCAACGTCTGTTCTGAGCCATACAAACCACGCAAGCTGATGAACGTATGAAGAATAGCACTCTGTACAATCGCAAATTTTGGCGGACAATTCCGCAGAAATGGATTTGCCACTTGAAGCAAACCGCTCTTGTATAAAAGGTATCCAATCCGACGGACTGATTCTTCTCAAATAGAATAAATCGCCAAACCGGTAGAACGGATAACTGCTGTTCAGGAAAATATTTTCCATCATGTGCTTTTTACTGCCATACAGACAGTACGTAACATTCGCCTGATGTTGCCATACGGAACGCAGTTTCTTTTGAAAGGTCAAGGACTCCGGGAACTCTCCTATTTGTTGAAATTCATCTATGCAAACCACAATGGTATATCCGTTTTTTTGGGCTATCCGTTCCGGCAAGGCCAGCACTTCTTCCAAAGACCCGCTGCTGCCATCGTACTCAATAGATAGGGAAATTTCATTTTGCGGTTCAGGACTGAAACTGATTTTTGGCACCAAATGAGAAAGAAAAGTCTTGACGTTTTCCACCCATTCCTCCATTTTCGTTGCAGTTGCCTTCATCACCGCTGTCGCGAACGCGTTCGCAAAATCACGCTCCGAACGGCAAGCAAAAGCATCCATCCTCACCACGCGACACGGATTGCCATCAATCAAAGACGCAACTTTGTCCACAAGGGAGGTTTTTCCTGATCTGCGGGGAGAAATAATGATGGTATTCACTCCGTGGGTGAGATTTTGGCGCAGATTTTCCGTCTCTTCACGTCTATCCGTGAAGGTTTCGCCTTCAGCCTTGACACCAAATACAAAAGGAACAGACGCTTTCATAGTACAGGTTTATGTTTGAAATTATAAACACATTTGTTACTAACAGACATGTTACAAACAAACGTGTGCAAAAATAATCAATTATCTGACACGCAACGCGGCTTCAGCTAAAAAAAGTTAATGATTCCCTTGGACGGGCCGCTTACAGTATTTTCAATGCTATCGCTGCGCAAGCCTCGGCATCGGCTAAGGCGTGGTGATGGTTCTTTAAGTCGTATCCGCAGCGGGCAGCGATGATATCGAGATTATGATGGCCGCCAGGCCAGACTTTGCGCGAAGCAATGCAGGTGCAATGAAATTCATAATCCGGATAATCCATCCGATAAACGCGAAAGACGGCTTTCAGACAATGCTCATCAAAGGCTTTGTTATGAGCCACAAACGGAAGACCGCGCACGCCGTTCATACTGCTGATGCCTTCAATACCATGCTTTTCAAGCAGGGCTTCCACCTTTTTCCACACGACAGGGAAGACGGGGGCGTTTTCGGTGTCCTTTGCCGTGAGACCGTGCACCTGTGTACACCGATAGTTGTAATACTCCGGCTCGGGCCTGATGAGGGAATAGTACGTATCTGCTTTTTCTCCATTGCGATAAATCACCACCCCCACACTGCACACGCTGCTGCGTTCGCAGTTGGCCGTTTCAAAATCTATGGCTGCAAAGTTATTCATTCTTGGTCAATAATTTACAGATATTTTCAAATTCTTCTTCTCCTAAATTATTCGGACTAATGGACTGGCTGCGGTTTTTATTAATTATAACCTTATCTGACGAATTAAGAGGATAATCATTCTTTAGAAGAGCTTCCCATTTACTTGAACCTCTCAACACTAAAACGATATTGTTTTCTTTCTTGTTAAGAATGTGTAGTACAAGCTTTTTAGTGAATTCGAGAGATCCAATACCATTGTATTTTTTGTCCTTATACGAAATGGAAGTATATGGAAGATACTGAATGATAGCAATATTCCTAAAGAATTCTTTCTCATTCAAATCGCCTTGTAACTTTTCCATCAAAGGGGTGAATTTTTTATACCAATACCAGTCTCCTATGATGTTGATATAATCTGCAATAGATAAGCCTCCATCTTCATTTGTTATCTCAGGCAGAAATGAGTCTGCTTTTAACCTTAGTGTCTGTGCTTTAAAATTAGCAATATCCTTGTTGATACCATCAATATGCTGAATGGCATTAGCAAGAATATGGTTTTGTTTATTTACATATCCTGGATTCAATGTAAGGATAACCAGTTTTGCATTAAGAGGATTACCTTGCCACGGCTCAGGTGGAATACAAGTAATAAGATTATATTCGTCATCTCTTGATGATGGTAGCATATTGGTTATCAAATTATCTGCGTCGTTAGTAGCTACAAAAAAATTAGGATCATCTTGATTGAATAAAGCACAAGAGGGGTATTTCTGCATTCTATCAGCAACAGCTATCCAAGGATTTCGTACACCATCTATCTCTTTTGCCATAGTGTTTGTCTCTTGCATAATCTATCTCCTCCAATTATATTCTACTTCAAGTGTTTCCAATGCTTTGTATTGCCATAATTCTTGGTTATAAGAAGGTGTGTATCTGGCACACAACAGATAATCCTCGTCAAATCCTAATCGTTGTGCTCTTCCACCAATCTCACTCTCTAAAGAAATCTCTGTTTCGTCTATATCTATACGGAAATAAATTGTTCCAAGTCTTTCAAGTTTCTTACAGGCGTTAAGCGGTAGCATGTGATTGTCACACATAAGTCCGTATTGCGCAGGTGAAATGCATTCCTCTTTTTCATTCAAAGGAGGAAAAGCACAAATTCCACTAATGAGATAATCGTTTGCTTTAACAATGTCACCTGTGAAAATCCAATCTCCGCAATTATCCTTATAAGGTGTTTGCACACCCGCAAAGATTACACGGAAGACGTATTCCTCATTCCGTCCCCACTCAGCACCAAACCAATCTTTTAGTATCTCAGGTATATCTTCATTATGGACCGTCTTGAATTTTTCATCGTCACTAATGACATACATGCAGTCATCAAGAAAAAAGAAATCGCCCATATATGCGTAACCGAACTCGTCTTCATCATAAACATATCTAACACATATTTCGGAAATAGGCTCACCGTTATGCAAGTCAAAGAAACCTCCTGGATATAGAACTATATCTTGTATGTTCTCCACACAAACTTGTTTTATGTGTTCTAAGCTGTATGGGAAGTTCTTATTGTAAATCATAGGCTCAAATTGTTAATGGTTAATATTTTCAATAGTTATTTATTTGCTCTCTCCTTATACTTGTTCCACATTCTCTTAATAATCCCTGCTATTTCCTTGCGTAGCCATTGAGGTTCAATAACTTCCAGCTCCTCGCGGTTCCAGAGCAGTTCCTGCTGGAAATCGCAGGTCGGGCGCACGCGCAATTCAAACACGCTGTAGTCGTCATTCCTCTCCGTTTCCTTCTGCGAAGGATGCAACGGCAAATCTCTCAAATAGTTGGCTTGAGCAGACGAGGCTTTCAACCGGACGGTTTCCACGTCGCAATCCCGGTCATGGATGACGCCGAAACAGCCGGAAAAATACACTTGGGGATCGATCTTTCCCACCGCTCAGGTCCACATTGTCCATCCATTTGCGGTTGAGTTCTTCGAAGGAAATCTTTTGGGCCCTGTAGATGGTTTCTACAATCCAGACCAGTCTGCTTATTTTATCCTGAGCCATAATCTTATTTTTTTATCGTCTGCAAAAATACAAAAATACT
>JAZLLH010000008.1:0-26702 GCA_045598025.1 Bacteroidales bacterium | reverse complement strand
CTGTCAGGTATAATGCGGTCTATCTCTGACTGTAATCCAGACATGTATGCCCGGGTTCTTGCTGCTTTTTCTTTACGTTCTTCTTTCATGCTGCAAATGTAATTATTTTTTCAACATGACACAGATTTTCGGACAGTCTCGCATTTACAAAAAACTTTCATCCATGAGAAAGAAGAATATCCAAAGACTGACCAACACAGACAAGATATTGGCCACAGAAACAGCAAAGGATCCGAAAAAAGTCAACATTTTCCATTCGGGTATGCTGGTTATCACGGATTATTTACTTTTTTCCAAGAATGCAGGCGTAAAAATCGGTCTGCCACTTCATGTCAGAGAACCGCGTTTCCTGCTGGTCACTTCCGGAGAGGCGGAAGTGGAAGTCAATAATGTTGCCATGCATCTGCACCAAAATTCCGTGATGTTTGTACCGGAAAACGGTACCGTGGAAATTCAGTCAAAAAGCGATGATTTCAACGGGTGCGGATTTGTATTCGACCACCGCATGTCTGAACGCAATCACGAAAAGCTTTCGCTACCGTTTGTCATGACTGTCTCTGAAAAAGAAGCAGAAATGCTGAAACAATCCTTACATCTTTTACGCATACTTTTTTCTTTACCGGAAGACGAAGCCAAACTGACAAAATATCTGGTGTCTTTTTTTGTGGATTATCTTTCAGGACTGTGTCGTAAATTCTTTGCAGAACATCAGCGGCCTACCCGCGCGCTATGTCTTTTCAATGAATTCACGGCTTTAGTCAACCAATATGCCATAAGGGAAAAGAGTGTGGCTTATTACGCCGGAATGCTGGGTATCACATCCAATTATTTAAGTGTTCTTGTCAGAGAGCAAAGTCACAGGAGCGCCAAGGAATGGATTGAAATGGCCGTCATCCGGGAAGCAAAGATTTTGCTGGACGAAACCAACGACACCCAGGCGGAAATTGCCGCCGTACTGGGCTTCTGCAGTGCCACGCAGTTCGGCAGCTTTTTCCGCAAGCATACCGGCATGACGCCACGGGCGTACCGGGAGGAAGGGACGAGAGAAGAATAAAAAAACGCATCCGGCAAAGGGAAAACCGGATGCGTCATGCGGACAAAATTTTGATGCAGATATCAGAAATAAAGGTCGCGTTCGCCGGCCTTGATGCGTTCGATGCGTTTCAGCAGTTCGTCGCGGAATTTTTCATCCACGTTGACAATGTTGTTTTCAATAACCTTCCAGCCTTTGGCAGCCACTTCGGGCGTAGCATAATCCACCAGGTATTCGCTCAATGTCAGTATGGCATTCGGGGTGCAGTAACGCTTGATGAAACCCGGCACGCTGAATTCCATGAAATGCTCGCCCGTGCGTCCCAAGCGGTAGCAGGCCGTGCAGAAACTCGGAATATAGTTGCCATCCAACAGTTCCTCTATGATTTCACCGAGAGAACGGTCGTCTCCGATTTTAAACTGCTCGCGGTCCAGATTCTGGTTTTCAACCTTATCGGAATTCTTTTCCTCTTCTTCGTGGTGGTATTTGTAATCGCCGATCTGCAGGTTGGTGCCGCCGTCAATCTGTGAAATACCGTACTGTATGGCTTTGGCACGGAATTCGGCCGTTTCACGGGCCGTGAGTATCATGCCGGTATACGGTACAGCCAGACGGAAAATGGCGATGATTTTTTCAAAAGTATCGTCATCCACGAAATATCTGGTGTCGATGTTCAGACCGGATGCATCCTTGATACGCGGGAAGGATATGGTGTGCGGACCTACGTTGAAGCAGGCTTCCAGGTGATTGGTGTGACGGATCATGGCCAGCACTTCATAACGCCAGTCGTACAGACCGAACAGTATCCCGAGTCCGTTGTCGTCGATTCCGGCCTGCTGTGCGCGGTCCATGGAAGTCAAGCGCCAGTTGTAATCTCCCTTGCGGGTGTTGGCAGGATGATAATCATTGTACACTTCAGGACAATAGGTTTCCTGGAAAATCTGATAAGTGCCGATACCGGCTTCCTTCACGGTGCGGAATCCTTCCACATCCAGCGGGGCCGCATTGATGTTCACACGACGGATGGAACCGTTGCCTTTGTGCACGCTGTAAGCCAATCTGGCCGTGTGGGCAATGAATTCGGGAGAATAAACCGGAGATTCTCCGTAGACCAGAATCAGGCGCTTCTGACCGTCTTCCTGCAAAGCCTCAATGTTGTGCACAAATTCCTCGTCCGTGAGAGTGGTGCGGACCTGCTCCTTGTTGGACGAACGGAAACCGCAGTATTTGCAGTTGTTGATGCAGTAGTTGCCCACATACAGCGGGGCGAACAGCACAATGCGGTTGCCATAGATGCGGCGTTTCAGTTCACGGGCACCTTCCTTGATTTCTTCTATCAATGCAGGATCGGTGGTATTGACCAGAACGGCCGTCTCTTCCATGGTGAGGCGTTCCTTATTCAAAGATTTCTGTATCAGGGAGCGGACTTTTTCCGGTGTGCTTTCGGTATGGTTGATGTAGTCCCAAATTTCTTCGGAATCGATAAAAGGCCTCCCGATTTCGTCGGGGATGCGGCATTTTTCAGGATGGAATTGCATATTTTTAAATTTTTAGTTAATAATCAACACGTTATCTATTCTTTCGAAACGACTGCCTTGACTTCGACATGCGCGAGTCGGCCCAACTTTCCGGAAAGCGTATTGATTTGGTCCATATTTCCCTCCACAATCAGGGAAATGACCGCAACGGAGCGGTCACGGAACGGAAGACCCTGCCGGGCAACGATAATCTCGGAAAACTGGGAGAGAATCCCATTTATTTCCTGTGCCACAGAGCGGTCCGATATAAGTATACTCAAGGTTCCAATTCGCTTTTCCATCAGTTTGACTTTTGGATCAGGTTCTCAAAAACGCGGCAAAAGTAGTCAAAATAGGGATATGGAGTCGATTTTTTGGGGATTTTTTTTCAGTACGTTTTTTTTGCTTGAAAATCACTCATCCAATTCGGATTTGGATTATCTTTGCACTTTGTATAGTTAAGTACTCAAATTTTCTGCCTATGAAAAAATTCCATATTGTGACCGTCCTTATCCTGGTATCGGGAATAGGGCTGGCGCAGACTCCGAAAAAGTCTGACAAACAAATAAAAGAAAGTCCGAAAACGACTGTAAAACAGGAGACGGTGCCCAAAGAAGAGAAATTATCTGCCAAGGATGTTTTCGTATTGCCTACCGGTTATGACGAAGTGGGCAGACCGAACGAATTCAAAGCCAATTGGTGTATGGTGAAACGAAATGGGAAAATAGGTTTCACTGACAATACCGGCAAAGAGGTGGTTGCTCCCCGTTATGATAAAGTAGACCCGTTTGACGCCTTCAGAAAAGGCTGGGCGATGGTGTACATCGGCGGGAAAAAAGGTTTCCTGTCAGAGGACGGTAAGGAGGTAACGCCACCCATGTATGATGAAATCAGGCCTTTCAATGCCTACCATAAGGATTGGGCCATGGTGGTAATGAATGGAAAGTTGGGTTTCATCGACAAGACTGGGAAGGAAATCACCACTCCCATGTATGACGAAATCAAGCCTTTCAATGCCTACAAATCCGGTTGGGGAATGGTTGTCCGTAAGGGGAAATGCGGTTTCATTGATGCCAGTGGTCAGGAAATCACATCTCCTATTTACGACGAAATCAAGCCTTTCAACGCGTATCGTAAAGGTTGGGCCATGGTGGTGAAAAACAAACACCTCGGTTTTATCAACGATGCCGGACGGGAAATTGTGCCTCCCAAATACGATGCCGTTGATCCTTTCAATGCCTACCGTAAGGACTGGGCCATGGTGCATTCCAAAGACAAACTCGGATTTATCAATGCAGATGGCAAGGAAATCATTCCTCCTCTTTACGATGAAGTGGAGGCTTTTGGCCCGTATCGTGAGGATTGGGCTGTGATAGTGTCGGACAAGAAAATCGGATTCATCGGACCGAAAGGTGTGGTTGTCAAACCCCAGTATGACGAAGTGGAATTTTTCGGTGTCTACAAAGAAGATTGGGCTTTGGTTACCAAAAACGGGAAATATGGTTTCATCAACGATCAGGGAAATGAAATCGTGAAACCGGTTTATGATGAAATCGGATTTTTTGATGCTGAAAAGCCGGATCTGGCAGCTGTGGTGTCAAATGGAGAAACCTCCTACATCAACAAACATGGAAAAAAGGTAAATTTGAAGGATGAATAATAAGAAAATCATAGGATTATGTGTTGCTTTCCTATTGGGATCCAGCCTGGTTCAAGCTCAGACTGTGGAAGGATTCAATGACGAATGCACCACCATTACCATCGGGAAAAAAGCTTCGGACGATGGTTCTGTCCGTACTTCCCACACGGATGACAGCCACCGTTCCCGGACGGATATCAGTGTGGTGCCGGCAAAGGATTACCCGAAAGGTGCCACCGTTACCATGATGTGGCGGAGATGGTCCAAAGCCGGTTCCACCCCTATGCCTTCCTATTGTGACATTCCCATCGGGGAAATTCCTCAGGTTCCCCATACTTACCAGTATATGAACACAGCCTATCCCTGTCTGAACGAACATCAGTTGGCCATTGGCGAATCAACCATCGGAGGTCGTGCCACATTGAAATCGGACAGCGGCATCATCGAATGCCAGACCCTTTGCATGCTGCTGATGCAGCGCTGCAGCACAGCCCGTGATGCCATACGCACGGCTGATACGCTGACCAAAAAATACGGTTGGAGGGATGCCGGCGAATGTCTGACCATTGCCGATCGCGATGAAGTCTGGCATTTGGAAATCTACGGCCCGGGAAAAGACCGCAAAGGCGCGCTTTGGGTCGCCCAGCGTGTACCTGACGAACACATTGCCGTCAATTGCAATGCAAGTACCATCAAGGAAATCGATTTGAACAATCCGGACTATTTCATGGCCTCAGACAATATTTACCGTTTGGCTTTGGACAGCGGATGGTGGAAAGAAGGCGAGCCCTTCCGTTTCTGCTACGTATATGCTCCGGAATCCCGCCGACTGATTGCCGCGCGGCGGCGCGAATGGCGCGTATTTGACCTGTTGGCACCTTCGCTGAAGTTGGATCCCAACATGGAGAATTATCCTTTTTCGGTCAAACCGGACACTTTGGTCAGTCTGCAGGCCATGATGGACGTGTTCAAGGATTTTTACGAGGGCACGGAGTATGATATGCGGAAAAACATCACCGTGGCGGACAAGGAAGGAAAGGTGCAGATTTCTCCCATGGCCAATCCTTTCATGGGCGTAGACGAACTGAAAATGCACAAGGTCAACGGCGGTTGGAACCAGTTGGGAGAACGCTCCATTGCCGTACGTTTCACGGTGTATGGCACCATTCTTCAATGCCGCGGCTGGTTGCCGGACGAAATCGGCGGGTTGTTGTGGTTCGCTTTGGACAACGTGGCTTCCTCCGTTTATGTGCCTATCTATGCGGGGGTGAAGGATCTGCCTTCTGCCTACAAGACGGATGCCCGTAAAACCGGTTTCAGCCGGGAAGCGGCCTGGTGGGGGTTCAACCGGGTCGGCACCTTGGCTATGCAACGCTGGGGAGATATGCACAAAGACATTGACAGTGTGTGGGTGCCTTTTGAAAAGCATTTGCTTCAAAACCAATCCTCTGTGGAAACCCAAGCCCTGGAACTCTATCGGAAAAATCCGAAAAAAGCCCTTGAATTCCTGACCGGATACACTGCTGACTGTTGCAATCAGGCGGTAGAGAAGGCTTGGAAACTGGGAGATGACATCTGGACCCGATACGACGAACTGTGGTAGACCTTTTAAATTCCGAACAATGAAAAACATCGTCATTTTGGCATCCGGCAACGGATCCAACGCACAAAACATAGCCGAATATTTTGCATCCCGCAAAGATGTGAATATTCCGTTGATTCTCTGTAATAAAAAAGGTGCATACGTCTTTGAACGTGCCCGGAATCTCGGTATTCCCGCCCGGCTGATTGATCGTACAGAATTCGCATCCGAAACTTTGGTCGAGGAATTGAAGGGTATTCCGGCCGATCTCATCGTGCTGTCCGGTTTCCTTTGGCTGGTTCCGGAACGCCTTGTCAAGGCTTTTCCTCATCGCATCATCAACATCCATCCGGCCCTGCTTCCCAAATTCGGAGGCAAGGGCATGTACGGGGAAAAGGTGCATGAAGCTGTTGTTGCAGCCGGTGAAAAGGAGTCGGGGATTACCATCCATCTGATTGATGAAGACTACGACAAAGGCATTCCCCTTTTTCAGGCGACCTGTCCGGTCGAAAGCCATGATACGCCCGAAAGCCTTGCCCAAAAAGTACATGCGCTGGAATACCGTCATTTCCCGGAAGTCATTGACCAATATCTGCAGACTTTATGAGATTTTTCTCCCAATCTTTGGCAGTTTTCCTTCTTTTGTCGGTGACGGCGCGCTCCCTTCCTGCACAATCACTGGAGGAAAGCCGGAATGTTTTCGGTTTCAAGGTGGTATTGCGTGATGTGACGGAAAAAGATGTCCGGGTTGGGGCTGCGCGAACGGAAATATACCTTCCTTATCTTCAGCATCAGAAAGTAGCCGTATGTGCCAATCACACGGCCTGTGTTGGGAATACCCATTTGGTTGATACACTGCATAGCCTGGGCGTTAAGATAGTGAAAATTTTTGCTCCGGAACACGGTTTCCGGGGTGAATCCGAGGCCGGAAAATCCATTGCGGATGGCGTGGATGTCCGTACCGGCATCCCGATAGTGTCCCTGTACGGAAGCCATAAAAAGCCTACGGCGGAGGATTTGTCGGGAGTGGACGTTGTACTGTTTGACATACAGGATGTCGGAGCCCGTTTCTATACGTATATATCTACGCTGCACTACCTTATGGAAGCAGCGGCAGAAAACAATGTGAAAGTTGTGGTGCTGGACCGTCCGAATCCGAACGGATTCTGGGTGGATGGTCCGGTGCTGGATCCGAAATATGCATCTTTCGTCGGAATGGATCCCATCCCCATTGTACATGGCATGACTGTAGGAGAATATGCCCGGATGCTAAACGGGGAAGGATGGTTGAAGAACGGAGTCCGTTGCAGTCTGCAAGTTGTCAATGTGCTCCATTATGATCATGCGCTCCGGTATCAGTTGCCGAAGGCTCCGTCGCCCAATCTTCCGACAATGGAGGCTGTATATCTGTATCCGACCCTGTGTCTGTTTGAAGGGACTCCGCTGAGTGTGGGAAGGGGAACGGGGCGTCCGTTTTGCATCTTGGGGTATCCCTCTTTCCAGAAGGGGACGTTTTCCTTCCGACCGAAAAGCATAGCAGGCGTAGCCACGCATCCTCCTTTTGAAAACAGGGAATGTAGGGGGCTTGATTTGACGGATTTTTCCCAAATGGTATTGAAAAACAATCCTTTTATACATTTGGATCTGTTGATTGAGATGTATAATAGTTATCCGGAAAAAGATGCGTTTTTTACTTCTATGTTCGTCAAATTGGCCGGAGATGCCCGTTTGCAAAAGCAGATACAGGAAGGAAGGAGTGCGTCGGAAATCCGGGATAGTTGGAAGAACGATTTGGAAGCGTTTAAAAAGATACGGAAAAAATATCTGTTGTATCCTGATTTTGAATAAAAAAGGCAAATATATATGCTTGAATTGTTGAAACAGTTTGACTTGGAGATTTTTTTTCAGATTAATGGTCATCACACACCTTTCTGGGATGCGGTGATGTATCCCATGACCCGTATGGAATGCTGGTTTCCTTTGCTGGCCATCGTCCTTTTCTTCCTGTTCCGGCACTATCATCGGAAAACCTGGGGTATTTTGCTCTGTCTATGTCTTTCCATACTCTGTACCGACCGTTCTTCCGTCGCTATCAAGCAGGCCGTACAGCGGTCGCGGCCGACTCATCAGACGGAAATCCGGGACAGGGTACATGTGCATGTGTATGCCGACGGCAGGGAATATAGGGGAGGTCCTTACAGTTTTCCTTCATCCCACGCAGCCAACAGCTTCGGCATTGTGGTGCTGCTGATTGCCTTTTTCCGGAAAATTACCCGTCACGCATGGTGGATATTTCCTCTCTGGGCTCTGGTTTTCTGCTATACCCGAATCTATTTGGGGGTGCACTATCCGTCGGATATTTTTTGCGGAGCTGTACTCGGAGTGCTGTGTGGCAGCTTCGTGCTCTGCCTGTACCACTGGGTGGAAAAATTTTCACAGAAAAGAATAAAAAATTAACAAATAAAACAAAAAGAAATGAGTATTACGAAGTTAGACCAAATGGTCGAATTAGTGAAATCCAAACCCAAAAAACGTTTGGTTGCCGCATATGCCAATGATGCCCACACCATTGAAGCGGTATACAATGCAGTTTGCCAAGGTATCGTTGATGCTACGCTGGTCGGTGACGAACAGACCATCATCGGCGTGTGCCGGGAACACGGATTTGATGCTTCCAAATTTGAAATCGTTCAGGAAGCTGATGAAAATAAGGCCGGTGGCGTGGCTGTTGCTCTCATCAACGAAGGCAAAGGCGATGTGCTGATGAAAGGCCTGCTGAGTACTGACAAATACATGCGCGCCATCCTGAACAAGGAAAAAGGTCTGATGCCTGGCCCGAAAGCCGTGCTTTCGCATGTTACCATCATCGAAACCCCGCGTTATCCCAAACTGATCATCTGCGGAGATGTGGCTGTCATTCCGGCTCCGGACCTGAACCAGAAAATTGCCATTACCAACAATATGATCAACACCGCCCATGCACTCGGAATTGAAAAACCGAAAGTGGCCCTGCTGGCTGCCACAGAGCAGATGCTGCCGGGTATGCAGGCTTGTGTGGATGCCGCCATCATTTCCAAAATGGGCGACCGTAACCAGATCAAAGGCGCCTATATCGACGGACCGCTCGGCATGGATGTGGCCATCGATCAGGAATGTGCTACCATCAAGAAACTGAAGGGAGAAGTTGCCGGTGATGCCGATTGTCTGGTGTTCCCGAATATTGAATCCGGAAACCTCTTTTACAAGTGCAATACCAAGTTAGCCGGTGCCGAACTGGCCGCCATGGTTTGTGGCGCCCGAGTTCCCTGCGTGCTGACTTCCAGAGGCGATTCTGCCAAGACGAAAAGCTATTCCATCGCATTGGCCGCATTGATGGCAAAATAACAATCCATAGTATAGGGTGGAAGGAGGAAAATCCTTCCGCCCTTTTTAAAATACAGATGCAATGAACATCATCACATACAATGTCAACGGCATACGAGCCGCGATAGGGAAGGGCCTGTTGGAGTGGCTGGAGCATACGGCTCCGGACGTTCTCTGCCTGCAAGAGACCAAAGCTCAGCCCGAGCAGATTCCGATATGGGAGTTTCAGGAATTGGGATATCAATGCTATCCCTTTTCTGCTCAAAAGAAAGGATATAGCGGTGTCGCTATTCTTACCCGACGCCAACCGGACAAAGTGGTCGCTGGCATGGGAATCCCCGCTTACGATGCCGAAGGCCGTTTCATACGGGCCGATTTCGGAGATGTTTCCGTGGTGAGTGTCTATCATCCTTCCGGAACCAGCGGAGATGAACGTCAAGCGTTCAAAATGCAATGGTTGAATGATTTTCAGGATTATACCCGTCAACTGCAGCAGGAAAGACCGAAACTGATTCTCTGCGGTGACTATAACATCTGTCATCGCCCCATTGACATACACGATCCTATCCGCAATGCGACACATTCGGGATTTCTTCCGGAAGAAAGGGCCTGGATGGAACAATTTCTCCAGAGCGGCTACATTGACACTTTCCGTCATTTCAATCAGCAACCGCACCAATACACATGGTGGAGTTTCCGTGCCAATGCCAGGGAGAAGAACCTGGGCTGGCGCATAGACTACAACATGGCCACCGCCAATCTGGAAAATCGTTTGAAACGCTCTGTCATTCTGTCCGAAGCCAGACATTCCGACCACTGCCCCGTGTTATTGGAAATCGCTGACGAGTAGGCGTATTCCCGTACTTTTTCCCTCTGTAATTTTTGAAGGGAAACAGTTTGTATTGATTTTTTGTATACTTTTGCAGGACAAACGTAGTTAAAAAGGAAATTATATGTTTCAATCACTTACAAGCAAATTGGATCGCGCTTTCAAAGTGCTGAAGGGACAGGGCCACATTACCGAAATTAATGTGGCTGAAACGTTGAAGGAAGTTCGCAAAGCCTTGCTGGAAGCGGATGTAAGTTATAAGATAGCGAAGGATCTGACGGATAGCGTCAAGAAAAAGGCCTTGGGTCAGAATGTGCTGACATCGGTTTCTCCGGGTCAGTTGATGGTGAAGATTGTTCATGACGAAATGACCAGCCTCATGGGAGTAGAGCATGCGGAACTGGATCTCAAAGCCAATCCAACTGTCATACTGATGGCAGGTCTCCAGGGCTCGGGTAAGACGACGCATTCGGCCAAGCTGGCCTATTTTCTGAAGCATAAAAAAGCGAAAAAGGTGTTGCTGGTAGCCGGTGACGTATACCGCCCGGCCGCCATTGACCAGTTGAAAGTGTTGGGCGAACAGATACAGGTGGATGTGTTTTCAGAGGAAGGCAACACCCATCCTGTAGATATTGCCAAAAAAGCTGTTTCTCACGCAAAGGAATATGGTTATCAGGTGGTTATCGTTGATACGGCCGGTCGTTTGTCCATTGATCAGGAAATGATGGATGAAATCGGCCAGATTAAAGATGCCGTACACCCTCATGAAATATTGTTTGTGGTGGATTCGATGACCGGTCAGGATGCAGTCAATACCGCCAAGGCGTTCAACGACAAACTGGATTTCGACGGAGTGATTCTGACCAAACTGGATGGCGATACCCGTGGAGGTGCTGCCCTGACTATACGTTCCGTTGTGCAAAAACCGATAAAATTCGTCGGCATCGGCGAAAAAATGGATGCGTTGGATGTTTTTTATCCTTCCCGCATGGCGGACCGTATTCTCGGTATGGGAGATATTGTTTCTTTTGTCGAAAAGGCGCAGGAACAGTTTGATGAAGAGGAAGCCCGTAAAATTCAGAAGAAATTTGCCAAAAATCAATACAATTTCAATGATTTCCTTTCTCAAATACAGCAAATCAAGAAGATGGGAAATATGAAAGACCTGATGGGCATGATTCCCGGTATGGGCAAGGCTATAAAGGATGTGGATATCGATGAGAATGCCTTCAAGTCTATAGAAGCCATCATTCATTCCATGACACCGGAAGAAAGGGAGAATCCCAGTCTGCTGAACGGAAGCAGACGGAATCGTATTGCCAAAGGCAGCGGTACTACAGTGACCGAAGTCAATAAATTGATGAAACAGTTCAGTGAAACCTGCAAATTGATGAAGATGGTTTCCAGTGGGGGAGCACGCGGAATGATGAGTAATCTGGCCCACATGTCAAGACGGTAAAAACATACGAAAATGAATATAATCAACGGAAAAGAAATCTCCGAACAGATAATGTCCGAAATTGCCGCCGAGGTAGAGAAACTTCGTTCGGATTGCGGAAGAGCTCCGCATTTGGCAGCCATTTTGGTGGGAAATGATCCCGCCAGTGAAACATATGTCAAAAACAAGGAAAAGTCCTGTCATGAAGTAGGAATGTCATCCTCTGTATACCGCATGCCGGAAGACATCACGGAAGACAAACTGGTGGAAGCCATCGATTTTATCAACAAAGATGACGAAATCGACGGTCTGATTGTGCAACTGCCGTTGCCGAAAGGTATTCATGCGGACAGGATAGTGTCATGCATAGCTCCCGAAAAGGATGTCGATGGTTTTCATCCTGCCAATGTCGGGCGTATGGTGTTGAATCAGCCGACTTATCTTCCGGCTACTCCTATGGGAATCATGCTGCTGTTGCAACGTTCCGGAATAGAAACGGAAGGAAAACGTTGCGTGGTTGTGGGACGGAGCAATATCGTCGGCACACCGGCTTCCATTTTGCTTTCCAGAAATCAGGCTGGAGCCAATTGTACCGTCACGCTCTGCCACAGCAAAACCCGGAATCTGGCCGCTATCTGCCGTACAGCGGATATCCTGATTGTGGCCATAGGCAAATGCGAAATGATTACAGCAGAGTATGTCAAAGAAGGGGCCGTGGTGATAGATGTGGGTATACACAGGGTGCCGGATGCTACCAAAAAATCCGGATTCGGTCTGAAGGGCGATGTCAAGTACGATGAGGTGGCCCCGCGCTGCAGTTATATCACTCCGGTCCCGGGTGGAGTGGGGCCCATGACCATTGTAGGTCTGCTCCGCAACACGCTGTCGGCTTTCAAGGGAGAGGTATATCCGAAAAAATAAGTTTTTTTCATGAATTTGCTATGGATAGGATAGCTGACTTTCTGAAATATCTGGAATCTGAGCGAAGGTTGTCTCCGCATACCGTAACGGCATATCGGACCGATTTGGAGCAATTCTGGATTTTTGTCAGCGAAAAACATGGCGTGAACGAATGGGGGAAGATAACCCATCTGCACATCCGTTCATGGCTCTCCTCCATGCTTGAACAGGGAGTAACCCCTCGCAGCGTGCGCCGTAAAATATCCAGTCTGAAGTCGCTGTACCGTTTTCTTGTTCGTGAAAAAGCGGTGTTGTGCAATCCGATGGATAAAATAGTGGAACCCAAAATGTCGGAGCGTCTGCCATCCTTTGTAACAGAGCCCCAAATGGAATGTCTGTTGCAGTCGGATGATCGGACTGACGGAACGTATGAGTCCGTACGGGATGCAGCTATAATAGAAACTTTTTATGCATTGGGTCTGCGTCAAAGCGAACTGATCGGTCTCAGATACGGTGATTTTGACTGGTATGCCCTGCAGGTCAGAATCCACGGCAAGGGGGACAAGGATCGCATCATTCCTTTTGCTCCCGCTTTCAGGGATTTCCTGCAGCAATATCTTTCCGTACGGAAAACCCGTTTCGGTGAAATTTCAGTCACATCCTATGTGTTTGTGACGGACAGAGGAAAGCCTCTGTATCCCATGCTCGTGTACCGTATTGTCCGTAAAGCGCTGGCATGGTCATCTGTGCAGCAGAAAAGTCCGCATGTGCTTCGTCATACTTTTGCCACTCACCTGCTGGATGAGGGCGCTGAACTGGATGCCATCAAGGAATTGTTGGGACACGCCAGTCTGTCGGCTACGCAGGTATACACCCATACCTCCATTTCCAAGTTAAAAGAAATTTATAAACAATCCCATCCAAGGGAATAAAAAACAATTGCCTTATGAATATCAGTATCAACTCAGTGCATTTCAAAGCAGACAAGGATTTGGAACAATTTATTGTCAAGAAAATCGAAAAAGCCGGCAAACTCCATGATGGAATCATCGGCAGTGAGGTGACGTTGAAATTGGACAATACGGACAAACCGGAGAATAAAATTGTCGAAATCCGTTTGAAAATAAAAGGCAATGACATGCTTGCCAGCAAACAGTGCAAAACTTTCGAAGAAGCGACCGATCAGGCTTTGGACGCCTTGAAAAGGCAGATTGACAAGTCGAAGGATTTTCCCAAACCCAGCAAGGACAAACTTTCGGAAGAATAAAGATAGATGAATGTCTTAGAAATCAATCACATTACCAAGCGGTTTTCTCATACGGTAGCGCTTGACGATGTGAGCATGGCGGTCGGAGAACATCGTATCCTGGGACTTTTAGGCCCCAACGGGGCCGGTAAAACCTCTCTGATACGGATTATCAATCAGATTACAGCTCCGGATGAGGGAGAAGTGCTTTTCAGGGGCGAAAAACTTTCGCAGAAGCATATTTCCCAAATCGGATATCTTCCGGAGGAGCGGGGATTGTACCGCAAGATGAAAGTCGGAGAGCAGGCCGTTTATTTGGCTGCATTGAAAGGCGTCCCCAAAAAAGAAGCGGAGTCCCGTTTGAAACTTTGGTTTGAGAAATTCGATATCACATCCTGGTGGAACCGTCCGGTGGAAGAACTGTCCAAGGGTATGCAGCAGAAACTGCAGTTTATAGTGACCGTCATTCATGAACCGTCGTTTTTTATTTTCGATGAGCCGTTCAGCGGATTTGATCCTATCAATGCAAATCTGTTGAAACAGGAAATGCTGCATTTGCGCGAAAAAGGTGCAAGTATAATCTTTTCAACGCATAACATGGCCTCGGTGGAAGAATTGTGCGATGATATCGTATTGCTCCACCGTTCCAAAAAAATCCTTGAGGGAGAGATTCACGAGGTAAAACAGCGGTTCAAACAGAACCGTTACGAAGTTTCCTATACTGTTTCCTCCGATTTTTCCTGGAATTCTGTGCTTGGAGATAAGGGAGTGTTGGAAAACAGCAGTGTGGAGTTTGACCATCAGCGGTCCGTTATCCGTCTGCGTCCGGATGTATCTTCCAATGATTTTCTGTCTTCTCTTCTTCCCTATGTGAACATCATTTCCTTTAGGGAATTGCTTCCATCCATGGATGAAATTTTCATATCACAGGTTGATCGGATAGAGAAAGGAGGCGAGCATGCGTAAGATTTGGATTGTCATATTGCGGGAATACAACCAGGTAGTCCGCAAGAAATCCTTTCTTGTGCTGACGATTCTGGTGCCCATACTGATGGCCGCCCTGATTGTAACTCCATCGTTCTTAGCCATGCGCAGCGACCATTCTGTGCACATCATCGTGAAAGACGAGTCCCATCTGTTTCCCAAATTGGACAGCGGCAACGACAAAGATATACGTTTTTCCTATACCGAGGAGGCTTTGCCGGATCTGAAGGCCCAATTGCTGGAGGATAAATATGATGCAGTGTTGTATATTCCGTACAACAGTACCATGATAGGCGGCATGGTATATACTTCTTCTGCATTGGGCTCCGGCGTGATGTCCAATATTCTCGCCGCCATGAAGCAGAACCTTTCGTCTGAAATTCTCATTGAGCAGTTCGGTATAAACCAGGATTCTCTCAATCTCTATCTGCAGCAGCAGACCGACCGTATCTTGTTGGGGCAGATGTTTGTCAATGATGATCTGACCGAGACCCGGCAGGCTTCCTACGTCAAGGATGTGCAACAGGCCGTAGGCGTGATTGTGGGATTGGTCATTTATTTCTTCATTTTCATGTATTGTTCCACCGTATTGCGGAGCGTGCAGGAGGAGAAGACCAACCGGGTGGTGGAACTGATTATTTCTTCCATACGTCCCATACAGCTGATGTCCGGAAAAATTGTCGGTATTGCTCTGATTGGTTTGACCCAGTTGCTTGTGTGGATAGTGCTATTGTTTGGTATTCTCGGCATATTCCGGATTGCCTATCCAGATGTGTTTGCAGGAGCAAATGTTTCTACTGTCGAGGTCCGGCAACAGCAGCCGGCTGATTATGAGCATTTCCTTTCCAATTGGTCCGCCGAGCAGTCCGATGAACAGGGAAATGAATTTGTGCAGTCTCTGCAGTCGATTGATTTCGGTCGACTGATTGCCTTGTTTGTGTTCTTTTTCATTACAGGGTATTTCCTGTATGCTTCCTTGTTCGCTGCTGTGGGTGCAGCTGTTGATAACGATGCAGATACGCAGCAGTTCCTGTTGCCTTTGACGCTGCCTTTGCTGTTGGCCATGGTATTGTCGCCTGCGGTAGTGGAAAATCCGGACGGACCTTTGGCTTTCTGCTTGTCAGTAATCCCTTTCACGTCCCCGATTATCATGTTGGTGAGAGTGCCTTTCGGCCTGTCTGTCGTACAGGATTGGGAAGTGATGCTGTCCTGTGCCCTGATGTTGCTGACCTGTTTTGCTTCTGTCTGGACAGCTGCCAAAATATACCGTGTCGGTATCCTGATGTACGGGAAAAAAATCACCTATAGGGAACTTTGGAAATGGATGCGCTATAGGGAATAATAAAAAAATGGAAAAAGTGTGTCGGTGAAAGCCGATATTGCTTACCTTTGCAATTTCGTGAAAATAACTTAGTATTTATTTAAAATATCAAAAAATGACTGAAAAACTTGCAACATTGAGAGACAAAGCTGCGATTCGGTGGATGGCTTTGCTTCTTTTGGCACTGGCCATGTTCTGTGCCTACATTTTCATGGACATCCTCTCTCCGATTAAGGAACTCATGGAATCCACCCGTGGGTGGGACTCCAAAGCCTTCGGAACGATGGAAGGAGCTGAGACGTTCCTGAACGTTTTCGTATTCTTCCTGATTTTTGCCGGCATCATCCTGGATAAAATGGGAGTGCGTTTCACTGCCATTCTTTCGGGTGCCGTCATGCTCATTGGCGGATCAATCAAGTTCTATGCCGTTTCAGAACCGTTTATCGGAAGCTCCATCGAATCCTGGTTTACCAATAACCTCAACTGGCAGACAGGAGTGGATTTTATTGATAATGTCCTTCCGTTCTATCAGGGAATGCCTGCATCGGCCAAACTCGCTGCCATCGGATTTATGATTTTCGGCTGCGGTGCTGAAATGGGCGGTATCACCGTTTCCCGTGGTATAGTAAAATGGTTCAAGGGACGCGAAACTGCTTTGGCCATGGGTTCCGAAATGGCTTTGGCCCGTCTGGGTGTTGCCACCTGTATGATTTTCTCTCCCTTCTTCGCCAAATTGGGCGGTGAAATCCATGTGGACAATTCTGTCAAATTCGGTGTAGTGCTGCTCTGCATTGCCCTGATGATGTTTGTTATTTATTTCTTTATGGATAAAAAACTGGATTCTCAGACCGGAGAAGCGGAAGAGCAGGATGATCCTTTTAAAATCAGTGATTTGGGAAAAATTCTTTCCAGTCTCGGTTTCTGGTTGGTGGCTCTACTCTGCGTGCTTTATTACAGTGCCATCTTCCCGTTCCAGAAATACGCTGTCAATATGTTGCAGTGCAATCTGACGCTCGTTCCCGGCACGGGTTTTTGGGCCAATCCTTCCGTCACCATCGTACAATATATTGTCATGCTTTTGGTGGCTGTCGGTGCTTTCGCCAGCAACTTTTCAAAGAACAAAAGTGCCAAATTCGGTCTGATGGCCATGGCAGTGATTGCTTTGATTGTTTATTGCTATATGGGCTATATGCGTGGAACGGCCGAAACCATTTTTGCCGTATTCCCGCTCTTGGCCGTGGCTATTACACCTATTCTCGGCAACTATGTTGACCATAAAGGCAAGGCCGCTTCCATGTTGATGATTGGCTCTATTCTGTTGGTTGTCTGCCATCTGACTTTTGCCTTCATTCTTCCCATGTGCAAAGGAAGCGCAGTAGGAGGTACGATTGTGGCTTATGTTACCATTCTTGTATTGGGAGCTTCTTTCTCTCTGGTTCCCGCCGCCCTGTGGCCGAGTGTGCCGAAATTGGTCGATGAAAAGATCATCGGTTCCGCATACGCTCTGATTTTCTGGATTCAGAATATCGGTTTATGGCTTTTCCCGTTGCTGATAGGAAATGTCCTGGAATCCACGAACGTCAATAATCCTGCTGTTATCGCCGCCAAACAGGCTATAGAAGCAGGGGAGGAAGGTGTCCTTGTGCCTTATGATTACAAGTGGCCTCTGGTTATGTTGGCCTGTCTGGGTATTGCTGCATTGCTCATCGGTGTATACCTTAAAGCGGTTGACAAGAAGAAAGGCCTCGGTCTGGAATTGCCGAACATCAAAGACTGATCCGCAGACCGTGAACCATCAAAAAAAAAGAAGGAAGCCATGTGACTTCCTTCTTTTTGTATAAGGTGGAGGGGATTCGTTCCTCCGTCCTTTTCTGTGTGGGTTTATTCGGCGGCAGCTTCGCTTCCTTCTTCGCTTTCACCTTCCGTGACATTACGGGAAGACAGCACCGTTGCGATGATAGTAGCCGGGGCATCCACCATCTCAATATTGTCAATGTGGAGTTGTCCGACGCGGACGGAATCCAGAATGTCCAGATTGCTGATGTCTACGGTAATGTATTCAGGGATGTTTTCCAACATACCTCTTACTTTCACTTTGCGGGCTTTCTTGGCCAATTTTCCTCCGCGGAGCACACCGGGAGCGGTACCTGTAATTTTGACAGGGATGGCGATGGTCACCGGGCGTGTGGGAACGGCTTCCAGAAAGTCAACGTGCAACAATTTGTCAGTGACGGGGTGGAACTGGAGTTCCTGTATGGTAGCATTGAATACTTTGCCTTCAACGCTAAGTTCGGCATATTTTACTTCCGGGGTGTAAATGAGGGCCTTCATGTCGTTTTCCTTTACGACGACCGGAATCTGTTTTTCACCACCGTAAATCACGGCCGGAATGAGACCTTGTTTACGCAATGCTTTGGCATCTTTTTTCCCTACGTTCTCTCTGATAGAACCGCTAATAGATACTGCTTTCATTTGATTTTCAATTAATTGTTAATTAGTAAATTCAATTTTACAAGAGAAGCAAAGGTAGACAAAAAATATATACGCAGAGAAGACAATGTCAGATATCTTTGTTTTTTTTTGTTTCTGAGTGTTTGTATGGTTTTATGTTGTACTTTTGCAAACCCAATTTAAATATTTCGAGAGATGAAAAAATGCAGTCTGATTCTTTTGGTGGTATGCGTGCTTTGTTTCGCTGGCTGTTCCAAAAATACACCGAAGGGTGTGGTGAAAACGTATTACAAGGAATTGCAGTCCAAAAATTATGAGGGAGCGGCTCAATATTTTGCTGAATCGGAAAATCAGGAGACCTCCACTGCCTTTGCAGGCAAACTGAAAGAAAGTATAGAGGACCACGGCGGGCTCAAATCTTATCAGGTGCTCGGAGATTCCATCTGTGACGATTCAACCGTCGTTGTTTTCACAACTTTCTCTTTCAGCGACGGAGAAAGCGGTACGAGCGACATGCGCGTATTGAAAAAAGGAGGAGATTGGAAGATTGATGCAATGTGCAAATAAAGCGTTTCATTCTTTTCCCGATTTGTCTTTTGTTTTTGGCAGTCTCTGCCTGTCGTCACCCTTATGAGAAGCCTTCCGGAGACAGTTGCTTTTATGTGGATACTTCCTGTTTGAGGGAATGCGATTTGGTTTTCCGTAAAGGGAGAGGCCTTGAAAGTGCAGCCGTTACAGCAGCAGATAAGGGCTCTATGTACTCCCACGTCGGACTATTGGTCCGGACGGACGGGGAGTGGAAGGTGTTGCATGCCGTTCCGGGCGAAGAGGCGGAGAGCGGTGGCGAACAAGTAATCAAATGTGATCCTCTGAACCTGTTTTTCCGTTCGGATAGGGCGGTGAGCGGATGCATCATGCGGTACGACACTTCCGAGGAGGTGCTTTCTGCTGTAAGATCGCAGGCCTTCCGCCTGTTCGGGAAACGTGTCTTGTTTGATCATGACTATAACAGGTCGGACAGTAGCCGGATGTATTGTACCGAATATGTGTGCTACATTTTTTCGCTGTCGGGAGTGGATTTAGCGGAGGATAGATGGCATCGCTTCCCTATGGCGCAAGAAAAAATAGTATATCCAATTGATTTGGTGCAAAATAATAAAATGAAAAAAGTTTGGTCCTGCGATTCTTTGGTCCCGTATCTGTAAAATTTTCGCTATTTAAGCGAAATTTTTTTTCCCGTTTTTTTCCATATTGAGAATTTGTTTACTTTTGCAAAATATTTACAGATAGTTCAAATAAATCATAATATAAACATTTACAGATGAATAGCAAGAAGTATGTGTATACTTTCGGTGGGAAGACAGCCGAAGGGAAGGCCGACATGAAGAATTTGTTGGGTGGCAAGGGTGCCAATTTGGCTGAAATGTGTCTGCTGGGTCTGCCGGTTCCGGCGGGTCTGACCATTTCAACGGAGTGCTGCACGGATTATTACGCCAACAATTGTCAGCTGCCTGAAGGCCTCATGGACGAGGTATTGAAAGGCCTGAAGAATATGGAAACCCTGATGGGGCTCAAATATGACGATGCCGATCATCCTCTTTTGGTATCCTGCCGTTCCGGTGCGCGTACTTCCATGCCCGGCATGATGGACACCGTGTTGAATATTGGATTGAGTTCCAAAACCATTCCGGGTCTGATCAAGAAAACGAACAATCCCCGTTTCGTCTACGATTCGTATCGCCGTTTGATTATGATGTACGCTGATGTCGTGATGGAAAAGGCGGAAGGCGTTGAACCTGCCGATGGAAAAGGCATCCGCAAGCAGTTGGATGACATGCTGGACGAATATAAGGACAAAAAAGGCTACAAATCCGATACGGAGTTGAAGGCAGAAGAACTGATGGAACTGGCTGAGGCTTTCAAGGTGCGCATCAAGAGTGTGCTCGGTCGTGAATTTCCGGATGATGCTAACGAACAACTGGTCGGCGGCATCAAGGCCGTTTTCAAATCATGGAACGGAAAGAAGGCTATTTCCTATCGCCGCATCGAAGGTATTCCCGACGATTGGGGTACGGCTGTGAATGTACAGTCCATGGTGTTCGGCAATATGGGCGACAATTCCGCAACGGGTGTTGCTTTTACCCGCGACCCGGCTACCGGAGCAAACAAATTCTACGGAGAATGGCTGATCAACGCGCAAGGTGAAGATGTAGTCGCCGGTATACGCACGCCGAATCCCTTGAATGACGACACCAAAAACGAGCAGAACAAACACCTGAAATCCATGCAGGAACTCATGCCTTCGACTTATGCTGAACTCTGTGAGATTCGTGCCATTCTGGAGAAGAACTACCACGATATGCTCGATATTGAATTTACCATACAGGAAGGCAAACTCTTCATGTTGCAGTGCCGTGTCGGCAAGCGCACCGGAGTGGCTGCTCTGACAATGGCCATGGATATGAAGGCCGAAGGCCTGATTGACGAAAAGACAGTGGTGATGCGCGTTTCTCCTTCCCAATTGGACGAATTCCTGCATCCGATTCTGGACCAGAGTGCAGAGAAGAAATTCAAAGTGTTGGCCAAAGGTCTTCCGGCCGGTCCTGGAGGTGCTGTGGGAAAAATCGCCTTCACCAGCGAAAAAGCCATGGAATACCGTAATCAGAAAGTGGCCAATATCCTGGTCCGTGAAGAAACCAATCCCGAAGACGTGGAAGGCATGCGAGCTGCCGACGGTATCCTGACCGCCCGCGGAGGTATGACGTCCCATGCGGCATTGGTAGCCCGCGGATGGGGCAAATGCTGCATCGTCGGTTGCGAAGATGTGAAAATTGATTTTGAATCCGGTACGTTGAATATTTGCGGCAAAACATTCAAAGAAGGCGATATGCTGAGTTTGAATGGAACCCGCGGTTGGGTATACGATGAGGTTATTCCGATGGCAAAAAATACGGAAAATCCGTTATTCAAGGAATTCATGCAGATTGTGGACAAATACCGCACCATGGGTGTGCGCACCAACGCAGACAATCCGGATGATGCCCAGACCGCTTTGGATTTCGGAGCCGAAGGCATCGGTCTGTTCCGTATAGAGCACATGTTCTATGGAAAGAACAGCGAGAAACCTTTGGAAAAACTCCGCAATATGATTTTGTCTGACAGTCTGGAAAGCCGCAAAGCTGCTTTGAACGAACTGGAACCCTACATCCGCGAATCCGCCAAGAGCACGTTGAAGGTGATGAACGGCCGTCCGCTGACTTTCCGACTGATGGATCCTCCTTTGCACGAATTTGCTCCGCAGACAGAAGAGCAGCAGCGCAAAGTGGCCAAGGAAAGAGGCATGGATTTTGAAGACCTGAAAAAACGGGTGGAAGAAATGCACGAAGTCAATCCGATGATGGGTTTGCGTGGCGTCCGTCTGGGTATTGTTTATCCGGAAATCACGGAGACTCAGTTCAGAGCTTTGTTCTCTGCTACGGCTGAACTGCTGAAAGAGGGTCAGGATCCTCATTTGGAAATTATGGTTCCGTTGACCATCAATGTCCGTGAACTGCAGAATCAGAAAGCCATCGCCGATAAGGTGCATGCGGAAGTTCAGAAAAAATACGGCATACAGTTCCGTTATTCCTTTGGTACCATGATTGAAATTCCGAGAGCGGCCCTCGTTGCCAACCAGATTGCGGAGGTGGCCGAATTCTTCTCCTTCGGTACCAATGACTTGACCCAGATGACCTTCGGTTTCTCCCGTGATGATGTCAACGCCATTGTGCACAAATACATTGACGAAAAAATCATACCGGCTGACCCGTTCAACACTTTCGATCAGGAATGCGTGGGTGAACTGGTGAAAATCGGTGTAGAAAGAGGACGCAGTACCCGTCCCGTATTGAAGTGCGGTATTTGTGGCGAACACGGTGGAGATCCCATTTCCGTGGATTTCTTCTACAAGGCTGGTTTGAACTACGTGTCCTGCTCGCCTTTCCGTGTACCGGTCGCCCGTTTAGCTGCCGCACAGGCCGCCATACGGAACGCAAAATAGTTTAGAAATACGTTCATGAATGCGGGACTTCAAGTCCCGCATTTTTTGTATGTTGCGGAAGTTGAATTTTCATATTGCCTTGTTGTTTTTATGCTTTTTGCTGCAAATGAATATACATGCACAGCGAAGGGACAGTTTGCAGCGTGATTACACGCACGATATGCATTTTGTCAGTGCTTTTCTGCCTTCTTGCATGATTGCTTGCGGTACTGCGGTGACTTTTTCTCCAGAATGGTCTTCCGTGAATTTGGCAGTAAAGGACTGGACGCAGGAAAAGGTTCATTTGACGACGGCAGTGGATAATTACCTGCAATGGACACCGATGGCTTCTGTATATGTCTTGAATGTATGCGGAATGAGGGGGGTACATCATTACGTTGACTTGACTGCCATTTCTGCGCTCTCCTATTTGTTGGGTTGGGGCGTCAATACAGGAATCAAGTATGGCGTCCAGATCAAGCGTCCCGACGGTACTGGGCGTAACAGTTTTCCGTCCGGACACACCATGACCGCTTTCGTCGGTGCAGAAATCATGAGACGGGAATTCGGAAGAGAGCATCCCTGGATTGCCGTGGGCGGTTATACGGCGGCCGCAGCAACCGGTTTTCTACGTATGTCGAACAACCGTCACTGGATGTCCGATGTGCTTGCTGGCGCAGGCATTGGTATGCTGAGTACTTCGCTGGTATACTGGGCGTATCCTTACCTTCGTTCTTTTCTGACATCTTCCGGACGTTGCAAAGGCTACGTCTTTTGTGACGGACAGGGTATGCAGTTGGGCGCAACCTTACAGCTTTCCAAGGCAGTCCAGTATCAGCCGGCTGCTCTCCCGGATTTCAGCTTCACTGATAGTCAGGGGAGGGGAAATACGGAAGGCGGTGTCGCAGAACAGGAACCAGTCGCTCAGGATGCCTGCTTCCTTGAATAATTCCATGATGCGGTACATCTTGTCTGCGCTTCCCAGTTCCACGGCAAGCAGCAGACCGTTGCGGCGGATTTCCTTCACCTGAGCATGATTTTCCAACAGTTTTTCATACAATGCTCCCTTGGCTTCCACCTGCTCCACAATACGGTTTTCCAGCAGATATTCCAGGGCGGCAAGGCCTGCAGCGCAGCAAACGGGATGCCCGCCGAAAGTGGTGATGTGTCCCAGCGAAGGATTTTCCGTCAGGCTATTCATGATTTCCTGTGAGGAAACAAAGGCTCCCAGGGGCATGCCTCCGCCAAAGGCTTTGGCCAGACAGACGATGTCCGGTGTTACGCCGTATTTCTGCATGGCGAACATTTCACCGGTCCGGCCCATGCCGGTCTGTATTTCATCAAAGATGAGCAGGCTGCCCATCGCATGGCAGCGCTCGCGCACTGCCTGCAAATAACCTTCTGCCGGTGTCCGTACGCCGCCTTCACCCTGTACGGGTTCCATCAATACGCAGGCCGTGCGTTCCGTAATGGCGTCCAGTGCCTGGAAATCGTTGAATGTTATGGAGGTGATGCCGGGTACAAGGGGCATGAACGCCTGTTTCCAGGTGCATCCTTCCGGATTTCCCATCATGCTCATGGAACCGACGGTCGATCCGTGATAGGCGCGTCGCATGGAAACCATTTCGTTGCGTCCGGTATAGCGGCGGGCCAGCTTGAGCGCGCCTTCCACCGCTTCGCTTCCGGAATTTACGAAATACACGCTTTCCAGTTTGCCCGGGAGCAGTGCGGCTATTTTCTCCGCATACCTTACCTGCGGGCGCTCAATCATTTCGCCATATACCATGATGTGCATGTAGTCGGCAGCCTGACGCTGTACGGCTTCAATGACCTTCGGATTGCCGTGCCCCACGTTGCTAACTGAAACGCCGGCTACCAGGTCAAAGTAGCGTTTTCCTTCCGGAGTATAGAAAAAACTGCCTTCCGCCCGTGCCACTTCAATGGCCAGGGGAGAGGGGGAAGTCTGTCCTACATGGGACAGAAATTGTCTGCGTAAAATTTCTGATGCCATTTTTTCTTTTATTTGAAATATCTTATAACGAAAAACAAGTCTGATTAGTGTAAAAAACATTGATTATATGGAATTAAAATAAATGTAAAAAAAAAACAAAAATAGAGTGTACGATGTATTTATTTACTATCTTTGCATTTGTTTTCGAAACGTAAGAAATTTTTATAAAACATAATTAATCAATAACATAAAAAAAACAAAATTATGGAAGTTAGCAAAATTATGGCCAACTTAGAGGCCAAACATCCGGGCGAAAGCGAATATCTGCAGGCTGTTCGCGAAGTTCTTGAAACCATCGAAGACGAATACAACAAACATCCCGAATTCGAGGCTGCAAAGATCGTCGAACGTATTGTGGAACCCGATCGTATTTTCACTTTCCGTGTAACTTGGGTTGACGATAAAGGTGAAGTACAGGTAAACCTCGGATACCGTGTACAATACAACGCTGCTCTCGGTGCATACAAAGGCGGTCTCCGCTTCCATCCGAAAGTCAACGTTTCCATGCTGAAATTCTTGGGATTCGAACAGATTTTCAAAAACAGCCTGACCAACCTGCCTCTCGGTGGTGGTAAAGGTGGTGCCGATTTCGATCCCACGGGCAAGAGCGACGCTGAAATCATGCGTTTCTGCCAGGCTTTCATGTATGAATTGTGGCGCAACATCGGTGCCGATCAGGATAGCCCTGCCGGTGACGTTGGCGTAGGTGGTCGTGAAATCGGATACCTCTATGGTGCTTACAAGAAATTGGCTCGCGAACACAGCACGGGTGCTCTGACTGGTAAATCCTATGGTTGGGGTGGTTCCCTGATGCGTCCTGAAGCTACCGGTTTCGGCGCTGTTTACTATGTAGACCGCATGGTTCAGCAAAAAGGTGATACCCTGAAGGGTAAGAGAGTCGCTCTCTCCGGCTTCGGTAACGTGGCATGGGGTGCTGCTCAGAAGGCTACCGAACTCGGTGCTCAGGTTGTTGCCATTTCCGGACCCGACGGTGTCTGCGAAATCGAAGGCGGCATGAACAAGGAAATGTTCGACTATATGCTGGAAATGCGTGCTTCCAACCGCAATAAAGTTCAGGATATGGCTGACAAATTCCCTGGCAAAGCCAAATTTACTGCCGGTAAGAAAGCTTGGAGCGTAAAATGCGACATCGCTATGCCTTGCGCTTTCCAGAATGAACTGGCTGAAGAAGATGCCAAGATGCTTCTCGCCAATGGCGTGAAATACGTTGCTGAAGTTTCCAACATGGGTTGCCAGCCCGCAGCTATCGCTGCTATCCAGGCTGCCAAGGTTCCTTTCGGTCCCGGTAAGGCTGTCAACGCCGGTGGTGTTGCCACTTCCGGTCTGGAAATCTGCCAGAATGCCGGTCACATCAACTGGACCGCTGAAGAAGTTGACAAGAAACTCTTCAAGATCATGAACGACATTTATGATCTGTGCGCTCAGTACGGCAAGCAGGCTGATGGCTCCATCAACTACGTTAAAGGTGCCAACGTTGCAGGTTTCATGCGCGTTGCTAAAGCTATGATGGCTCAGGGTATCATCTAATCCCTTGCTGTTATGCATACGAAAGAGGGCGTCTTTCAAGACGCCCTCTTTTTTTGTCTTCTGCTTACAGGAAAAAATTAATTGTATAGTGAATGGTATATTGAAAAAAAACTATTTTTGCACTTTATACTTTCAATCATTCTGATTCTTTTGTAGAATATGAACCAAATGGTGCTCATGAAACAGAGATATTATCTACGGCTATGATCCCCGTACCTGCGACGGCAGTCCGTACGAGGTCTTGGCATTGATTCCCGACGGATTCAACCAGTCCTGCAAACTAGGCGGTTTATGCCCTTGAACTTAAAAATCTGAAAGCCGGAACATATACATTCCGGGTACATGACGGAATCTGCGTGTTGAGCCGTGAAGTCGCGGTAGATTCTGTCCCGGGTCCGCAGACAGATTTCATGCTGTATGCCGACAGCGTGGCCGAAAACGAACGGTTTATTCTGTCTGAAAATGCCGTTTCAAACTGAGCTCCGTTGGTGGCAGTGTGTATGCCTACCGGTTGCGGGTACGGGATTACACCGGTAAACTGCGTGAATACGCCGGACGTGTGACTGTAATCAGATAGCTGTCCGGTATTTAACGGAAATTCTTGCCCTACCTTTCGGTTTTTCGCAAAGCCGAACAACGTTCACGGAGAATTTCAACCTGTAATCTGACGGGCCGCAACCTGACGGTATACCTGGAGAACCTCACTTCTCAGGAAGTGCCGTTCAATGCAGGCGATTCCCTGACGGTCATGATGAGCGGAGCCTCTAACTTTGTGTACAAGCAGGCCTTGAGCGGCCGTTTGGAAAACCGTGAGATCGACAC
>JAZLLH010000007.1:0-7330 GCA_045598025.1 Bacteroidales bacterium | reverse complement strand
CGTACGGCAGGTAGACCGTCTTGTTGTCCTGACCTCCGGCGATTTCTTTCAGACTTTCAATATATTTTACCGCCAACAGGTAATTTACCGGGTCGGCACCGCCGTTGGCAACCGCTTCGGTGATGTTGCGGATGGCGGTGGCTTCGGCTTCGGCCTGCAGAATCTTGGCGCGGGCTTCGCCTTCAGCCTTGAGGATATTGGCCTGCTTTTCGGCTTCGGCCGCATTGGTTTCCGCCTGTTTCTCACCTTCGGAATTCAGAATCTGAGCCTGTTTTTCACCTTCGGCCTTCAGGATTTCGGCACGGCGGTTCCGTTCGGCCTGCATCTGCAGTTCCATGGTACGGCGGATGCTTTCGGGAGGCGTGATGTCCTGCAGTTCCACGCGGTTGACTTTGACACCCCATTTATTGGTGGCATCGTCCAGCACGTTGCGCAGCTTGGAGTTGATGGTGTCGCGGGAGGTCAGGGTTTCATCCAGTTCCATTTCACCGACCACGTTACGCAGGGTGGTCTGGGTCAGCTTTTCGATGGCTACGGGCAGGTTCTGGATTTCATAGACGGCTTTCATGGGGTCTACGACCTGAAAATACAGCAGGGCGTTGATTTCCGTCATGACGTTGTCCTTGGTGATGACGCTCTGTTTGTCGAAGTCATATACCTGCTCACGCATGTCAATGCGGTTGTTGCGGGAGAGGGCACCGCTCTGCCGGCGGACAATCGTATCCTTGGCTTTCTCCACAACGGGAAGAATGATGTTGATGCCCGCATTCAGAGTGCGGTTGTATTTTCCCAGACGTTCGATGATCATGGTTTCCGATTGGGAAACGATTTTGATGCCGCTGAGGACATAGATAACTACCAGTACGATGAGTACAATTAATACACTTTGTAACATAGGAATTTGATTTTAAGGTTAATATAAGTTTTTCGTTATCCCCGCAGGGCGCGTACGGTAACGATGATGCTTTCTCTGCCAATGATTTCCACTTGGGTGCCTGCCTCTATGATGCAGCCGTCTTCGGATTCGGCTTTCCATTCATCCCCGTCTACTTTGACGCGGCCCTCTTGTCGCATGGCGTCAATGGTTTCCGTCACCATGGCTTTTTTTCCGATGAGGGCATCGGCATTGGTTTTGACGTCCTTGTCTTTTTTCTGTATGAATTTCAGAACGAAGGGACGGACAAAAATGAAGGCCAGCAGCGAAACGACGGCGAAGACTGTCAATTGCCAGGTGAGGCCGCCTCCCAGATATCCTGTCAAAGCAGATCCGAGGGCACCAAAGGCGAAACACAGCGAGCCGAAGCCGGCGGTGAGAATTTCTACGATGACCAGAATGATGGCGGCAATGAGCCAGTAGTAATGCAGTTCCATGGTTTGTGAATTTAGTGTTTTCAATCTGCAAAATTACGAAAAAAAACAACATGAAAGCGAAGGATTCAATGAAAGTGCAAAAAAAAGAAAAAATGCGCAATAGGATGCAAAAAACGGCCGGTTTCTTCGTTTTGGCCCGCTTTTTGAAAAAAAATATTGTGTAGAATCCGCAGAACATACGGATATTTCATTTATATTTGCATTTCATAAAAAAATATGTAGCAATGACGAAAAAATTAAACGCAATCGCACTGATAATTTGTGCATTATTATTTACTGCGAATCTTTCCGCGCAGTCCAAAGAAAAGTATGCCCACTTGAATTCGTCCGATTTGATGCAGGTGATGCCGGGTAGGGATAGCGCCCAAAAGGTGTTGGAAAACCTGAACGCCCAGTTGGAAGAAGAACTGAAATCAATGGTGGCAGAGTATCAGAACAAGGCTGATCAATTTCAGCGCGATCAGGCCACGATGTCTCAGGCCATGCAGCAGACCAAAATGCAGGATCTTCAGGACCTGAAAAAACGTATCGAATCCTTCCAGGAACAGGCTCAGGCCGAATTGCAGGAAAAGCAGGAAGAATTGCTGAAACCGCTGATTGACAGAGCAAAGGAAGCTATCAACAAGGTGGCCAAAGCCAACGGATATTCGTATGTGTTTGACAGCGGCGTGGGTGCTCTCCTGTATTTCGACGGTGGAGAGGATATCATCGGGCTGGTGAAAAAAGAATTGGGAATCAAGCAGTGATTTCCTTTTATATAATGTAGTAACCAATTAAAATTCAATATACTATGATAGAAAAAGTCACATCCAGCCAACAGGCTATGGACATGGAAGACAAGTACGGTGCGCACAATTATCATCCGCTGCCCGTTGTCTTGGCCAAAGGTAAAGGTCCCTTTGTTTGGGATTGCGAAGGAAAACGTTATTTCGATTTTTTGTCGGCTTATTCTGCAGTGAACCAGGGTCATTGCCACCCGAAAATCATTAAGGCTCTCTGCGATCAGGCTCAGGAACTGACCTTGAGTTCCCGCGCTTTTTACAACAACTGCCTGGGTTCTTGGGAAAAATACGTGACCGAATATTTCGGTTATGAAAAGGTGCTTCCGATGAACAGCGGCGCTGAAGCCGACGAAACGGCTTTGAAACTGGCCCGCCGTTGGGGTGTAGTGAAAAAAGGCATAAAGAATGAAGAAGTGATGATCGTATGCTGCGAAGGCAACTTCCATGGTCGTACCATCACCATCATTACCATGAGTAACGATCCTGAGTCTTACGCCAACTACGGTCCCATGACTCCGGGTTTCATCCGTATTCCGTACAACGATCCCGATGCATTGGAAAAAGTCTTGGCCGAACACGGTTCCAAAGTGGCCGGTTTCCTGGTAGAACCCATTCAGGGCGAAGCCGGTGTGTATGTGCCCGATGACGGATACCTGAAGAAATGCTATGACATTTGCCATAAATACAATGTATTGTTCATGGCCGACGAAGTGCAGTGCGGTATTGCCCGTACGGGTAAGATGCTGGCTTGCGACCACGAAGGCGTACGTCCTGACATCCTGATTCTCGGCAAGGCCCTCGGCGGCGGCGTAGTGCCGGTATCTGCTGTTTTGGCTGATGACGAAATCATGCTGAACATCAAGCCGGGCGAACACGGTTCCACCTTCGGTGGCAACCCCATTGCAGCCAAAGTAAGTATGGCAGCATTGGAAGTCATCAAAGAGGAAAACCTGATGGAAAAAGCCGAACGGCTCGGTAAGATTTTCCGCGATGAAATGAGCAAGGTCAATTCTCCGATGATTGAGAAAGTCCGCGGTAAAGGTCTGCTGAATGCAGTCATCATCCGTCCGAAGAACGGCAAGGAAGCTTGGGATGTCTGCCTGAAGATGCGCGACATGGGTGTGTTGGCCAAACCGACTCATCAGCACATCATCCGTTTCGCTCCTCCTTTGGTCATTACCGAAGAAGAACTTCGCGAAGCCATTGAAATCATCAAGAAAGCCATTCTTTCCTTCGAATAGGCTACTTCCAGATAACGCAAAGGGCGCACGAAAGTGCGCCCTTTTTAGGCTTATAGCATGGGATATTCGCGAAAGAATTTTGTCGGCAACCTTTTTTTGCTCATCAGTCTGAACCTGTTGATCAAGCCATTCTGGATTTTCGGTATTGACCGTACAGTGCAGAATCTGGTGGATACGCAGGTATATGGTCTGTATGCCACACTTTTCAATCTGACGTTTATTTTCAATATGCTGCTGGACATGGGGACAACTTCCTTCAACAACCGCAGCATCGCGCAGGATGCCGGATTCCTGAAGAAGAATTTTTCGCGAATACTGACGCTCCGTCTGCTCTTGGGCGGGGTATATGCTGTTGTTGTAGTAGCAGCAGGGGCAGTCGCAGGCTATTGCCTGAGCGATTTCCGGCTGTTGCTGCCTTTGGCGGCAAACCAGTTCCTGTCGCTGTTTATACTGTATCTGCGCTCCAATGTGTCGGGTATGCAGATGTTCAGGACCGACAGCTTTCTTTCGGTAGTGGACCGGCTGATTATGATTCTGTGCTGCGGCATCGTCCTGTGGGGAAATGTGACTGACCGGCCCTTCCAGATAGCCTGGTTTATCTATATACAGATGTTTTCCTATACTCTTACGGCACTGATAGCCCTGGCGGTTGTGCTGAGGCATTGCCGTCTGCAACGTCCGGTATGGGATTTTCCGTTTTTCTGCGATATACTGAAAAAAAGTTTCCCCTTTGCTCTTCTGGCTTTGATGACCAATATCCACAATCGGGTGGATGCTGTATTGCTGGAGCGTACGCTTCCCGATACGGTCGGAGCCGTGCAGGTCGGTATTTATGCTTCGGCTTACCGTCTGCTGGATGCGGCCGTCATCATTGCCTATCTGTTTTCCGTTATTTTGCTGCCCTTGTTTTCCCATCTGATCAGCCGTCGGGAAAATTTCAAGCAAATCCTGAAAATTTCCTTTGTGCTGCTCTTTGCCTACGGTCTGCTGTTGGCCGTATCATCCTATTTCTACAGTTATGAAATCATGGATTTGCTGTATAATAAGCACATTCCGGAATCCGCTGCTGTGTACAGCCTGCTGATGTTAAGCATACTCCCCGTATCGCTGACCTACGTATTCGGTTCCCTGCTGACTGCCAACGGCAGTTTGCGCGAACTGAACCTCATCGCATTGGGGGCGATGGGAATCAATGTGGTGGGCAATCTGCTGCTCATCCCGCATTATCAAGCTGTCGGTTCGGCAGTGATAAGCCTGCTGACACAGTGTTTTATCATCGGATGCGAAATGCGGATATCCCAAAAAACTTTCGGCTGGCACTTTCCGACTTTCTTTGCCATCAAAGTGCTTTCCTATGCTCTCGTGTTTGTCTGTATGACAGCTCTCAGCCGACTCTTGCCATTTGCCTGGGGCCTCCGGCTGCTGTGCGTTTTAGCCGCTGACCTGTTGCTGCTTTTCGCTTTCCGTCTGGTCCGTATACAGGACGTCCGCCTGCTGCTCCGGAGGTGATTTCCTGTGGAATGACGGAGAAAAAGCTATCGGTCGTGTGGGTTGTCCACTTTTTCCAGTTTGGGAGAATGGTAGAGGGCTTGCGGAAGAAGGCCGTATTTTCCTTGAGGAATTTCTCTTCCTATGTATTCAAAAATCTGCTTCCAGTATAGCGGAAGTCTTCCGTCCGGAGAGGCAAAATCCAGGTTCACCGCTTCAAAAAGTGTGTCCCCCTGACTGCTCACATAGGCATTGCGCACTAATTCGCTGCAATAGAGAGCTTGATTCTCGGCCTGAAAATCTATATCAAAGGCACGTCCGCAGAGAGCTCTGGCTCGGGAGACAAAGCGTTCCGATTCAGTGGCGTCCTTCAGCCGCATTACTTCGATATTCGGCAGACTTCCGTCCTTCAGACTGAAATCGCGGAGAAAGGTATCCAGGGGGTATCGGGCTGTGCCGCGTTTCAGCGTGGCATCAATGATGTAGATGTTGCCATCCTGCACATCGGCAACGGCTACGTGGATGAAATTGAACGGATCCTGCGTAGGATGGTCGCTGATGCGGATGCTGTCCTGCAGTGTGTCATCACTCAGTGTATAGTCCCATGGAATGGAAACAAATACCAGATCACCGGTCTGCCATCCCCAGGCATAGGGGGCAGGGCTTGGGCGGTGGTGACAGGAAAACAGGAGGGAGCATAGCAGCAGTCCGATGGCAAGATGTTTTTTCTTCATTGCGTATGTATTTTTATTTGTCATCCCTCAGGGCCAGTCCGCCCATGGACGTTTCTTTATACAGGGATGGAAGGTCTTTTCCCGTGAGCTTCATGGTCGCAATCACTTTATCGAAACTGATGATGTGCTTGCCGTCGCTCATCATGGTGTAGAGGTTGATGTCCAGTGCGCGGAGTGCAGCGATGGCATTGCGTTCAATGCAGGGAATCTGCACCAGTCCGCATACGGGGTCGCAGGTCAGTCCGAGGTTGTGCTCCATGGCCATTTCGGCTGCGTATTCGATTTGCTGCGGGCTGCTGCCGAAAAGTTGTGCCGCCGCGACGGCCGCCATGACGCAGGCACTACCGATTTCGCCCTGACAGCCGACTTCCGCTCCGGAAATGGAAGCATTGTATTTGATGATGTTGGCGAAAAGTCCGGCGGTGGCCAGGGCTTTCAGTATGGATTTGTCGCTGAACCCGTGATTTTTCTGCAGGTGATACAGTACGGCAGGCAGTACACCGGCGGAACCGCAGGTAGGGGCGGTGACCACTTTGCCTCCGGACGCGTTCTGTTCGGCGGTGGCCAGGGCGTAGGCAATGACCAGACAACGGCTCTGCAGGGAAGGCTTGTAGCTGGATGCACGGACAAAATACTGACGGGCTTTGCCGCGCAGGTGCAGTCCGCCGGGAATGACTCCGTCGGTATGCAGACCGGTTTCAATGGTAGCCTGCATCTGTTTCCAGACTTCTTCCAAATAATCCCAAAGGTGTTCGTCTTCATGTTCCACCACATATTCCCAGAACGTCATTCCGTTTTTTTCAATGTGGGCGAGAATCTCGTTCATGGTGGTGCGGTGATATACTTCTTTCATCACTTCCTTGCGTCCGTTTTCATCGGCCAGGGCACCTCCGCCTATGCTGTAGATCGTCCATTGGTCAATGACCTTTTGTTCCGCATCCAGGGCTTCGAACAACATGCCGTTGGTGTGGAAATCCCGTACGATATCTGCTCGCCATAAGATTTCCACAGTTTTGGGTGCCAGCGCATCCATGATGGCCTTGTCGGTGAAGTGACCTTTTCCCGTGGCGGCAAGACTGCCGTACAGCGTAACCCGATAACCTGCTGCCTGAGGATTTTTTTCCTTGAACAATTCCGCAGCTTTTCGCGGTCCCATGGTGTGGCTGCTTGAAGGACCGTAACCTATCTTATATATTTTGCAGATGCTTTCCACGTTTTTTCAGTTTACTGGTTTTCAATTACTTTTTTACTGTTATCCAAGTCAATGGCTTCGGATACGTTGATGACGTAGTCTGCCAGTTTTTCATACAGAGCATACAATCCACTGTAGGCCGTGCCGATAGCGTAGTCATAGCGGTTGTGCTTGAGGGCTTCCAGATGCTCGCTTCGCAGCTGGTTCCGGTAAAGGTTGACGGCTTCTTCCGCTGCGTATGCCTCCTGCAGGTTTACAGAGGTATATTCGTCCTTCAGGTTTTTGTCCATGATGTCAAGCGTTTGCTGCACCAGACCGGTCATGTGTTCGAGGTTGTCGTTGAGGTGCTGGTCGAAATGGACGGCGGCATCGCGCTTGTTTTTGCGGGTGGCCGCAATCTGGTATATGGTGTCGCCCACGCTTTCCAGGTTGTCGATGATGCGCAGCATGGAACTGATGTGCTGGGAGCCTTCCTGTGAGACGCCGCCTTCCGATATCCTGGTCAGGAACCTGGCAATCTCG
>JAZLLH010000006.1:0-39925 GCA_045598025.1 Bacteroidales bacterium | reverse complement strand
CAATAAAGAACGAATTGGTGGAATTTTTTAAGGACAGATATGCGAAACATATCCAGTAAATTTATAATTTTGCATTCTCAAAGGGAGTTAACTCCCTTTGAGAATATGGCAGTGCCTGACACAGATTTTGGAACACTCCCTTTTCATTTTTTCACCCCGACCCACCCGTAGCCCGACGCCGCCCCTGACTTCCGGCGGAACAATAAGGCAGGGGCAAAAGACGTGGATTTGTAGATCAAACAATTTATAGTTGCGCAAAACCATTGAGCAAAATAAATTTACAGGTATATGCATATGGAACTTTAAACGGTGCATTCCAAATAACACCAATAGTGGTGCACAGAAGAAACATATGATACTGTAATAAAATATGCTCTATTAAAGCAATAATACACTATATTAAAACGTAGATTTAATATTACTAATTAAACACAAGTAAAATGAAAAGTACAAGAGTTTTGGCAATTGTCATCGGCATGACATTCATAGTTTTCTGTACACAACATGCCACCGCCCAGTGGTTTGTGGGTGGAAGCCTGGGCTATCATTCAGAGTCTTCGGCAGACCTGCTTCATTTTTCTCCGGAAGTGGGCTATTCCTTTAACCCGCATTGGACAGTGGGATTAAGCACCAACCTGCAAAACCTGACCCGTCAGGTGAAAATTCTTGATCTCACAGACCACTATATTACAGGAAAACGTTCGGATTTTTATTGTTTTTTGAATCCGTATGTACGTTACACCTTTTTACGAATGGACAGGCTTTCGTTTTTTGCAGATGCCGCCGCCAGTTTTGATGCCAATCACGGCTTCCATGTGAATTACGCCGGTTTCCGTCCAGGTCTGAGTTATCAGCTGACAGATCATTTCACCGCTGTGGCGCATCTTGGTTTCATCGGCAGTTATCACCACACCTTCAAGGCGGAAGCGGGTTTGAACAACTTGGAATTTTCCCTTTACTATCTGTTCGGCAAAAAGAACCAATAAATCTCCCGAAAATCATGATCTTTTGATAATTAACTGCTCGTGTCGCGCATGTCCATTTATTAATAAAAAATCGGACACAAATCAAATATTCAACGGAATACCTAAAACCTCCCCGCTGCGCGGGGAGGTTTTTTATTCTTCTTCCGGTCCGAATGCATGCCGAAGGTGTAAGTTTTACAGACAGCATCTTTCTCCCCAATCGGTTAGAAAAAAATGTTTTTTCAACTTGCTTTCCGTATGCCCAAAAGTGCTACTTTTGCGCGTTAATCCAAGATGCGTGCGGTAAATGCAAAAAACAAATCCGAAATTGGTCCGATGAAACATTCCGAAATTCTATTGACAACGGCTTACCTGCCGCCCATTGAATATTTTGCCGCCATGGCCCAGGCAGAACGTGTCTGGATAGAGGCGCAAGAACACTATATGAAACAGAGCTATCGCAACCGCTGCATTCTTTTGAATGTCAGCGGCACCATAGAGTTGAGCATTCCGGTTTCCAAGACACAACCCAACCATTGTCCCATTCGCGACATGCGCATTGCCTACGTGGAAAACTGGCAACGCAACCATTGGAAATCCATAGAGACCTCCTATGCAACCAGCCCGTATTTTCTGTATTACAGAGATTATCTTGAGCCCTTCTACACGGAACGCAAATACAGTTTTCTTTTTGACTTCAACCAGGAAATGCTGTCCGTACTCTGCCGTCTGCTCCGACTGTCAGTTCCCGTCATTCCGACCGAGACCTATGATGCACAGCCAGACGACAGACTCGACCTCCGCTCTCTCATACATCCAAAAAAAAGGCGGGACGCAGGCTATCCTTTCCGGTATTTCGAAACCTACTCCCAGGTATTTTCCGACTGTCAGCCATTCCATTTCAATCTGTCCGTTTGGGACCTTCTTTGCAACAAAGGACCGGAAAGTCTTTCGTACCTGAAAAAATCGAAAATATCCTTCTAATCGTCCTTTTCCGCATACACCATCATGGAACGGTGATGCACACGAATGTGGTACTTTTCTTCCAAAGTGCTGATAATGTCATCCAAACGGGGATCCGAAAATTCAATCATATCCCCGGAATCAGATACGAGAATGTGATCATGAGGCGGCATCTTGTATATGCGCTCAAATTCCGAAGAACGGTCTCCAAATTGGTGACGACAAATCAAACCACACTCCTGAAGCAGTTCCAACGTATTGTAAAAGGTAGTCAGACTGACATGATATTTTTTTTGTTTCAAGCGATTGTACAAAGTTTCCACATTGAAATGCCCTTCTATCTGAAAGACCTCCTTCATGATGGCAAAACGCTCTGAAGTATGATTTTTCTTATTATGATCCAAGTAGGAAAAAAACAATTGTTTAAATTCTTCAAAAACAGGATCTTCTAAAACAGGATCTTTAATCATAATGCTTATTTAACCTATATTTACTCCATTTGTTACAATTTTACTCGGACTGACCAAGACCAGTTTCCCGTCTTTGTCAGCCGCTGATAGCAGCATGCCTTCGCTCACGACCCCTTTCAGTTTTTTGGGTTCGAAATTGGCAATAAAACACACCTGCATGCCGACTAATTTTTCCGGTTCCGGATAGGACTGGGCAATACCGGAAACGATGGTACGCTTCTTATCTCCATCATCGATATGGAACTGCAGCAGTTTGTCCGCCTTGGGAACCTTGACACATTCCAGCACCGTACCCACTCTGATATCCGTTTTCTGAAAATCCTCAAACGAAATCTTCGCCTTGTACGGTTCCGGTTTCCAAGCGGCCAACTCATTCTGCCTCTTGGTTTCCAGTAATCGCTGTACCTGTGCATCCACATCGGAATCCTCTATTTTGTCAAACAACAATTCCGGTATTTCCAGAGAACTGCCTTCTGAAAGCAACGCACCGCTGCCAGCCGCTGTCCAATCCGACACATCCACGTGAAGCATACGGGCCAGTTTGTCGGATGTAAACGGCATGAAAGGACGGCACAGAACGGCCAGATTGGCGCATATCTGCAAAGACAGATGAAGGGCCGTAAAGGCGTATTCCGGATCGGTCTTGATGGTTTTCCAAGGTTCAGCTTCGGTCAGGTATTTGTTGCCCAGACGGGCCAGATTCATCATCTCAGACAAAGCTTCGCGAAAACGGTAAGTTTCCAGAGAGCGGCCAATCCGTTCAGGAAACTGTTTCAGTTCGGCGAGCACCTGTTCTTCCAATGCGCCAAGTTTGGACGCGGGAGGAACCTTTCCCTCATTATATTTGTGAGTCAGCACCATTGTCCGATTGACAAAATTACCGAAAATAGCGACCAACTCGCTGTTGTTCTTGGTTTGGAAATCCTTCCATGTAAAATCATTGTCCTTGGTTTCGGGAGCATTGCTGCAAAGCACATAGCGCAAAACGTCCTGCTTTCCCGGAAAATCCTTCAGATACTCGTGCAACCAAACGGCCCAATTTCTGGAGGTAGAAATTTTATCCCCTTCCAAATTCAGAAATTCGTTGGCCGGGACATTGGCCGGCAGGATATAGGAACCCTCTGCCTTCAACATGGACGGAAAAATAATGCAATGGAACACAATGTTGTCCTTTCCTATGAAATGGACCAGTTTGGTATCCGGATTCTTCCAGTATTTTCCCCATTCCGGAGTATGCTCCTTGCTGAAAGAAATGTAGCCGATAGGAGCGTCAAACCACACATACAGCACCTTTCCTTCCGCATTCTGCAAAGGAACGGGGACTCCCCAGCTCAAATCACGGGTAACCGCTCTCGGCTGCAATCCTGCGTCAATCCACGACTTACATTGTCCATATACATTTGATTTCCAATCCTCCTTATGTCCCTCCAGAATCCACTGGCGCAACCATTCCTCGTACTTGTCCAAAGGCAGGAACCAATGCTTCGTCTCTTTCAGGACAGGAGCCGAACCGCTCAAAGTGGACTTGGGATGAATCAGGTCCGTTGCATTCAAAGAGGTGCCACAGGCTTCACACTGGTCTCCATAGGCCTTTTCGTTGCCGCAATGCGGACAAGTACCTGTAATATAACGATCTGCCAGAAATTGACCGGCTTCTTCGTCATAATATTGCATGGAATTTTTTTCCACAAACTGACCGGCTTCATACATTTTTTTAAAATAATCAGAGGCCGTTTTCTCGTGCATCTTGCCGGATGTACGGGAATAGATATCAAAGGAAATGCCGAACTCCTCAAACGATTCTTTGATGATTCCGTGATAACGGTCTACAATATCTTGAGGAGAAACACCTTCCTTTCTGGCTTTCAACGTAATAGGCACTCCGTGTTCATCGGAACCTCCGATAAACAACACATCCTGCCCCATTGCTCGCAAATAACGCACATAGATGTCTGCAGGCACGTACACTCCGGCCAGATGGCCAATGTGCACGGGACCGTTGGCGTACGGCAAAGCAGTAGTCACCGTATAGCGTTTGTATTTTGATTCTGTGTACATATTGTTTCTTGCTTGGAATTTATGCTTTCACTTCCACTTCTTCGTATGCTTCAATCTGATCTCCGATACGGATATCGTTGAAACTTTCTATGTTCAGTCCGCATTCCAGACCGGCGGTCACCTCCTTCGCATCATCCTTGAAACGTTTGAGAGAACCCAACTTTCCTTTGTCGTGAATGACTATGCCATCACGGATAACCCTCACCTTGGACGAACGTTGTATTTTTCCATCCATAACATAACAACCGGCAATCACGCCCACCTTGGATATATGGAAAGTTTCCCTGACTTCCAAATTGGAAACCACTGTCTCTTTCAATTCCGGAGCCTTCATGCCCGCGATAGCGGCCTTCAGATCATCGATAGCAGAATAAATGACAGAGTATACCCGAATATCCACCTGCTCCTGCTCCGCAAGTTTTTTCGCACCGGAAGAAGGACGCACCTGGAAGGCAATGATAATAGCATTGGAGGCAGATGCCAGCAAAACATCGGATTCGGTTACCTGACCTACGGATTTGTGAATCACATTGACCTGTACATCATCTGTAGACAGTTTCAGAATTTCGTCGGACAAAGCTTCTATTGATCCGTCCACATCTCCCTTAACAATAATGTTCAATTCCTTGAAATCGCCAACGGCAATCCGTCGACCCAACTCGTCCAATGTAATGTGTTTTTGCGTACGCAATCCCTGCTCTCGCAGCAATTGGGACCGTTTATTGACAATGGAACGGGCATCCTTGTCCGTTTTATACGTCTTGAAGGAATCGCCGGCCTGAGGAGCGCTATTCAAGCCCAAAAGCAGTACAGGCACCGAAGGACCTGCCTCTTTGACCAACTGGTTCTTCTCATTGTACATGGCACGGATTTTACCGTAACTGGTACCGGCAGCCAGAATATCTCCAGTATGGAGAGTGCCGTTCTGTACCAGAATCTTCGCCACATATCCGCGTCCCTTATCCAAAGAGGACTCTATCACCGTACCCGTAGGCTCGGCATTCGGATTGGCTTTCAAATCCAGCATTTCTGCTTCTATCAGTACTTTTTCCAGCAAAAGGTCTACATTCGTTCCTTTTTTGGCAGATATTTCCTGGCTTTGGATTTTTCCACCCCACTCCTCCACCAACAGATTCATATTGGCCAATGCTCCGCGGATTTTTTCCGGATCCGCTTGTGGTTTGTCTATCTTGTTAATGGCAAAAATCATAGGCACACCGGCTGCCTGTGCATGATTGATGGCTTCCACGGTCTGAGGCATGATCTGATCATCCGCAGCGATCACGATGATGACGATATCCGTTATGCTGGCTCCCCGAGCTCGCATAGCGGTGAAGGCCTCGTGACCGGGAGTATCCAGAAATGTAATGGATTTGTCGCCCACTTTCACCTCATACGCTCCGATATGCTGGGTAATACCTCCCGCTTCGCCCTGAATCACATTGGTATTGCGGATATAATCCAACAAAGAGGTCTTTCCGTGATCCACATGTCCCATCACGGTGATGATAGGGGCGCGCGGAACCAGATTTTCCGGATTTTCGTCTACGGTTTCTTCTTCGTCTTCCAAACCGACGAACTGTACGGTATAACCATAATTTTCAGCCAACAGAGTAATGGTTTCTGCCGAAAGACGCTGATTGATTGCCACGGCCAAACCAAGGCTCATACAGACAGAAATAATGTCGGTTACAGGGCGATTCATCATGATGGCCAACTCGTTGGCCGTGATGAATTCTGTCACCTTCAGGATGCTCTTTTCCTGCTCGTTGCGTTCCATTTCCTGCAACATTTCCTGCTGCTTGTGCTCTCTTTTCTCTTTTCTGTGCTTGGAAGCCTGCGTTTTTTTCACAGGAGCCATACCGGAATAGGTTCTCCGAATCTGCTCGGTGATGTCCTCTTCCGTAAAATCCACTTTGTACTTCCCGGAAGATTTCTTTTCCTTTCCCTTTGTTTTTCCACCCTTATCCTTGTCACCAAAAGATGCGGATTTCTCGTCCGTATAACCGCCGGATTTGATGCGTTTGCGCTTTTTACGGGCTCCAGCTGATTCATCTCCGGAAGTCTTGTCTGAAGGCAGGTTGATGGTGGCTATTACCTTAGGACCGGCAAGTTTGGGAGATTCCGTAGGAACAAAATTGCTGAGATCGGACGATTCATCCTCCGGTTTCTTTCCTTTTTTGGGAGCATCCTTTTTCTTCAGATCCTTGCGTTCCTGTTTTTTCTGTTCTTTTTCCCGTTGCAGTTCCTCCTTGGATTTCTTTTTCGGCTTGGTACTTTGATTGATACCGGTAAGATCAATGGTTCCCAATTTCTTTACGCCCAATTTGATAGAAGGCGTAAACTGGAAAATTTCAGAAGATTTTTCAGTCTCCTCTGATTTCTCCTCTTTTATGGTTTTCGTTTTTTCCTCTTCATCCTCAGAGACATTCGTTTCTTCGGTCTCCACCTTTTCTTCGGTCACCACCGGAGTCTGCTCCTGGACTTTTGCATCTTTTTCTTCAGAAAGTATTTCTCCTGCTTCAGGTGCCACTGTCTTTTCCTGCGGATCTTCCGCCGTGGGGACAGATTCTTTCGGCTGTTCGATCTCTGGCGTTTCGATAATTTCGGTTTCTACCGGAGCGATTTCCTCTTTTTCCTCGGATACCGGAACTTCGGGCACGGCCTCTTCTTTAGGCAGCGGATTTTCCTGTTCCGACTCTGCCGGGGCACTCTTCTTGGAGGTTTTCTTCTTTTGGGGTTTTTCTTCCTCCAAATTGATTTTGGTAATCACCTTGGGCTTGTGGATGGTCGTAAAGACAACATCGGCCCGCTCTGCTGACTCGGATTCGTCTTTTCGGGACAAACGCATATCCTTGACCAGGATTTCTCCCGAAGGGGTCACTTCCTCCACTTCCGTTTTCTTTTTGACGCTAACCTCTTCTTCTGCAGAAGGTGTATCGGACGCAAAACGACCAATTTCTATTTCGGACGATTTTTCCTTAATGTCTTTTTCTTTCTGATACTCGGTGACCAGCAAGGAATACATTTCCTCGGACAATTTGGCGTTGGGTTCGTCCTTTATCTCGTGACCGTTCTTGGATAAGAAATTCACGATGGTGGCAGTCGAAATATTGAATTCGCTTGCTGCCTTCCCTAATCTGCTTGTTTTGGGTTTATCTGACATATTCCTCTATTTAATTACCGAACTGATTTTTACTGGCAAGTACGAATGGACTATTCGAACTCGGCTTTGAGAATGCGAAGCACCTCATCTATGGTTTCTTCCTCCAAATCCGTACGATGAATCAGCACTTCTCTGTTCATTTCCAGCACATTCTTTGCCGTATCACAACCGATCTTTTTGAATTCATCCAAAATCCATTCATCGATTTCATCTTTGAATTCGCTCAATTCCACATCTTCATCATCCAAAGAACCTTCTCTCAGAATTTCGATGTCGTAACCGGTCAGTTTGTTGGCCAGTTTGATATTGCACCCGCCCTTGCCGATGGCATAGGACACCTGGTCCGGTTTCAGAATAACGGTAGCTTTCTTCTGGGCTTCGTCAATTTCGATGCTGGTTATTTTGGCAGGATTCAAAGCTCTTTGGATATAAAGAACAGGATTGGCAGTATAGGTGACCACATCCAGGTTCTCGTTGCGGAGTTCACGCACAATACCATGAATACGGGAACCCTTCATGCCGATGCAGGAGCCTACGGGATCAATGCGGTCGTCATAGGTTTCCACAGCTATTTTGGCACGTTCACCAGGAACCCGCACAATATTCTTGATGGTAATCAGTCCATCGTAAATTTCCGGAATTTCCTCTTCCATCAAACGTTCCAAAAACATGGGAGACGTACGGGAAGCCGTAATGACCGTGGCATTGGTAGCCATTTCCACTTTCAATACCACCGCACGGATGGAATCCCCTTTTTTGTAGAAATCGCCCGGAATCTGCTCTGATTTCGGCAATGTCAATTCTATACCCTCCTCATCCATAATGAGGATTTCCTTTTTCCATGCCTGATGTACGGTGCCGGAAACGATTTCTCCAATACGCTTGCTGTATTTTTTATAGATTTCCTCTTTTTCGTATTCCATGATTTTGCCGGCTAGATTCTGTCTCAGAGACAGTATATCCCGACGGCCGAAATCCTCCAAATGGATTTTTTCGCATACATCCTCGCCAACTTCGAAATCAGGTTCAATTTTCACGGCATTCGAAAGTTCAATCTGCGTATTGGGATCTTCCAGTTCTCCGTCTTCCACGATTTCCAACCAACGTTGGAATTCCACGTCACCCTTATCCACATTGACAATCACACTGACTTTAGCATTGGCTCCGTATTTCCGAAGCAGCATATGCGTGAAAATATCTTCCAGAATACGCATGAGCGTTTCTCTGTCAATGTTTTTGAACTTTTTGAATTCGGAAAAAGTTTCGATCAGGTTGTTTACGTCTTCCTTCATGACTTTATAGTGTTATTCTTATTTTTTTGTTTCTCAATTGTTGTCGCAGGCCTGTCAAAAAGTGACTTCCACCTTGGCTTCCTTGACTTCCTTCATAGAAATTTCCCTGCGCACAGCCGGCTGTTTTTTGACAGCCGGTATTTCCAATACAATCTGCTGTTCGCTGACTTCCTTCAGAATTCCCGCCACTTTGCTGCCATCCTCAAATTTGACAGACAAAGTCTTACCGACGGCATTTCTGTATTGGCGAAGCAATTGCAGGGGGCGTCCTACTCCGAAAGAGGAAACGTTGAGTTCAAAATCGCAACGGTCTCTGTCCAAGTGCTTTTCTACATACTTGCTAATGGCAATGCAATCATCTACATTAATGCCATGGTCACCGTCCATAAACACATAAATGGTGTTGTCCGGTTTGACCTTCACTTCTGTGACGAACAGGTCTTCCCTGTCTTTTATCACTTCCGCTACCAATTTTTCTATTTGCTCTTTCGAAATAATCATAAAATTTATAATAAAAAGAAGGAGCAAATGAAGCATTTCCTCCTTCTAATTTAAAAATCAATCTCTGTTGCCCAAGCAGGATTCGAACCTACACAGACGGCACCAAAAACCGTAGTGCTACCATTACACCATTGGGCAGACTCATTTGCAATTGCAAAAGTATAAAAAAATCGAATAGACTTTTTAAAATATTGAAAAAAAATATTGCTTTTTATTTCACTTTAAATCAATAAAATAATAGATATAATCTTCGCTATACAGAAAATACCAGCCTTTTTTTTCAAAAAATGCTACGGATTTTGGAAGCAAAGTCTGGCCAAAGAAGATTATTTCTGAAGCAAAACCACTGCGTAGGCAGAAACCCCTTCGCCGCGCCCTATAAAGCCTATCTTTTCCGATGTCTTGGCTTTGATGCTGATATCATCTTTCTCCAACGACATGGTTTCGGAAAGCAGGCGTTGCATTTCCGGAATATGCGGATTAACCTTAGGCTCTTGCATAACCAGCGTAGAATCCACATTGGAAACCTGCCATCCGGCATCTTCCACCATGCGGCACACTTCCGAAAGCAAATTCCTGCTGTCGATTCCCTTGTAACGGGGATCCGTATCGGGGAAATGATACCCTATGTCTCTCAGATTAGCAGCTCCCAGCAAAGCATCACACACGGCGTGAATCAAAACATCTGCATCCGAATGCCCCACGCAACCTTTGGCAGATGCAATCCGCACACCACCCAGAATCAAGGGCCGGCCTTCCTCCAAACGATGGGTGTCAAATCCGAAACCGACCCGAAGTTTCATGGCTCCCGACTAGAAGGATACGGATGCTCTGGAATCCGGAGCGTTGATGTCGAATGTTACGCCCAGACGCACCGTATTTTTCAACGGATGGGTTCCGGACAAACCGTCCACCGGAAGCACTACAATATAGGAAGCATCGATGTTGACGATACTGTATTTCAAACCGGCTCCGAAAGTAAAATACTTACGGGCACCCTTGGTTTTGGCTTCATTGAAATAACCGCAGCGAACAGAAAACAAATCATTGTAGGTATATTCCACACCGACATTCAGGATGAACTCATCCAATTCTTCCTTCATTCCGCCAGGAGCATCCAACCAGGAACGGTATATGGCTTCAATAACGGACACGTCTCTGGGATCCTTTGCGGCAATCATGGCGTCAGCTCTGTCAACCACTTTGGATGTTTTGATGGAACCATCGGCCTGAGTGATCGAATCAATTTTATAAATCGGAGTACTCGGGACCAACAATTTGTTGATGTCAAAAGAAAACGTCAGTTTGTTGAACTTGTCCACATACATGGTGTAAGCGGCTCCCAAACGTAAATTGGCAGGAAGGAAATCCTTTTCCATGTCATCGGAATAGGATATCTTGTTACCGATATTGGAAATGGTCAGACCGGCACCCAAAATATTCTTGTAGACTTTGGAAGCCTTCAATTCCTTTTGGTAAAACAAAGATACATCCGCTGCACCAGCCAAACCGGCACGCAGGTCACTGCTGTTGGAAGAGACTCCGCTGACCGTTGTCAGATTGGAATAGACGAAACGCCCTGTGACCGCCATGGAAAAATCTTCCGTCAGGCGACGGGAATAAGCTGCATCAAACGCAAACTCGTGGGGTTTCACATCTTCAAAAATCACTTCTCCTTCATAATTGGTAATGTCCATACTTCCCATAGAGAAATACGTCAGGGAGAAAGAAATGGCATCCAAAGATGACAACTTGCTGTATCCACTCAGATAAGTCAAGTAAATATCCTGCAAACCCAGTCCTAAACCGCTCAGCCAAGGGCTGTAGGTTGCGGAAACACCGAATTTGTTCTTGGAGAAAGCATACTTGGCTGCGTTCCAATGTTGGGCATTGGCATCATTGGGAACAGCGACTCCCGCCTCTCCCATGCCTCCGATGCGGGCATCGGGGCCGATTTGAAGGAAGGAAACTGCCGTCGTCAGCGGACGGATTGTATTTCCATTATATTGACCGACAGCATTGTAATTTTGAGCATTAACGGCTACCAAAGTGCAGATTCCTGTCACCACGAAGGCTAAAGCCGACTTCATCATTTGTTGCAAATTTTGCATTTCTTATTGATTTATAGATAAATATCCAAAAAAAATTTTTACTACTTCAAGTTGGCAAAAGTACAAAAATTATAGATACAAAGCGACAAATCCCTCTATTTTTTCTTACAAGATGACCAATTTCTCTATTTTTTCCGCTTCTTTGCCATCGGAAGTCCGTACTTTCAATCTGTAAACATACACTCCCTGAGCCAGTCTGCCGCCGGAATCGTCTGTTCCGTCCCACTCGATGGGACCGAAACGGAAAGAGCCGGTATATTCGTCACGTGTCAGGGTTTTCACCAGTCTACCGGATACCGTAAAAATCTGAATAACCACTTTCATGGTAGTGTTCGACTGGTTGTGCTCGAAATAAAATCGGGTATGCGTCGTAAACGGATTCGGATAGTTCAACAGATTTTCCAGACGGATGTGCTGATTGTCCGTCACCGTAAACTGCAAACTCCCTTCTCCTCTATTGTTCAGAACGTCCCACGCCCTCAGCACAAGCGTATGCTCTCCCAGCGGAAGATCATGCAGCAGGTAATGGATTTTTCCGGAAGTACTGCTGTTTTCCTCACACTCGTAGTAATCATTCAAAATCATCCGATTCGTCTCATCCCCATCCAAGATGGCCACGATATCGTGACCTATGCCGGTTCCGGCTGCATTGATGCCGTTTTCGTCTTTCAGATCGGCTATCAGTATCGGATTCGGAGAAGTAATTCCTCCGTTTACGAAAGATTCCCCGTTCAGATAGAGACGGATCTCCGGGCCCCTGTCGTCTGAGATCAAAGTATCCGAAATACCACCGACACAAACGGTATCATATCCCTTGGCATCCATTCCGTTTCCGAAGGCATAATAGCTGATTTTTCCATAACCGTCATCGTAGTTAATGTCCTTGGGCAACAGGAAACGGAACTGGAAATGTCCGTCCGTCACTGGCACCTTTCCCTTGAACAGCGTGTTTTTCTGTAACTGAAACTGCTTCTCCTCGCTATTGGCATTATTCAATAAGGTAGTGACCGTTGACGCCTTGTCATAGACGGTAGGATACACATATCCTGAAAAACCGTCTGCCATTTGGCCGTCTTCCCGGCTCACATGACCGGAAATGGTCACATAGGATAGCGCATGCAGGGTATCATTAAAGACATCCATGGAAATTCCGTTAATACTGTCGGTCATTACCTGATATGTAGGATATGCCAGTTTCATGGAAGGATCTCCAAAAAAGATATACATCTGAACGGAACCGCACAGATTCTTTGCCCGGGAAAACGCTTCTCCCATCGTCATGTGATTGCCGGCACTGTCTTCTGACAATGCAAACTTGTGAAAATATATTCCGAAAGTCTCATTAGCACTTCCGTACGAACTGCGGCTTGCGGCTACAATGCCGACCGCTCCGCCGTCTGACTTGAAGAGCATGTCTTCGGAGGGAGAGGTTGCATCCAGTTTGTCATATTCTCCAAAAGAACAGGATCCTGCATAGAAAAAAGGAAGATTGTAACGGTTCTTCCATCCGCTGATATCGGAACGTTTCAACACCCTTTCATGCGTCCAGCCATTGTCTCCGCCATGCCCCATGTAACAGAACATCAGGCATCCGTTGTTGACTCTCTGATTGATGGCTGTAGTGGCATCCGGATAGCGTTGTCCCTGCGACGTGGATACTTTCTTGTAGGCATCCAGGTATATTTTATCCAAATTATACACGGGATATTCCTGAGACACCATTTGCGCAATATGGTCGGCATTGTACAGATGAAGCTGCTCGTCCGCATCATCGTCAGCACAAAAAGCCACAATATTCCGCCAATCGGCATGATTGGAAACCTCATTGGATGAAGCCTGATTCAAAGACTCCGCGGACGCATAATTTTTGAGTTTCTGCAACACGGCCCGTGCCTGCGCAGCTGTGCTGAACGGCAGACGCCCCAGTCCCATGTCCAAGGTCCCGGTATTGTTGTTTCCCTCGTAATCGTCCAATTTAACAAAGAAATCATCGGATGACAGACAGACATCTTCATCAAAAATATCAGACCCCTGGTAATTGGGTATGAAATTGCTGGATTGTCCCTTGATATTCCGGAAATCATAGGATGTCTTACCCATCAGCAGCACATTCTTCGGAGCCTGCTCTCCATAACGGTCATACAGCATTTTTAAGTAATTGCGAATGGCGGCAATATCCTGCATGCCGCTGCCGAATTCGTTGTACACCTGCGTTGTGGTAACCACTTTTACTTGCAACCCATCGTTTTCCTTTCGGAAATCGGCCAGCTGATTGGCTGTAGACAGAAAAGACGGATGCGTGACAATCACCAGATCGCAACTTCCTTCTTCATGCAGGTTCTGGTTAACCACACGACCGGCTGGAGACACCTCATACAAAGTATTTCCATAAAAGGAAACATATTCGCGAAGACTGTCGGAAGAAGAACGGAATACCAGCAAATCTCCCCTGAGGTTGCCCCGTATTTCCCTGCAATCCCAAGGATTGGTCACATCCCACACACACACTTCGTGCCCCTTGGTATCCAAATGATACTCCGTCACATTCCCGCTTCCGCAGGAGGCCAGATAACGGAACGACATCTGGGGCGCAGACTGCTGCAGTTTGCAGAGAGCATTCAATTCAATGAAGTCCAGCCATCCTTTGGAACTGTTGGACGGTTTGCTGTAATTCAATTCCAAAGTAAAATTGGTGGAAGAAGGCACAAAAGTATAGATTCCTTCCCTCAACATTCCCTTGCCTGCCGGAAAATTGGCCGAAGAAAGTGCACCGCCCGTAGCCCTGTAGGAAAAATAAGACGCATACGACAAGGAAGAAACGCCCATCCGCAGACACATTCGCACCGGCTCATTTTCCACCGGCTCCGGAATACTGAAGGCATAGGTACGGGAAGTAGTGGCATCAAACAGATCCTTAAACCAAATTCGACCCTTCCCCGTTGCAGAAATCAGATCCTCTTCCAGACACGAATAATAATTGTAGGCCGAAGTACTGTGCGTCGGTACAAGAGAATCCGAACCGAGGCTACGCACCGTACGGCTCGGTGGAGTCCCTATCTTCACGAAATAATAGGCCTTATCGGAATAAAAGTTCAATTCGTGCACGAAGGATTTGGATGACACCTTCCATTTGGTGGTCCCTATTGCATAAAAAAGAATGTAATCCTCCGCATCAAAAATGCCATCGCCATCAATATCTACCACTTTGACAGGAACTTCCTGAGGATCATCAAAAACGGCTTCATGCGTATTCTCCGGAAGCATATTGCCACCGTTTCCGTAAATGGAAACCGAATGTATATCCAATTGCTTCATGGATACCCCTAATGTATTCAAAACATTGTATGTCAATTTATAAACACCTGTTTTTACAAGCGATACCTTATAGATTTCCCCATCGGACAAAACCGATTGCGACACATAATTCCTGTTCGACGACAAGGACAGGGACAATGGCTGCCACTGACCCTGCAAATGGAAAGACATCAGTTTTTCATAATGTCCATCCACTTTCCGGAAAGGACATATCCTCACTTCCGTCACAGCTTGCCTACGGGTAACAAGATCCGAAACGGCTGCTTTTCCGCCTGCAGAATCCACGTAGTCCAAAGGAAGACTGGATATTTCCTCGTCCGTCAGCCGTTCCCATACCATCTGGGAGACCTGCACCGTAACCCTACACGGGCCCATTCCTTCATATGTCTTTTTCCATATCGGAATCAGCTGGGATGAGTGACGTTGCAATTCGGCTTGGTTGAAATACATATAAGTGCATTCTGAAACCGTCAGGTTTTCTTTGCAAATCCCCTTCCAGTTCAGCACGACTTCTTCCGTCCATGACTGGGCAATGACCGGCGATATGCACCACCCTATACAGAAGAGAAAAATCCATAATGTGTGTTTTTGTTTCATCTTGATGTTTTTTAACGGACCCGAAGGCGCTGTCCGTCCCGTATGAAATCCGACCTCAGACCGTTCAGACGCTTGATGGCGGAAACCGATGTATGATATTTGGATGCAATTTTAGACAAAGTGTCTCCTGGCTTCACCTTGTAATAAACAGAGGTAGAAACCGAAGAAATATTTGACGAACCATAGGGTTTCAGATAATTGAATGTTTCCTTGGTAATTCTCAACGTATCACTTTGCAGGCGGGCAGAATCAAAATTAATAATGTAACGGGGATTGAACGGAACACCCTTGTAACGGGTTTCCAGATGCAAATGCGGTCCCGTCGAACGGCCGGTACTTCCCACCAGAGCTATCAACTGACCGGCTTTCACTTCCTGATTGGGAACGGCGAGAATTCGAGAACAATGCGCATAAAACGTTTCCAATCCGTTCAAATGCCGCACCACAATAACATTTCCATAGGTACGGCTTCGCTTGGCGATACGGACATAACCATCAAACAGACAATATATGGAATCACCCATTTTATTTTTTGTATCCACACCATAATGGTAACGGTACCTTCGCCAGCCAAACTCAGAAATTACCTCTGAAAAATGCGGCATACGATATCCCTTGCCGACCAGAGGGAGGACAATGGTATCTTCCAAATGGCTAAAATCCGCTTTGGGAATATGAATGGAAACAGAATCCCAATTTTCGAATACGGCCGATAGCATTCCCTCCGGTATGCCCGTCGTATCATTGTCATCGTACCAGGAAATATCATCTTCAGGCAACTCATCCTGCTCAGAAGAAGCATCCACATACTCATCCAAAAAATAGCGGCTTGCCATATCCTGGAAATAGTAAGGATAAATGGAATAGATGAAGGCACTGTCATGACTGCTTTCCACGACCGTGGGTTCAAACTGAGTATTTTCCAAGGAAAGCCGGAGCCATAACAGGGAATCCTGATACTGCCGGTCCAATTGTCGCAGACTGCGGTCCCGAAACACATAGGCATACGCATACAGAGGACTGGCAGAAGTACTGTTTCCCACCACATCGGAATAGTACGCAAAAGCTGCTTTCTCTCTATGCTCCTTTTCTGCAAGCTGACCGAGAATGAAATCCAAACGGAGTTTCACATCCTTCTCCAGAGACGGTTGTCTGCGAATGCGCTCCAAGCGATAACTGAGGCTGTCTGTCTTTCCCCTTCGCAACAGATAATCGGACTTCAGCATTTCATACTCCAAAGCCGACCCGGTCAAAGTATCTGAAGTTTCTTCCAGATAAGCAATCTTTTCCAACAGCTGCTCTACCGTTTTCCAGTGGCCGGAAGCCGTTTCTGCGCGCAGCAGCAGCAGATTCATCTCCGTCAGATAGGGAGACGACAAATGATTCTGCAACGGATATTGGAGATACCGTCGGACATTGTCGTAATCATTCTGCAAAAAGAACGAACGGGAAAGCAACAGATAACATGCATCGACAAAAGAAAGCGGCAAACTATCTGTACAACTGTTCGCTATGACATCCAACATATGGGTCTGCACATCGGACAGTATCTTCCCGGTTTCTTCCGACGAATCTGCATAATGATAGTTGAACACCGGTAACAGAGAATCAAATGCATCCCGGACATTGGAACGAAGTTTTTGCGACACTTGCTGCAGTTTTTTCTCGTCCTGACGGAACGTCCGCTCGTACGGCACATTCTTTTTCGGCACAGGAAACGCAGTCTCATGACAACTCCCGCTGCAGAAAAAAAACATGTACAATACAAATATACAAACGGTTCTCCTATTCATATCCGGTACGGTGCAAATTTCGTGCACACGATTTGCAAATTTCCCAAAAAATCAAATACAAATTGCCAATACTTCCATAAAAAATCCACTTTTCATCTTTTAAGGATTAAAAAACAATACACAACGGAAATGAAAAAGGCGTTGACGGGAATCAATGCCTTTTCCAAAAAAATGAAAAAAATGAAAAAAATCAATTGTGGCGAGGACGAGAGTTGAACTCGTGACCTCCGGGTTATGAATCCGACGCTCTAACCAACTGAGCTACCTCGCCGCTCTCAAAAGATTTGCAAAAGTAGCACTTTTTGCAATATCTTTTGCAGATTCAGGTATTTTTTTTTAATACCGGCTGCTTCCATCGAAACAGTGGGTGCAAATCTGCTCTTTAGGGAGACCGATAGCTTCTACCAGTGTTTCCAATGGATTGAATTTCAAAGTAGTAATTTTCAATTCTGTACGTATTGTATCCACCATTTTTTCGTATTCCGGAGAACCGGTTTTCGCATAAGCCGTCAGATTCTTTTCCTCACTTCCTTCCAAACGTTCGATGATTCGGCGGGTAAGCAGTTCCTTGGAAGATTTGGAGGCAGAGAAATTAATGAATGTACAAGGAAATATCAGCGGGGGACAGGCTATGCGCATATGTACTTCTTTCGCACCGTAACCGTACAATACACTGACATTGTCACGCAATTGCGTACCCCTGACGATAGAATCATCACAGAACACCACCCTTTTGCCTTTAATCAGGCTACGGTTGGCAATCAATTTCATTTTAGCCACCAAATCCCTGCGTTTCTGATCGGAAGGGGTAAAACTGCGCGGCCAGGTAGGAGTATATTTGGAAATGCCTCCACGATAAGGAATCTGCTTCCCCACAGCGTATCCCATGGCCATTCCGATACCGGAATCCGGAATCGGACTGACGATGTCTGCTTCCACCGTATCTTTTTTCCCCATTTCACAACCGCAGGTAAAGCGGACTTCATCCACATTACGGCCTTCATAACTGCAAACGGGATAACCATAGTATACCCACAGGAAAGAACAGATCTGCATTTCCTTGCCGGGTTTGCGCAACTGTTCATATCCGTCCGCTGTGACTTTCAGGATTTCGCCCGGTCCCAGATCTCTCTCCACTTCAAAATCCAGGTTCGGAAAACTGCAACTTTCCGAAGCCAGGGCATAACCACTGGCCTTTTTGGCCAGAATGACAGGAGTACGGCCCAGTTTGTCACGGGCAGCGATGATACTGTCTTCCGTCAATATCAGCATGGAACAGGAGCCTTTCACTCTGCGGTACACATTTTCAATACCGTCAACGAAATCTTTTCCTTCGTTGATCAGCATGGCTATCAGTTCCGTTTGATTGAACACCCCGTAATTCTGCTCACTGAAATGACTTCCCTTGTTCAAGAAATCCTGCACCAGCTCCTCCATATTGACAATCTTGGCCACTGTCACTATGGCGAAACGCCCCAAATGACAGTTCATCGTAATCGGCTGCGGATCCGTATCACTGATCACTCCGATTCCGCTGTTGCCGGAAAAATACGGAAGTTCCGGTTCGAATTTGGTACGAAAGTAAGAATTCTCGATGTTGTGGATGGAACGATTGAAATGCTTGTCTTCGTTCAGAGTAATCATACCACCCCTGCGTGTCCCCATGTGGAAATGGTAGTCTATTCCATAAAACAAATCATTGACAATGTCCTGACGCTGTATTGTTCCAAAAAAGCCACCCATTGTTTTGCTCTAATCTAACTTGTTGTTTTTTATTATTGTAATATATGTTATTTGTCAATTCTTTCATCCTTCGGACATCCGAGAAAATGCATCAAATCCATTTTTTCTTCTTGAAAAAGAGAATCAGAAAGCCTGCCAGTAATGCACAGAAAAGGACAATTACGACAAAGGCAGACGGATGGTTTCCCCAAGGCAGACACACATTCATTCCATACAGACCGGTGATGAAAGTCAAAGGCAGTACGATAGTCGAAATGATGGTCAGCACCCGCATGATTTCATTGGTACGGTGTGACTGCACCGAATCAAAAGTTGCAGACAGGGAGGAAGTCAGTTCTTCAAAATCCTCAATCATGTCCCACATTTTCTGGTACAGGTCCAACAGGTTGCCCCAGTAATCTTCCATATCTTCTTTCTGCTCGAAACCTTTGATGTCACCGGATTCGAATTTGTGGAACACACGCAACTGGGGCTTGAAGGTTGTATTCAACTGAATGATGTTCTTGCGGATTACGGAGATTTTTTCGATGGTCTTTTCCACCGTTTTTTCGAAAAGGTCACGGTTGATTTCGTCAATTTCCTGTCCCACCTGGTTCACCAGCAGAAAAGACTCGTTCATCAGACGGTTCAGAAGAGAATACAGCATGGCATCGCTGGATGTGGACACCAGTTCGTCCATTGCTTTCGGATTCCGCTTGTAGTAATTGAACAGGTCCTCCACCACCCAATGGGACTGACCTATGGTAATCAGATAATCCTTTCCCCAGAAGATTTTCACCTCTTTGGCTTTAACGAAACGCTTCTGATTGTCAAAATGGGGAAAATGCAGAATCAGGAAGTAGTAGTCGTCATAGATGTCTATTTTCGGACGCTGCGTGTAACTTCGGCAGTCTTCGATATCCAAAGGGTGGAAATGATATTTTTCTTGAAGCTTCTCCAGATTTTCATCTGTAGGATTTTGGATATGAATCCATTGCAATTTACCCAATTCCAATACATCCGTCATGACCGAACTCTCCTTCCTTACTGAAAATATTAATGTCTACATCTTCTTGGCAATTTTTATGCTGCAAAAGTAGAAAAAAAATCAATACAACGAATCTATATTTTGTCTATTTTTGCAATTTTAAAAACAGGAAGAATGAACATCAAAGAGAAGGCAGGTGTTTACATACAGGAAACCAAGGCCAAATTTTTCGAATTCGTATCGAGCCGGCCGGCACGCGCGTTCCTTTTCAAGTTGAAACACACCGTAATCCCCGGGTTCGACCGCATTCCCATTTACGATGTGATGAGCTTTTTTATCAAAGGACTGTCCAAGGGGGTGCTCAACCAAAGGGCCTCCGCCGTATCCTATAATTTTTTCATGGCCCTGTTCCCCTTCATTTTTTTCCTTTTTACGGTCCTGGCCTACCTGCCCTATCAGGAATTCGTGCCCATGGCATACCAGTTTATTCATGATTTTCTGCCGGAACAGTCCTATCACTTCGTTATCAGTACCCTGGATGGATTGCTGAAGAAAAACGGGACCCTGCTGACCACCAGTATCATTTTCGTATTGTACTTTTCATCTCAGGGAATCATTTCTATGATGCTGGCATTCAACACTTCATACCACCAAGTAGAAACCCGTGGATTCCTACCTCTGCGGATAACAGCCGTTTCCCTGATGTTGGGAATCGTCATTCTGGCCATCGCCATGATGTTCATATTGATTGTATTGGGACGCGTCATGAAAAGGCTGAGCGCTGTCGGATTCCACGCTCTGTGGCTGCTGAGTCTTTCCAAATGGATATCTGTATTCGTTCTGATTTTCATCATTATATCCATGATATATTATTTCGCACCCGCCACCAGGAAAGGATACCACTTCTTTTCCTACGGAAGCTTGCTGACCACCATTCTGATTACGGCCGCATCCTGGGGATTCAATGAGTATATCGCTCATTTTTCCCGCTATAATGCCATCTTCGGATCCATAGGCGCCGTCATCATTCTGCTGCTGTTCATCCAACTCCTCTCGACCTTCATCATCGTCGGATTCGAATTGAACATCAGCATACATGCAGCCCGAAGGGACGGAAAATCCCTTCTGGAGGTACAGAAACATATCGGATAAAGAAAACACCCTACGGGCGAACGCTGCAGAGGTATTGAAGAATTTCCACGGCATTGGTGGCTGCCCCTTTGCGCAAATTATCAGATACCACCCATATGTTCAACGTTTTGGGTTGAGAAAAATCCCGACGGATACGTCCCACATACACGGCATCGGTATCGTGTGCATACAGCGGCATGGGATACGAAAGTTCGGACGGATTGTTTTGAAGTACTACACCCGGTGTTTCCTCCAGAATGTGTATGGCCTCGGCCAAATCATACTCCTTTTCGAACTCAATGTTCACTGCTTCAGAGTGCCCGCCTACCACAGGGACACGGGCGACTGTGGCCGTAATAGCGATGTTCGGATCCCGGAGAATCTTCCGGGTCTCGTCTACCAGTTTCTGCTCTTCGGTGGTATAGCCGTCTTCCTGAAAATCTCCACCGTGGGGAAAAAGATTTCGATGTATGGGATACGGATACGCCATGTCCGCCTTTTCACCCCTTTCTTCCGCCTCCAATTGGCGTATGGCCTTCTGACCGGTTCCGGTCACGCTCTGATAAGTGGAAATGACGAGACGGCGGATTCCGTATTTCAGATGCAGACGGGAAAGGGCAAGCACCATTTGAATGGTGGAACAGTTCGGATTGGCAATAATCCGGTCCTCCGGACGAATAACGTCGGCATTGATTTCAGGGACGACCAGCGGAATTTCAGGATCCTTTCGCCATGCAGAGGAATTGTCTATCACAGTAGTGCCGACTTCCGCAAATCGGGGAGCATAGGTTCGGGAAACGGTCGCTCCTGCTGAAAAAATCGCATAATCGGGACGCTTGGACACTGCGTCATCCACGCTGATGACACTCAGCATCCTTCCGGCAAACGACAATTGCCGACCAACGGATTTCTCCGAAGCGGCAATCAGGACCTCTTCCGATCCGAAACCGCGTTCTTCCAACACTTTCAACATTTTACCACCGACCAATCCGGTCGCTCCTACAACTGCTATTTTCATGGCTGTAAATTTAAATTCCAGACGCAAAAGTACAACATTTGGAGGTATGATTTTCGACATTCCCAACAATTTTTGCCAAATTTGTCAAAACATAAGCAAAAAATGGCTACTTTTGCAGCCTGAATTCGGAGAGATGCCGGAGTGGTCGATCGGGGCGGTCTCGAAATCCGTTGACCACGCGAGTGGCCCCAGGGTTCGAACCCCTGCCTCTCCGCCTTGAAAAAACACGCCGTACGGTGTCTTTTTTATTTTTTTCCCTGATGCAGAAGCTGTGCGAAATCGTAGAGGGAAGCGCATTGCTGGGAGGCTTGCGGATAAATCTCTGCCGCGCCGGGAATGAAAACCGTATACATGCCGGCTTTTTCACCGAACTGCATATCAGACAAGGCATCACCGACCATAACCGATTTGGTGAAATCCACGTCCGGAAAATCGCAACGGGCCTGCTCTGCCATCCCGATTTCCGGTTTTCGGAAACGACTGCCAGAAGAAGCCAGATCCGCACAGAAATAAATACGGTCGAACGGAAAATCCAACTCCTGCTCCATATAGGCATGCACCATTTCCAGATCCTGGAACGTCATGATACCTTTTCCTATACCCTGCTGATTGGTAACCAGAAAAATCCGACCGAAAACGGAACGGAGTATGGCGACGGCCTCCCGGACCCGGTCAATAAAGACAAACTGGGTAGGATCCTGCACGTAACCGTCAACAATCCGCTCATTGATGATGCCGTCCCTGTCCAGAAACAAAGACCAGCTGCTGTCAATCTGAGAAATAGGCAATATAGTGTTCATCGTCCGATAATCTTTTGGATAAAACGACTTTTTGGCTGTTTTATTTTTCAGTCACACCACATTCCCGATGCTTTCAACATATGCATTTTTTGCCTACCTTTGCAATTTGTAACATTACGCACTCAAAAAACATGAAAGAAGTTGATTTTCTTGTAATTGGATCCGGAATTGCCGGTTTGAGCTTTGCGCTGAAAGTGGCAGAATACGGAAAGGTATGCATCTTGACGAAAGCCGATGCTTCGGAAGGTTCAACCAAATACGCCCAAGGAGGTATTGCCGCGGTGATTTATGACACCGACAGTTTTGAAAAACACATTCAGGATACGCTGATTGCAGGTGCCGGTATTTGTGACGAGGAAACCGTACGCATGACCATTACCGAAGCTCCGGATCGGATCAAGGAACTGATTCGCTACGGTATCCATTTCGACAAACGCCCTGACGGACTGTACGACCTGCACCGGGAAGGCGGACACTCCAACTTCCGGATTCTTCATCACAAAGACAATACCGGAGCCGAAGTTGAACGCGGACTCTTGGAAGAGATTCGCAATCATCCGAATATTGAATTGATTGAGAATCAATATGCTGTAGAAATCATCACCCAACACCACTTGGGACAATGGGTCACGCACCACACACCCGATATTGAATGCTACGGAGCCTATGTGTTAGACTCGCGCACCAAAAAGGTGGAAACCTACTTGGCCAAAGTGACCATGCTGGCCACCGGCGGCATAGGCAATGTATACACCACTACCACCAACCCCGTCACAGCAACAGGAGACGGAGTGGCCATGGTGCACCGCGCACGCGGAAAAGTGAGCGACATGGAATTCGTCCAATTTCACCCGACCAGCCTCTACAATCCTGGAGAACGTCCCGCCTTCCTCATCACAGAAGCCCTTAGGGGAGCCGGAGCCATATTGAAAGACCTGAAGGGAAACGAATTCATGCAGAAATACGACAAGCGCATGTCTCTGGCACCCAGAGATATTGTTGCCAGAGCCATAGACAATGAAATGAAGCTCAGCGGTGCCGACCACCTTTATCTGGACGCACGTCACCTGGGAAAATCCGCTTTGCTGGAAGGATTTCCGAACATTTATGCCAAATGTCTTGACCTCGGCATCAACATCGCCAACGACATGATTCCCATACGGCCGGCCGCACATTACCAATGCGGAGGCATTGTTGTAGACCGCAACGGAGAATCGTCCATACATCACCTGTACGCCGCGGGCGAATGCTCCCGTACCGGTCTGCACGGCGGGAACCGACTGGCATCCAATTCTCTGCTTGAAGCCATAGTATACGCACACAATGCGGCCATGGATGCCATTGAAAAAATCAAGGACATTCGCATCTGCCACGATGTTCCCGACTGGAATGCCGATGGTATGGTACTGAACGAAGAAATGGTACTGATTACCCAAACCCGGAAAGAACTGCAGGAACTGATGTCAAACTATGTGGGCATCGTTCGTTCCGACCTGAGACTACAGCGGGCCTACAACCGGCTGAGTCTGATTTACCATGAGACGGAAGATTTGTACAAACGCTCCGTACTCACAGAGGAATTGAGCGAATTGCGTAACCTGATTGCCTGCGCATACCTGATTATCCGTGCTGCATCCCAACGGAAGGAAAGTGTCGGATTGCACTACTCGGTAGACTATCCTCCCAAACATTAGATATTTTTTTTGCGATATCGACGCAATCATATTAATAAAAATACTATTTTTGCATTTTGAACAACATTTGATAATTAGCATCTAAAATGAAGAAGAATTTCAAACTGATCCAAGCCGGACTGATTTTAGGCATCATCGTACTCATCGTGTGCGTATACCGTTCTCTGATGCGCCCGGAAAAATTCAACCAAGTGTACGAAGCCCGCAAACTCGAAGTGATCAACAAACTGACAGACATACGTACGCTGCAGACTTACTACAAAAACGAAAAGGGTTCCTATGCCAAGAATTTCGATCAACTGAAAGATTTCTGGAACAATGGGACCATGCACGTGGTTATCAAAGAAGGAAATGTGCCTGATTCCCTGACGGAAGCCCAGGCCATCAAATTGAAACTGGTCAAACGTGATACTGTCGTACTGAAAGCACAGGAAGAAATGATCAAGACCCTGCCGAATCTGGACATCAACACCTTCGACATCGTCCCCTATTCCGATAACGAACAGTTCATTATCAATGCCGACACTCTGCGCAGCAGCAATATTCCCGTACAGGTATTCGAAGTGAAAGCTCTGCGCTCCCAATATTTGAAGAATCTGGACAACGATCCCCGCATTCGTCGCGCCTTCTTGGGAAAACTGCTCTACGGAAACATGCAGAAACAGTTCTTGGGTCCCAATTACGATTACAAGGACTATGTCATTGACCTGATTCTGGGATCCCTTACGGAAGCCTCTGTAAACGGAAATTGGCAATAAAAATGGTTGCTTCCTTTCAATATAAGAACGAGCAACCGGCTGAACCGGTCCAAACCTATGCAAAATCCATTCGCTTTCAGGCGAATGGATTTTGCATAGCCATATACCGTTACGATACTCGCCACATACTGTCCATAGAACAATATGACTTTCCGGAAGGATGCTCTCTGGACGAAAAGGTGGCTCTGATTGCTGAAACGGAAAAGAAATGGGACACCAAGGGCAATGCCTTCCTGACCTATTTTACCCGCATAAACACACAAATACCTGAATTTTTGCATGATGAACGCAATTCAGAGCTCTATCTTCCTTTGCTGACGCCCCAACCCTATGACTACATCCCCATGGAAGAAACCATAGGCGAATTCGAACTTTTCAATGTATCCGGCTGGGACAAGGAACTGTACGGAAAACTCCAGACCGCATTCCCCAAATATACGTTCCGCAGCGGAACCAGCGTTCTGATGAAAATACTCTCCCGCATGGAAGGAAAACGAAAGATGCTGGTATTTTTGGAAAATGAATACATGTGCATAGCTGCCGTAGAAGGAGATAAAATGTTAGGTGCCAACGGGTTTACATTCGATAACAAAAACGACTTCTTATATTATCTGGTTGCTTTTGCACAGGTGATATACAAAGACACCAACGAACTTTACCTCTACATGGGTGGAAATATTGAGGAAAATTCCCTGCTCTACCCTGCAGTGAAGAAGTATTTTTCGGAAGTCCGGTTCGTTGATCCCGGCTACCCTATTACGAATCGGCAGCTCCATCGTTTTTGCGATTTGCTGCTTTACGAAGGAGAATGACATGCGGATTATTCACGGCAATCATAAAGGGAAAAAAATAAATCCGCCGGAGGGTCTGCCTGTGCGTCCCACTACGGACATGGCCAAAGAGAGTCTGTTCAACATTCTCAACAATTACTTTTATTTCGATGGAATCAAAGTGCTGGATTTGTGCGCCGGTACAGGAAGCATCAGTTATGAATTTGCTGCAAGGGGAGCACAATCCGTGCTCTCTGTCGACATAGACGGAAGCTGTGTCAAATTCATGGAAAAAACGGCCAGAGAGCTGGATTTTACAAATATGCGCGTGATCAAAGCCGATTTGATCCATTTCCTAGGGAACTGCATGCAGAAATTCAATATCATCTTCGCCGATCCCCCGTATGCCTGGGATGGTTTCCAACAGATTCCGGATTTGGTTTTCAAGAATGAGCTGCTGTTGCCGGATGGTTTTCTGATTATAGAACACCCGGGAAGCATTTCATTTGAAACACATGATAAATTTTTCCAGCACCGCACGTACGGACGTGTCAACTTCAGTTTTTTCGCAGAAAATCTGTAAAAAAGTAACGCTTAAAACCCTTAAAAAGAGAATAGAAAACAGAAACTCATACATTAGAAAGGAACAACCATGCTACAATCCATGACCGGTTTTGGAAGCAGCAGCGCACAACACGGCTGCGTGCGTTTTACCGTCAATATCAAAAGCATCAACTCCAAGCAGTTTGATTTCATTTTGAAACTTCCGGCTGAATTAAAGGAAAATGATAAAGAAAATGAAATCCGGCAGATGATAGCGGGACAATTGATACGCGGAAAAATTGAATGCAGCGTCACCATGGAAAAACCGGAAGCATCTTCCAATAACATCCGTTTAAACAAATCTCTGATATACAAATACTACAATGAATTGAAAACCATTGCAGAAGAGGTCGGATCTCAGGAAGATTTGCTGAAAATCGTCATGCGCATGCCAGAAGTCATTGAGAGCGAGAAAATTGAAATGAACTCCGAGTTATGGATGCAGCTGCAACAGGCCATCACCAATGCCTGTGAAGACATCCTACATTGCCGCGAAAACGAAGGTATGATTCTGAGACAGGATTTTCAATTGAGAATCGGACTCATACTGCAATATCTGAACGAAATAGAGCCCTGGGAAACAGGGCGAATTCAACAAATCAGGAACCGACTCTACAAATCCCTTACGGAAAATCAGGACCAGATACCTTCCTTCGACGCCAACCGTCTGGAACAGGAAATTATTTTCTACCTGGAAAAAATGGACTTTACAGAAGAAAAAGTCAGACTGAGGAAACATTGCGCCTACTTTTTGGAAACCATGGACAAAGAGACACAAAACGGGAAAAAATTGGGATTTATTTCCCAAGAAATAGGCCGGGAAATCAACACTTTGGGGTCCAAAGCAGGAGATGCTGAAATCCAAAAACTGGTTGTCAAAATGAAGGATGAATTGGAAAAAATCAAGGAACAACTGGCCAACATCTTATAAACCCACACCACATGCTGCACAAACAACCCAAAAGCAGTTCCATTCTCTATGGCATACATCCCGTCATGGAAGCTCTGCGCGCCCATGAAAACATTGACCGTATTCTACTGCAGAAAGGCAACAAAAGCGAAGGTTTCAGGGAACTTTTTCAACTGATCAGAGAGGAAGATATTCCCTTTCAGCACGTTCCGGTTGAAAAACTGAACAGAATCACCAAAGGCAACCATCAGGGCGTTGTATGCTTCATATCAGCCATCGAATATGCCAGTATTTATGATATTGTTCCTCTGCTGTACGAACAAGGGAAAACTCCCTTTCTGCTGTATCTGGACCAAGTGACCGATGTCCGGAATTTGGGAGCTATAGCCCGGACGGCTGTATGCGCCGGTGCAGATGCCATCATCGTCCCGTCAAAGAATTCGGCCCGCATCAACGAAGACGCTGTAAAATCTTCATCCGGAGCTCTTTATAAGATTCCCGTGTGCCGACACGACAACATACGGGAAGTCCTTTCCTATTTGAAAGAAAGCGGCATTGAACTGCTCGCCTGCACCGAAAAAGCGGAGTCATCCTACTACGGACAGACATACGAAGGTCCGCTGTGCGTACTGATGGGAAGTGAAGGAAGCGGCATATCCCCTGCCCACCTTGCCCTTTGCGACCGAAGTGTTCGCATCCCCATGAGCGGAGACATCGAATCGCTGAATGTGTCTGTGGCAACCGGCATCATTTTGTTTGAAATTCGGCAAGGACGCTCGCACTGAGGGGATTCTGCCGTCTGAAAAGGGAAAACGATGAAAAAAACGCTATGTTTGCTCATATTGTCTCTACTTCTGTCGGGTTGCAGACCTTCTCATTTTCTACAGGACCGAACCTACCGAAAGCAGGTTCACCGTGACTTTACCGAGCGACGCAAAATGGCAGCAGGACGGGACAGTGCCCTTTTCTCTGTCATGAACGGTCTGAAGGACCGGCAGGAGATAGAAGCTTTGGAATTCCTGTATGCCTACATGCCCCTGAACGATCTGGCCGATTATGACGGGACATTCTTCCTGCAACAGGTGCAGTACGCGTTCATGGCCAAAGACAGTTTTCCATGGGGCAAAGACATTCCCGAAGACATATTCCGCCACTTTGTACTGGTGTACAGAGTCAACAATGAAAATCTGGACACAGCCCGGAAGGTTTTTTTTCAGGAACTGAAGGATAGAATCAGAGGAATGGACATGTATCATGCTGCCTTGGAAGTCAACCACTACTGCCATGAAAAAGTGAACTACAGACCTTCCGATGAACGGACTTCCGCTCCCTTGGCCACGGTGCGGACCTCTTGGGGCCGATGCGGTGAAGAATCCACTTTTGCCGTCACTGCCTTGAGATCGGTAGGCATACCTGCACGCCAATGCTATACACCCAGATGGGCCAGTTGCGATGACAATCATGCCTGGGTAGAAGTGTGGGTAAACGGTCAATGGCACTACATGGGTGCCTGCGAACCGGAAGCCGAACTGGACAGAGGATGGTTTACGGAATCCGCATCCCGCACCATGATGGTGCACAGCAATGCCTTCGGAAAATACGAAGGAGAAGAGGAAACCAATGAAAAAACTTCCCTGTTTTCACGAATCAACATGCTGTCCCATTATGCACGCACGCAGAAAATCACCATCAGCGTCACCGATACGGAAGGCAGAGCTGTTGACAGTGCCTGTGTCAAATTCAAACTGTACAATTACGCGGAATACTATCCCTTGTCCACGGCATACACTGATGCGGAAGGTAATGCCTCACTGACCACCGGTCTCGGAGACCTGCTCATCTGGGTGAACAAGGGAGAGGAATACGGATACAAAAAAATAGACGTACGGGAACAGACACACATCCTGATTCCATTGAATCACCGGCCGGGCAAATGCTATACGGAAACATGGGAAATGCTTCCCCCCGAAGCAGCTTCCCAAAAATCAGAAATACCTTCCGAAAAAGCAACGGCCAATGCCAAGCGGCTTCTTCAGGAAGATTCCATCCGCACATCAAGGCTGTCCGAACGTCCTGACGATGATAGCCTACGGATTTTATGGAAAGAAATACAAGGAAAAGAAGACACAGCCGGAGCTCACACCTTCCTTCAGACAGTCCGGAAAAGCGAAGGAAATTATGATGCCATTATCCGTTTCATACAGAAACATTACACTGACATGGAACAAACACTATGGAAGTACCTGGGCACCTATTCCGACAAAGATCTGAGAGACATTGCGTCTGAAACACTGGAAGCCCATCTCACGTCCTGTGATACCTCCGCTTATCCTGTGGAAGTGTATTGGAAAGGGATAGCTCCCGGACGCATTGCCAATGAAATGGTTCTCCCGTGGAGGGACTGCCTGCGACAGAAATTCTCCAGTCTATGGAACAAGGACAAACCGTGTGCAGAAGACATCATGCAATGGATTCGGGAACACATTGTTTTGGATGAAGCCGGAAATTACTATCACTGTCCCTTATCTCCCCGCGGAGTCTGCGAACTGGGAAGAAGCGATTCCCGTTCCCGGGATATATTTTTCGTAGCCCTCTGTCGCAGTCTGGATATTCCCGCCTATTTGGACCATGCAAGCGGCAGACTGCAGGTCTGGGAAAAGCATCACTGGAGAACTGTATCATTTGAAAAAGAAGAGATTGCAAAAGCATCAGCAGTGCTTCGCCTGACCCTTATTGACCAGAAAGAAGCAATTCCCTCCTATTGGACCCACTTCACCATCGCCCGTTTCAAGGATGGGGATTTTTCCAGTTTTGACTTCGAAAATGACCCCAGAATGACAAAATTTCCGGTGCTTCTGGATCTGGAACCGGGTTACTACCTTCTCTCCACAGGCAATCGCTACCCAGACGGCAGTGTGCGCTCCAAAGTCACTTTTTTCAATCTGACAGAAAATGACACCCTGACACAAGCTGTGGAACTGCTTCCGCTAACTCCCAAACAAACAGTTTATGGGACACTGCCAAAAGAAGAAACGACCCCCTTGGGAAGCATTGCTTCCCTGACCGAAGAGCACCCCTTGCTGCTCCTTTTCATCCACCCTCAACAGGAGCCGACGCGCCATCTTCTCAAGGAATTAGAAAACAGCAAAACACGATTGGAACAATGGGGAGGACACATAGTGTGCATCTCTCCTGACAATGAAAAGGCTCTGGATTCACAGCCCTCCGGTGGCAAATTTCCCCGACAAATCCTATGGACAAACGATAAAAATACCCTCTGGCTGCGACACATGCAACAGACAGCCGGGCAAAATTCCACCGACTTATACCCGTATATTTACGTTCTTGACCGTAAGAGACAAATCCGTTTGATTTCCGAAGGATATAGAATCGGAACAATTGATTTGATTTTAAAAGAATTACAAACGATAGAATCGGAATAGACATGAAAACGAACATCCTATTTCTGGGTTTGATTTCCCTTTGTCTTTTCAGCAGCAGACCGGCACTCGGACAGGAGCACCGGACACTGCCCTACAGTTTCACCCATTCTGTATCCACCTATGTACCGACAGAACACATGCCGAATGTGGACCATCAGGCTTTGCTGCAAATGGAAAGCCAGGAGGATAAAAGAGGGGAATTCACATTCGGGAAGGAATTTTCCGTTGATTTCAGCACGCTGAATGCAGGAATTTGGGAAAATCTGCCCAATGGTGACCGATTGTGGAGATTGGGTATACAATCCGACAAAGCATATTCTATTAATCTAATTTTCAGCTATTTTTATATTCCTAAAGGAGCAAAACTGCATATTTACACAGCCGACGGATCCTACATTACGGGATGCTACGGATTCCAGAACAACCTCCCTGACCGCCGCTTTGCCTCTTCCCTGCTTCCCGGTGAACGCATCATACTGGAATATTGGGAGCCGGCCGAGGTCGCCGGACAAGGAGCCCTGCACCTGTCATCCGTTATCCACGGATACAAAGATTTCTTCTTCAAAGGATATTACGGAGGTTCTGATTTTTGCAACATAGACATCCGCTGTCCGGAAGGAGATGGATTTCAGGATGTCAAACGGTCTGTCTGTCTGATTCTGAACGGGAATCAAATATTGTGCAGCGGAACACTCATCAACAACACCCGTAAAGACAAAATTCCCTACCTGCTGACAGCCTATCACTGCGTCAACGGACGGGATGCTTCCAACTTCGTTTTCATTTTCAACCATGAAGCAGACAGTTGCGGAAGCAAAAGCTCCACCTCCGAATACATCGTACATGGAGCCAGCCTGGTGGCAGAAGGCGAATCCTCCGATTTCGCCCTGCTCCGTCTGAGCAGTACCCCGACCATACTTTGCCACGCCTATTACGCCGGATGGGACCGCATAGATTCAGCCAAGCCTTCGGCTGTATGTATACACCATCCCTCCGGAGATGTAAAAAAAATATCCCTCTGCTCTCAACCACTGGAACACAGTCAGGGAACCAATGCCTTTGGACCATCCGAAATGACACATTGGAAAGTGACCAAATGGAACAAAGGAACCACGGAAAAAGGCTCTTCCGGTTCCGGATTATTCAGTCCCCAAAAACGTCTGATCGGTCAATTGGACGGAGGAACAGCCAGTTGTTATGATAGGGACGGTTACGATATTTTCGGAAAAATAGCCTATTCCTGGGAGAATGAGGACTCACCCTACGCCTCTGCCCGATTGCGGGAATGGTTAGATCCTCTGCAAACCGGATGCCTCACATTGGATGGATTGGATGCAGATTTTTCCCCCTACCGGAAAGACGCCGGACTGTACGCTATTACCTGCCCTTCAGGAAACCTTTGCGAGCGACATCTCTATCCTGCCGTCTGCTGGTTCAACAACGGGAATGACAGTATTCATCGGATTGACATACACTACCAATTGGATTCCTCTGCCATCCGGTCGGTATCCTTCAATGGAGCGTGGGAATACAGCCGCATCGACACCCTGGTTCTGGACACCTTGTACGACTTGCCGGAAGGTGCACACTCCTTGAAAATATGGACAGCCCTTCCCGAAGATGAAAATTCAACCAACGACACTTTATTCACAAAATTTAAATACCATCACGGAGTTTCCGCCCGCTGGGACATTAAAACAGATTACTATCCCAACCAAAACCACTGGGTTTTGAAGGATGCAGAAGGAAATACCGTCGCAGAAAATCCGACAGGACTCCATTTTGTTACGAACTATAGGGATACCTTTTGCTTACCGCAAGGCTGCTATGACTTCGTCATCTACGATTCCGAAGGAGACGGTCTGATCGGCCGGGACGGGAACTGGCAGGGATATTACTATTTCTACCTGCAGGAGAAATGCCTTCTGTCCGGAATAGAATTCGGAGAACGCGACAGCCTGCACTTCTGTATCGACAGCACACTGTCCTTACCAGACCTTCCTGCCGCCGGCATTTCTGAAAACATACTGCTGTATCCCAACCCCTGTTCGGAATCTCTGCACATCCGGATTTCACCCATGCAACAGGAAAGCCATCACCTCCGCTTGCTCAGTGTGGATGGAAGATTATTGAAAGAATGGGATGTTCAGGAAAACACGTCCGATCTTTCGGTCGAACAACTGCCAGCCGGCATCTACCTGCTGATGATTCAAAACGAACACCAATGCATCTGCAGGAAATTCGTCAAAAATTAAAAAGTTACCACCACCTTCTCGATAGGTGCGTTGCCGACTTGAACGAAAAACATGCCAGTCTGGTTCAAATGGATCTCTTCGCTGTCGAGTTTCTTCGTCAGCAGTTGGCGACCCAACACGTCAAACACTCTCACCGTCTCGCCCATCGCGTTATTGATACGAATAACGTTGCCAACTGCTATTAGCGTATAACTCTTCTGCACCATCTTGATGCCCACGGAGTTATTCTCAAAATAGGCAGTGAAAGTGGAATCGGAATAAACCACAATGCTACGAGGATTTGCCGTGTCGCTGTCTTGCCAATGAGAGAATCGGTAAGGTGCCACAGCCTCAGCGGTCAGCACTACAGTGTCGAGGTAGAGAAACGAGCCGCCACCTTGCACCTGTCCCATTGAGACCTCATTTGAGACGCAATTAATAACATAACTGTTTCTCGCAAATTCAGCCACAAATACTGTGTCTTGCATCAAAACGAAAGTGCGTGGATTGTCGGTAACACCGTCATTCCACTGCGTAAAGTGATAGCCATAGTTGGGTGTTGCCAAAATGGTGCTGGTGTCCGCACATTCCAACGTCAGCAACGAGACGCCACCCATAGTGTCGTTAGCACTTTGCAACTCTCTTGTAAATGTTATGGTTTGTTCTTGCAAATAATCGCTATATTCATACCATTCATAAGAATAGGATTCCATACAGCCACAAGGAACGTGGATTTCCTGAATAGGACAACCATTAAAGCAATCAAACCATAATGCGGGTGCAGTCGGATTAAGTGAATAAACTATACCAAGGCTGCTACAACGTCTAAAAGCACACTCCCCGATGAGAGTCACCGAATTGGGGATGGTCACGCTCGTGAGGCCACTGCAATCTTGGAAAGCATAATCCCCAATTGAAGTCACGGAATTGGGAATGGTCACGCTCGTGAGGCCGCTGCAACCGTCAAAAACAGAACTCTCAATAGTAGTCACTGAATTGGGGATGATTATGCCTGTAAGGCCACTGCACTCCCTAAAAGCAGCTTTCCCGATGGAAGTCACGGAATTGGGAATGGTCACGCTCGTGAGACCGCTACAAAAAGTGAAAGCTGACTCCCCGATGGAAATCACGGAATCGGAAATGATCACGCTCGTAAGGCCACTGCAATTTAAGACACCATAATTACCAATGGAAGTTACGGAATTGGGGATGGTCATGCTCGTAAGACCGCTGCAATTAAGGAAAGCATAATCCCCAATGGATGTTACGGCATAGGTATTTCCACCATAACTTACTGTGGAGGGAACGGTCAGCGTCCCAGCAGGCTTAGTATATCCATCCCAACGATTGTTGCCAGGAAGAGTAACTTCAACTGTAAGCGCTGACGAGGATGTGATGTTGTAGTACAATACCTGTCCCGTTGGTGCCACTGCACTGAAATCGAAAGCCCTACTGGCAAAGTTGCAGACCAACAAGACTGATAAAAAAAGATATTTTTTCATATTGAGTGATTTAAGGCAGGTTCTAAAATTTAACTTTCCTTTGTTTTTCGGACAAGACAGCGAACCTGCTTGAACCGTTTTGCCCGAAAATTGATTTTGCAAATTTACAATTTATAAGAATATCTTCGTTATAAATTGTCCGTTTTCCTGTTTTTTTATTTTCTTGTGCGGTTTGTCGTTCCACAGGTTCCCGCCTTCACCATTCTTGATCTGCAGGTTTTCCTCGGGTGTGTTGTGCTGCTTCGGTGCCAGCACGAAGCTGGCATCAATAATCTGCCCCTCGTTGAAAATCAAACTACGCTCGTTCAGATACTCCACGAAACGGTGGAACAGCTGTTCGCACATGTTTTTTTTCCGAAGCTGTTCCCGAAACAGCCATATCGTACGTGAATCAGGCACCTTGTCGCCGCTTGCCAGACCAAGGAACTGCTTGAAAACAACAAAGATTGCCGAGATTGGAGAGTTTCTGCTGCGTGTTTTCAGCATCAAAAAGCGTTATTTTACCTTGGGGTTTGTATCTGTTCATCGTATGTCTCTTTTAGTCTTGAGATTAACGCAGAATATTGACTTATATTGTTGATATTTAATGTTTTAAATTTTTAGAAGTTACCTTAAAATAGTTTATAAAACTTACTTTTTTGAGACAAATAATACGAAATGCGCGCAATTATCGGAGTTGTTCTTCGTCCACGAAAAGGAAATCAATCTGCTTACGCGCCAGATCCACACCGCGCACGGTGATTTTGGCCCGTCTGCCCAATTGATAAACGCGCCCGCTTCTCTGTCCGATATAGCGGTAATTTTCCTCATCAAGGTAATAAAAATCGTCATTCAGGGTCTTGACAGATACCATGCCCTCGCATTTGCTTCCATCCAACTGTACCCAAATGCCCCACTTGCTCACGCCGGAAATCAGCCCTTCGAACACCTGGCCCACCTTGTCCGACAAATATTCCGCCTGCTTGTATTTGACGGAATTGCGCTCGGCTTCGGTTGCTCGCTGCTCCATATCGGATGCATGTTTGCACTTTTCTTCCAGCGCATCCTTGTCGGCAGAAGGTTTGCCGTCCATGTAACGGGCAAGCAGACGGTGTACCATCAGGTCCGGATAACGACGGATGGGAGAAGTGAAATGGGTGTAATATTTGAAACCCAAGCCATAATGTCCAATATTATCCGTTGTGTAAATGGCCCGCTGCATGGTACGTATGGCCAATTGTTCTATCAGATGCTGTTCGCCCTTGCCTTCCACTTCCGTAAACAACTGATTCATGGAATTGGCCAGACCTTTGCGCGATTTCATCTGCAGAGCATAACCGAATTTTCCGATGAAATTGTTGAACGTGCCTATCTTTTCATCCAAGGGTTGATCATGCACACGGTATACAAAAGCCTTGGCCTCCGTATTCGGAGCTACTTTTCCTACAAATTCAGCTACTTTTTTATTGGCCAAAAGCATGTATTCTTCCACCAGCCGGTTGGAATCCTTTTCCTCCCGGATGTACACATCTATGGGACGTCCCTGTTCGTCCAGCACGAATTTGACTTCTTCCGAGCCGAAATTAATGGCACCCTTTTCGTAACGGGTTTGGCGCAGGCATTTGGCCAAACGGTCCAGCATCAGGATTTCTTCCACATATTCGCCTTCCCCGCTTTCGATAATCTGCTGTACTTCATCATAATTGAAACGCCGGTCGGAATGGATGATTGTGCGGCCTATCCATTGCTTGAGGATTTTGGCATCCTTGTCCAAAACAAAAACAGCGGAGAAACACAATTTATCTTCGTTCGGACGAAGCGAACACACATTGTTGCACAGCTTTTCCGGCAACATGGGAATGGTCCGGTCAACCAGATAGACCGAAGTGGCCCGTTCGGCCGCTTCTGCATCTATGGCTGTATCCGGCCGCACATAATAGGAAACATCCGCAATATGTACACCGACCTGATAGGTCTCGTTTCCCAGATCCTTAAATGAAATGGCATCGTCAAAATCCTTGGCATCGGCCGGGTCAATGGTGATGGTGAACACATCCCGGAAATCGCGACGGGACTGAAGTTCCTTTTCCGGAATTTCCACCGGCAGTTCTTCAGCCTCCTTTTCCACCTGATTGGAAAATTCATTGGTGAAATTCTGATCCAATAAGATGGACAACATCTCCACTTCGTTATCGCCGGGGAAACCCAGGACCTGCGTCACTTCAACAATCGGATTTCGCATACTGTCCGGCCATTCCGCCAGCCTGACGACCACTTTCTGTCCATCCAAAGCCCCACGCAACGATTCCTTGGGTACCAGTGCTGAAAAGGAAATACTGATATCATCAAAAATGAAGTAGGAAATATTTTTGGAAATGCGAATGGTTCCCACATAGCGTTGCTTGTCCCTCCGAACCACTTCCACGACTCGTCCTTCCGGACGTTTTCCCCGACGGGAAGGAAACAGATGTACCTTGACAATGTCACCATTCAGGGCCTTCCCCGTATTGTTGGCCGCAATGAAAATATCCTCCAGATCCGGATTATCCGGAATCAGATAGGCCTTTCCGGTCTGTTTCATGCTGATTTTCCCTTGGATGATTTTCTGTACATCGGCCTCCAGATGAATGGGATTCAGTTTGTATTTTCCTCTGTTGGCGGAGACCAGGACGGCAGAAGCCAGCAATTGCTCCAAAGCCGCATGCACCTGAATGCGTCCTTCTTTTTCAGTCACTCCCGATTTGGCAGCCAGTTGTTTGGCATTGAACGGCTGGTATGGTGATTTGGCAAACACTTCCACCAAACGCTGTTCGAGACTGGTATCTTCGGTTTTCTTTTTTCTGCTTCTTCTTGCCATAATTCATGGATTTTATACAACAAAAATATAACGCTTTTTTTACGGCAAAATTTCACCGGACTGAAAAAAACAGCACCTGACTTTAATTTTTTGAATTCCGGTGATTTCTTTTTTAATCTTACTGCTCTTCGGCATCGGACTACTGCATGCACAACAGCCCGACACAGAATTTTGGTTTTCGTTCGAAGACAACTACAATCCGATACCCAATGACCCTGTGGTTTACGGATCGAATACCTGTTATGAAGTACATATCGCATCGCTTCATCATGCCAAAGGGTCCTACACTTCATTCATACGGGAGACAGCACACAGGGACCTTTGGCCGACTTTACTGTCGGGGAAGCAATTGTCCGGATTATGCCGATGACAATTTCTGGTGGGACGGAAAGGACATGAAAGACACACCCGTTTCCGCCGGAGTATACTTTTGGGTAGTCAAAGCAACCGTGGACGGCGGATTACCCCCCATTTTCCTGCAAGGTTCAGTTACTGTATTCCGTTAATCTTCTCTCTGAATTTTCAGAAAATTTGAGCAGAGACTACGCTGATGAACAGAAAAAGGGGACAGTCCTTACGGATTGCCCCCTTTTTTTTATATGACGGAAAGATTATTCCATCCAGGCAACAATATCACCTTTTTGAACCATACGTCCCTGAGGCACGCAGGTATCAATCAGTTTGCCGTCCTTGACAGCCGTAATGTCTTCGTTGCCATAATAGGCTTGGACAATACCCATTACTGCTCCGGCCTGATATGCCTTTCCGGGAGCAGGAGGCATGGAACGTTCGGCGAAATCGGCTTCCCAAGCAATACGGCCTGCCGCAGGAGCAAGCACAGGAGTCGCATTCGGGTACTTTTCGCTGATGTATGCCAGCACTTTCCTGTCAGCATCTTCCTTGGATACGACAGGAACCTTGCCTGCTGAAACGGCAGCGGCTTTTACCTTTTCCAGTTCTTCATTGAAACGGGTTTTGGCAATACCGGACTTGTAATCACGATACTGACGGTCGTGCATAGCCAGTTCAAAGAGTTCTTCATCGTCCTGACCGTAATCCCAACCGTTTTCATCCATTTCCTTGCGGTAGGTATCCAATGCGTCGGGATAAGCATCCTGAGGAACGCCTTCGTAGAATTCAATGTTCTGCTGTTTGGCCAACTCAACGATTTCAGGAGCCAAAGGTCCAGGCAGACGGCCGGCTTTTCCGGCAATCATGTTCCAGCTGTCCTTGTCAATCTTCGAAAAACGGGGCTCTCCGTTGGCCATGCAGTAAATGTTCATCAGGGCGATGTTCTTGCAATACTGGCTGAACGGAGTGACCAATGGAGGATAACCCAGTTTAGGCCATACATATTCCACTTCCTGGAACAACTGAACCAGGAGTTCGTCCAAGGTCACTTCGGGCTTGCCGTGTTTCTTCAGTGCCATGTTGATGGCTCCGTGCATACCTGTCAGGTCGGACATCATGGATCCCATCATGCCGCCGGGCAGACCGCAACCCACCAGCAGGGAAGTACTGATCTTGTTTTTCGGATTGATGAAATATCCCAGAAAATCATCCATGAAGGACTGCGTCAGACGACGGGCTTCCATGTAGGCCTTCATGTTGATGTCCTTCACCTGGAAACCGGCATCCTTCAGCATAGCCTGAACCGTGATGACGTCCGGATGAACCATACCCCAGGAAAGGGGTTCCATTGCCACATCGATCACATCGGCACCGGCTTTGGCCACTTCCAGAGTGGATGCCATGGAAAATCCCGGTCCCGAATGCCCGTGATACTGCACCACGATGTGCGGATATTTTGTCTTGATTTCGTGAACCAGTTTGCCGAGGGTCACCGGACGGCCGACACCGGCCATGTCCTTCAGTGCGATTTCGTCAGCACCGAATTCCACCAGTTTGTCCACGATATTCATGTAATATTCCACCGTATGGATTTTGGAGTGAGTGATACTCAAGGCTGCCTGGGAAATCATTCCGGCTTCCTTGGCGTATTTCACGGAAAGTTCCAGGTTGCGGTAATCATTCAGTCCACAGAAGGAACGCATGATGTCCACGCCCTGAGCCTTCTTCACCTTCGGCATCAGACGACGCACATCGGCAGGGACAGGGTACATACGCAGACCATTCAAAGCTCTTTCCAGCATGTGGGTCTGAATACCGGCCTGATTGAAAGGCTTCGTCCATTCGCGCACAGCCTTGTTCGGATTCTCTCCATACAGCAGGTTCACCTGTTCAAAAGCACCGCCATTGGTTTCAATACGGGAAAAACATCCCAT
>JAZLLH010000005.1:0-8560 GCA_045598025.1 Bacteroidales bacterium | reverse complement strand
GGAGTACATTGGAATAGAAAATATATCCGAGCCATTCAAGCCATCCTCAACAGCACAAAAGGTAAGATTGGCAGGGGAACTTCATTTTTCCATAAGGCTTTTGGCTCTAATCTTGACGAGTATCACAAGTTGCTTGAAATGTCAGAGACGATGATTATTTATCGCTTTTTCTTTGAGTGGCTCAGTACGGAAGCCGCCATAACAATTGGCAAGGAAAAATTTGGGCATAGTTTTGGAAGCATTTCCACACAGGCGTGGTGGAATTGTTATTGTGAATGTGAAAAAGCAATTTCGCCTGCCGAATGGGAATCCGTGAAGTTGTTCATTCATACGAATGACTTTGACAATAGCAATGATAAATTCGCAAATCCACATATAGTCAAATTATTATCATTCTATAAAAACAACAGAAAGTTTGTTATTGAGGAAGGCACAGAACTGTTTGTAATGAAACAGGAATACGATAAGAAGCCGATACTTGAAGCCAAACGACGCGGTAAGAAAAATGAATAATACCTGCCGAAATGTCGCACCTACCTTTTCCGTTCCGTTTCCTCTCCGTTCACGGAGTCCGGTGATTTCCGTTCACCCGATGCCGTTTTTTTCTGAAATTGCCGGGCAGGCTCTTATTCCCGTCCAGTGTTTTTCTGAGCGTCTTTCTTCTTCCTCCGGAACAGGTCTTTCAGCGTATTGAAATCCTTGGAAAAGGCGATACCTATGCCCTGGTAATAGGGCACATCGGTATAAACAGACGATAAAACATCGTAATAGTTGGCCATGTTGAAGACTTTGATACGCAAAGAGCCGTCTCTGGTGATTTTGTACTCCACGATGATGTCACCGACCACATTGCCGGCCACCGCCTGTTCATCCTGAAAACCGTTGTCTCCATATATATCCAGGCTACCCTGTATGCTCAAGCGGTTTTCCATGAGATTGGTAGACAACTGCACATTGTACTCGTCCCCGTTGTATCCGCCATCACCGGGCTTGTACAGAAATCCCAGATTGACATTGTCGGTCAAAGCGGACATCATTTTCTGCAGATAGTGGGAAAACAGTTCGCTCAAGGAGTAACCAATTCCATAGTTAACCGTACTTCCGCTATTTTGCTCCGCTTCAAACCTTCCGATCAGCATCAGAGAAAAAGCCTGGCGGAACATTTCTTCCTTATCGGTGGTATCCAGCGCATTATATACCATAGACTGAATGGATTCGTCCACATCATCCATCCGTATGTTGAAATTGAACTCCGGATTCAGCAGGTTTCCTTTCAGAGAAAGTAGGGTGGATACCGGAATGGAGCGGTAGGAAGAAGTCAGGGAAGATTCATTCAACAGATTGGTAATAGAGGTCTTGGTCGAATAGGAAGCGCGGATATCCATCTGACCTTCACTGGGCTTGCCATTCCAGGACAGGGCGCTCCCGTTTTCAACTTTGAGGGTGCGCGTGATAATGTTTCCCAAAGCCAAATCCACAGTACCGTCTGTCAGGAAGTAGGTGCCGAACATTTCAAACGGACGGTTTTTGTACAACTCCATCCGAATGGCGCCGTTTCCACTGCCGACAATGGTTCCCCCAATGGAAGGGTCCAGAACCACCTTCACCGTGGCATCCGGCGTCGCACTGACATCCAACATAAGATTGGTTCCGGTAATGTGTGCTTTTTTGTTCGGATTTTCCATGGTATCCAACTCTGTCTCCATGGTATAAGGTTTCTCAAAAACAATAAAGGAATTCTGGGAACTGACGGTTGTGCTTCTGTTCAATAAGATGGAAATATAGGTCGGGTTTTCCGTCCGCACATTGCCCTGTATCACGAAATCACCCTGCGGGCGCTGATGCAGATGTACCGAACCGCTCCCGAATGCTTTCCCGAAAAACAGATCATTATCTTTATATTGTGTATTCAATACCATGGCATGATCAAAATCCACATCCAGCTCCAAGCCAAAATGCTTCAAACGCTCATGGGTCACGACTCCGGACATGCTTCCTGTATTACCATAATCATCAGTAAAACAGAAATTTTCGAATAAAAATCCGGTGTCTATCAAGCGCATATCCTGATGATGTATATGATAGTCAGTCAAGATATATCCGATTCCCAGACTAGCTTCTTCAAAATGAACAAAGCCTCCCAGACGGGGATTTTGGACAGGTCCCGTATAGAAAAGTTCGCCGGAACACAATCCTTCCACATGGGTTGCAAAAGAAGTGAGATAGGGCTCCAGCATATGCAGGTCGAAGGACTGTATATTTCCTTTCAGATCAATCTGCTGCTCAGACGGAATATAATATCCTTCCAATGCAGCTACGGCAGTGGCATCCTCCAAGGGATACAAATGGGCCCGAATCCGTATACGTTGCTCGTGTTCCTCCCAATCCGCACTGCCTGACAATCGTCCGTAAGAAGTTTCATTAAAAACAAAGTTGCTGATTTCCACATTGCTTGAAAACTTCAGGGAGGTATCCTGACCACTCACCAGGATATTTCCGTCAACCATACCATCCATAGACAGGTGGTATGGTTTCATGAACACATCAAATTCAGACAATATCAGCCGATGCATATCCACCTGTATACGAGAAGGATATCGGGAAGAATACGTTCCATCCAATACGAAGGATTGCTCTCCGGACGAGAAACCGCATTGTCTGAAACGGACCTGCTGTTCAGACAGCAGGATACGGTTTTCTGGTGAAATGGCAAATACGGACTTTCCGAATTTCAAATCTCCTTTTTGGAAGTGTACATCCGCATACGATTCCAGAAAATGGACCTGGCCACCCAAAGACACCTGCGGTCCGGAAAAACCATCGTCCTGTCCCGATTCTATCTCGAAAGCAACGGTGTCATCATGGCATTCAGCTCGCAGACGGACATCCTGCAGATTGGAAAGACTGTCACTGTGATTCCACACCACATCTCCACAATGGATGATCATATCCATGCTTTCCTCGTTTCCGATTCCCTCCAGATGGCATTGGTGAAACTCCGTATTTCCGAACAGCAACAGGGGAGAACTCATTTCCAGATTCAGCCGTTCAGCCGCATCCGGTATACGACTGGCTTTCAGATCCAGGGTTCCCTGATACCGGAATTTCGGGAACAAGACCTCCAAAAGAGGAAAAGATTTCCTCATGTGCAGCGACAGGTCCCAGTAGGGATTTCCTTCCGGCAAAGAATACTGGACAGAAAGGGCATGCGGCAGGTAACAGGACACTTCCTGTCTGATACGGGCCGGAATTTCCGGATAAGGAATGTTTCCCCGACATTCGGCCATCATTACGTCCGAAAAAAGGCGGATGTTTACCTCACCCTGTGCATTGGTTGCCTGTTGTACATTGGCGACCCAATGACGAAGAGGAAAGTTCCTTCCGTTCTGAGAATAAACGGCATCCTTCAGGCTGATTTCGCCCTCCATGTCATTCCAGTTTTTTCCTTTCATCTGTACATCTCCATGCATGGAAACACTCACAGCGGAATCCGGACGGAACAGACAGAGCGCGCTCAGATCCGCGTATTCCACATCCATGTTGGCATAATACAGATTGCGCCCGTCATCCGACATATCGGAAAATCCTTTCACCTCGGCTTTCAGCAGGGTATCTCGGGAGGACAAATGGAAAGTGAGCCTTTCGTCTTCCTTGTCCCCGTTGATATGCAGGTCGTTGATTGTATTTTCATGAATGAGCAGTTCGTGTATGTCTGCCCTGTATTCTTCTATGTTTTTTCCCTCTCCGCTGACATGTCCCTGTAAGGCCATTTTCCGCAGCGGATTTTTTCCCAACAGTTGTGTCAATAGGAGATTGTCTGCTGCAAAATCCAAGGTATAATTTCCGCTATAATGACCTTCTGCCTGCACATCCCCATAATTTGTCCGCATGCGCACAGCGGCCTCGAAATCCTGAAAACTTCCCAAAAATTCTCCGTCCGCGGACGAGCAGACCATGTTTTTCAGGCAAGAGGGGAAATGCAGTTTTTTCCCTTTAGGAAGTCCGTATCCTTCCAGATATGCCAAGGGGAAGCATGCCTCATCCAGACGGACGTTCCAAATGGTGTTTTCCGCATCCGGAAGCCCTTTGGTGTACACATTTCCCGAAAGGTAAGCACTGTCATTGAGACTCAGGCGGAAATCTTCTATCCGCAATTCGGACAGACAATCGGACACATCGCCTTGCAGACGGTATTTCCGATTGTCCATGGATTGGAAAGCAGGAACAAAATATTTCAAATCCTCCATGGCAATGACGGAGGGGCGGAGACTGCAGCGGAAGTACACACTATCGTAGAAATCCGAAAACGAAGAAAAATGGTCGAAATCAAAACGGAAATCCACATCGGTCCGTGTACCGTTTCCACATTCAAAACGGGTGTTTTCGCAATATATCTTATGATCATTGATCAACACATTTCCCTGATAATGTGTCATTTCAAATCCGGAATGTTCCTTGAGCTGCAGGTTTTTGATATCCAGTATTATATCTTTTCCGTTGATATCCAATGTCTTTATGGCTGCCTGTATATCGTTCAGCCGGATGTCCCGGTAATTCCACAATCCGTCCTGATCCGCTTCCCATTTGCTCTCATAAAAAAATTCAAAACGGCTGTCCTTCAGTCGGGAATGCTTAAACAGCAGGCGCATGCCCTTTTTCGGATTGTCAGAACGGAAATAATCGGCCAGGAAATAGATGTTCGGATGGGGTTCGCCGGTATATTTGGCTATATATACCAGCAAACGCTCGGCCTTCATGCGGTGAAACACGAGGGTACGGCTCCGCCGGTGGTAAACGGGGAGATGTACTTTCAGTTTGTCCATACCCAGCATCGGCTCACCGTGCCGGTCTTTTATCATGAAATCCTGAAGTACGATATCCAGATTCCAGTTTACCCTCAGTTTTTCGATGTGGATTTCTGTCTGCAGTTCTTTGGACAGTATGCCCGCCGCCTTCTGCGCACAGCGCGTCTGCACGGAAGGAATCATCAAGATAGCACCGGTTGCGAACAGTACAACGGCCACGAACAGAAGTATCCCGATACATATCCGGGAAACTATCCGAAATACCCGTTTGAACTGACTGACCAATGTTTGCTGCTTTACAAAACGATTTTCACTGTCAATCCGCGCTGCAACATGATGTCGGCTATGCCTTTCAAAGTGGCATAGCTACCGTGACGGACGTCGCATTTTCCGTAGCAATGCGTAATCCATGCGCATTGCAGAGCCTGTTCATAGGTGTGGCCGCAGAGTTCGATCAGGTTCTCAATGACAAAATCAAAGGTATTGACATTGTCATTGTACAGCATCAGCACACAGGCATCATCCCGAATGTCCGTGCTGGCTTCTTTCGGATCGAATTGTGTACCGGCCTGATTCATCTACCACTCGTCTTTGACTTCCGCTTTGGGTTCCATGCCTTCCTCCAAACTCTTGACCAAAGTCTGGATGTAGGTATCCACTTCCTTCAGATGTTCGTTGCGGACAGGTGTCCATTCGGCTTTGGACATATCCAGCCACTGCTCACAATCCTGTGAAACAGAACCGTTTTTGCAAACGAAATGAGTGATGGTATAACGATACCGACCGTCGCGGGCTTCTATTTTGAGTTCATAGTTCACAATACCGGCCATGACTTCCGATTTTCCATCCTTGGTGGGCGTGTGAATCTTCAGATTGGTTTTGCAGACAATGACGCCTTTTTCCTTGTCAGCGGTCTGTATGACCTTGGATGGATTCTGGAAAAACTGCTGCACCCAGGCATATGCCCTTTCGTACAGTTCCTCAGGAGCGGCTTTCATGGGGATGACATCCTGATAGGTAATCAGTTTGGTGTTTTCATCCACCGGCATGGGGTAGACTTCTACAGTCTTGTTTTTCTGGGCGAAACCGACCGTAAAGCACAGGCTCAACAGGCTTGCCAACAAAATGGGGAGAGATGTTTTTTTCATGTTTTCTTTATTTTTTTTTGGTGTATACTTGAAAAACAAAATCACAGCAGTGCGCTGCATCTGCCGTATGTCCTTCCTCCGAAATCAGATTCCAGTCCTTTTCATCAATGAGGGGAAAAAAGACGTCTGCCTCAGGGAAATCGGCTTTCATACGGGTAATGTAGAGTTTGTCGCAAATCGGAAAGAACTGCCTGTAAATGGAAGCACCGCCCATGACGAAAGTTTCTTCGTCCTTAGGGCAGAGAGCGAGGGCCTCATCTATGGAATAAGCCATCTCACATCCTTCATACACCTTGCCCTTATCCAGGGTCAACACAATGTTTCTCCGTTGGGGCAGAGGACGTTTGGGGAGGGAGAGATAGGTGTTTTCCCCCATCAGGACAGTATGCCCGCCCGTTACGCGTTTGAAATATTTCAAATCTTCCGGCAAATGGCAGAGTAATTGGTTTTTCTGACCAATTTCATAATGATTTCCGACGGCTACGATAATGGATATCATGGGGTTCAGTATTAAAGGTGATTCACTACAGTGTACACTTCAGCAATTGGTTCAAACGGACCTGGATTTCGTCTACGGAAATGCGCTCCTGCTGCATGCTGTCGCGTTCGCGCAAGGTGACGGTATTGTCTTCCAGCGTCTGATTGTCAACGGTGATACAGAAAGGAGTGCCGATGGCGTCCTGACGGCGGTAACGGCGTCCGATGGCATCTTTTTCATCGTACTGGCAGTTGTAATCGTACTGCAGCGGTTTCAGAATTTCGCGGGCTTTTTCCGGCATGCCGTCTTTCTTGACCAAGGGCAAAACGGCCACTTTGACCGGAGCCAGAATGGGCGGAATACGCAACACCGTGCGGGTAGATCCGTCCGCAAGAGTTTCCTCCTGATAGGCATGACTCAGCACCGCAAGGAACATGCGATCCACGCCGATGGAAGTTTCAATAACGTAGGGCACGTAACTCTCGTTGGTTTCCGGATCAAAGTACTGCAGCTTGCGGCCGGAATACTGCTGATGCGCCTTGAGGTCGAAGTCGGTGCGGGAGTGAATGCCCTCCAGTTCCTTAAAGCCGAAGGGGAAATCGAATTCAATATCGGTGGCGGCGTTGGCGTAATGTGCCAGTTTTTCGTGGTCGTGGAAGCGGTAACAGGAAGCTTCCATGCCCAGCGACTGATGCCAGCGGATGCGCTCATTCTTCCAGAATTCAAACCATTTCAGTTCTTCTCCGGGACGGACAAAGAACTGCATTTCCATCTGTTCGAATTCCTTCATGCGGAAAATGAATTGTCTGGCGACGATTTCGTTACGGAAAGCCTTACCGATCTGGGCAATGCCGAAAGGCACCTTCATACGTCCGGTTTTCTGTACGTTCAGGTAGTTGACGAAAATGCCTTGGGCGGTTTCCGGACGCAGATAAACCGTGTCGGTTCCTTCTGCTACGGAACCCATTTGGGTAGCGAACATCAGGTTGAACTGACGGACTTCTGTCCAATTGCGACTGCCGGAAATGGGGCAGACAATGCCCAATTCATCTATCAGAGCCTTGAGAGCCGTCCAGTCACTCTTTTCCATATATTCGGCAAAGCGGCTGTGGATTTCGTCGTATTTTTTCTGGTATTCCAGGACGCGGGCATTGGTCTGACGGAACATCTGTTCATCGAAATTTTCAAAGCGCTTGGCTGCTTTTTCAACCTCTTTGTTGATTTTTTCTTCGATTTTCAGCAGGTAATCTTCAATCAGCACATCGGCACGGTAGCGTTTCTTGCTGTCCTTGTTGTCGATCATGGGATCGTTGAAAGCGTCGACATGTCCGGAAGCCTTCCACACGGTAGGATGCATGAAAATGGCACTGTCAATGCCGACAATGTTTTCATGCAGGTTCACCATGGATTTCCACCAGTACTGCTTGATGTTGTTTTTCAGTTCACATCCATATTGACCGTAATCATAGACTGCGCTCAGGCCGTCATAGATTTCGCTGGATGGAAAAATAAAACCGTATTCTTTCGCGTGAGCGATGATTTTCTTGAAAAGTTCTTCGTTGTTAGCCATTTTTACATTATGTTTTTAAAGTACAAAATTACATGAAAAATCAATGCCAAAACAGATTTTCGCACATAAAAAATAAAAATAATTTTCAAAGGAGGGACAGACGCATTGGAATCTTCACTATCTTTGCATCTTCAAACTTGAATCAACATGAAAAAGCCGATTTTCGGACTCTGCCTGTTATGCATCTGCCACATCGGATGCCATCCTTTTTCTTCGGCGGCACAGAATACCGCCGGAAAAATGCAATTCAAAAATCAGACAATCAAAATAAAAGACATCTCTTTCACCATGGTGGCCGTACAGGGCGGTTCCTACATCATGGGCGCCACCTCCGAACAGGCTGCCGAAGCGTATGAGGACGAATCGCCTGTGCACAAAGTCACCTTGTCCGACTACTACATCGGCTGTTGCGAAGTGACGCAGGCACTGTGGACAGCCGTCATGGGAAACAATCCGTCTTTTTTCAAGGATCCCGAACGGCCGGTGGAATGCGTTGGCTGGAACGACTGCCAGAAATTCATAGCCAGACTCAACCAGATAACAGGAAAAAAGTTCCGTC
>JAZLLH010000004.1:0-23772 GCA_045598025.1 Bacteroidales bacterium | reverse complement strand
AACGAAAAGGGTGAATTGGTCACCTGCTTCATCACCGATAACGACATTACCGGTGGAAACTCCGGTTCTCCCGTCATCAATGCCAATGGCGAACTGATCGGTCTGGCATTCGATGGCAATAGTGAAGCCATGTCCGGAGATATCGACTTCGAGGAAAATCTGCAGCGCTGCATCTGTGTAGATGTGCGCTATGTGCTGTTTACCATTGATGTATACGCCGGAGCCACCAATCTGATCCGCGAAATGAACATTGTGAAATAAGCAATGTCCGTCTTCGTGAATCCACAAGAAAATTCCCCGCATTGCGGGGAATTTTTGTTTTCGGCTGAGTGTGCGGAATAAGGAAAAGAGGTATCAGCGGTTTGGGCACGATTTACAGGAAATTCTGCTCGTCCAGATCGGAAAAATGCCGTTTCCCTTTCAGGTAATAATCCACGACCAGATTTCCCTGGTACATACAGGAAATATTGCCTTTGGGACGGATGAGCCTGCGTTTTTCCCTGGTCTTTGGAAGCATGCGGAAAAATGCTCTGTGGGCTTTGAAAACGGCATGAAAATCACCCCATCCCGTATCTGTCAGAAACCGAAATGCGGCCAACACATCGCTTGCCCACCGTACTGCGAATACGGTCAGAAGCCTTTTTTTCGGCAGGTTTTTATACAACATCAGCCAGTTATTGCGAAAATTGAGGAAAGTCTTTTTGGAAGAAGATGGAGGAAGAGTGGCCCCTCCCAAATGGTATACGGTGGAGTTTGGGCAACAGCATACGCTGTATCCGGCATTTTTGACGCGCCAGCAGAAATCGATTTCTTCCATGTGAGCAAAGAAATCGGCATCCAGTCCGCCCAACAGCCGGTATATTTCTGAGCGGACGAACATGCAGGCTCCGGTTGCCCAGAATATTTCGCTGGTCCGATTGTATTGTCCTTCGTCTTTTTCCAAAGTGGAAAACAGGCGTCCCTTGCAGAAGGGGTATCCGAAACGGTCAATGTAACCACCGGCTGCGCCTGCATATTCAAAACTGCCTTTATCCAATTGAGACAGAAGTTTGGGCTGACAGACGGCTACCTCTTTATGGGCGTCCATGTATTCTGTCACAGGTTCTATCCAATTCGGACCGACTTCCACATCAGAATTCAGCAGGCAGAAATATTCTGCCTGGATTTGCTGCAGGGCCCGATTGTATCCCTCTGCGAATCCGTAATTTTTATCCAAAAGAATCAAACCGACTTGCGGATAATTTTTCCGGAGAAAATCCACAGAATCGTCGCTGGATGCGTTGTCTGCAACAAATATCCCTGTATCACTGTTATGGTAGTCTACAACAGAGGGGAGGAAGGTCTCCAGCAATTTCCTTCCGTTCCAATTCAATATAACGACAGCGGTCTTCATGTGGAGGACAAAATAAAATGCAAAGATAATTAAAAATGTCATATCCTGCGGATGCGCATGAAAAAATGTGGGCAGAGATGTTCTTTTTTTTGTTATTTTTGCAAAGTATAGAAAGACTGTACTGATTATGGATAGAAATAGCATAAATAATTATTTTTCAGCATATTTTGATAAATACAGCATACAAGAACCTGCTCTCGGACAATTGCAGGAACTGCGTAGATTCGCCAAGGATGCCTTTTTTTCGGAAGGGATGCCGGATGCTTCATCTGAATCCTGGCGCTCGTTTTCATGGGAGAAACTGACGGGAAAAAGCTACGGACTTTGTCTGCATCCGGATCCGTATCGTCCAGTAGATGCTTATTTTCAATGCGGTACACAGGAAATCAACGCAGAGATGTTCCCTTTTTTGAACGGATGGTATCTGCATCAGAATGCTCCGCTCACACTCTTTCCGAACGGAATGATTGTAGGAAGCCTCAGAGAGGCTTTTCAGACATGTCCGGAAAAGGTGTTGCCGTATTTCCAGACCCATGCGGATGCCGCCGATGGCATGGCTCACTTCAACGCTGCTTTGTGGCAAGACGGTTTCTTTGTGTATGTTCCGGATTATTTGAAAGTGAGAAATCCGATACAATTGGTCAATATGGTAAAATCGGATGCAGATCTGATGGTGCTGCCCCGCAATCTGATTGTATTGGGAGAGTCTGCGTCCTTGAAACTGGTTCATTGCGATGAGTCTCTGGAGTGCAAAGATACCTTCATCAACACCGTGACGGAGGTGCATGTGGCTGCTCATGCGGAATTCAATTATTACAAATTGGAAAACAAGGACAATCAGTGTACCATGGTCAGTCATCTGTTCATCCGTCAGGAAGAAGCTTCCGAGGTGAATACGCATACTACCATTTTCAACGGAGGAATGGTGCACAATGCCGTATCCGTCGATTTGGAAGGACCGCATGCCCGAGTGAATAACAACGGCCTGTATCTGGCCGACGGAAAGCAGGATGTTTCCAATTGTGTCTCAGTCCGGCACCATACAACGGATTGCACCAGTAACCAATTGTACAAGGGTATATTGGATGATGAAGCGCATGCTTCGTTTATCGGTCACGTGTTGGTGGAGCCCCACGCCCAACGGACGGAAGCCCATCAGATCAATCGGAATATCCTGTTGAAAGATACGGCCAGAATTTCAGCCAAACCCTTTTTGGAAATTTATGCAGACGATGTGCAATGCACCCATGGAGCTACGGTTGGACAGCTGGATGAAGAAGCTGTTTTCTATCTGCGTTCGCGAGGCATCTGCGAACAGAATGCCCGGGTGCTGCTCATGCATGCCTATGCAAAAGAGGTGATTGACAAAATGGGTATTCCCGCTCTGTGCGAGCGTACGGAAAATTTGGTCGGGAAGCGTCTGTCGGGAGAGAAAATCAATTGCGGAAACTGTATGCAGTGTTCGAAGAAATTCGATTTTCACATAGATACCATTGATTTTTAGGAAATTTTGTCAGAAACGGAAAGTCCGTTTTCCCCCACTGTACGGATTTTCGGTCTCGATATGCACATGTACGCACTCTTCAGGGAGGAGTTCCTCTATGTTCTCCGGCCATTCCACGAAGCAGTAGTTTCCGCTGTAGAGGTATTCTTCCACACCGATTTCTTCCGCTTCCCGCAAATCTTTCAGGCGGTAGCAGTCCATGTGGTACATGCTGTCCCCTGAAGGGAGCAGGTATTCATTGACAATAGCAAAGGTGGGGCTGCTTGCATGGTCCGTACTGTGAAGGAAATCGCATACGGCCTGCATAAAGGTGGTTTTTCCCGTTCCCATTTCCGCATGCAGTGCAAAAACGCGGTTTTCCGGATAAGCGGAAAGCAGGGCTTCGGCTGCTTTTGGGAGATCGTTTATACTTTCACAGATGATGGTCTTCATACAAATTTTACGGCTTGCTTCAAACTGCAAAAGTACTCATTTTATGAATGCGTCTGTGGAAAATCCGGATTTTCCTGTTTTTTTGACTCGAAAGAACGTTTTTTTTGGCAATATAGGCAGATGATATTGTATTTTCGTTTACTTTTGCATATTATTAACCTTCAAAAACCTGATTATGGAAAAGGAAGAAAATATGGAATCGAGTGCCGTTTATCCCTCCGTGCGGTATTCGGATGAAGAGTTGCAGGAATTTAAGGAATTGATTCTGAAAAAATTGGAAGCAGCGCGAAAGGATATGGAAAGTTTCCAAAGTGCGTTGAATGGAACCAATGGCAACGATACTTCCGATACGGCTCCTACTTTCAAAGTATTGGAGGAAGGGCAGCAGACCTTATTCAAAGAGGAAAATGCCCAGTTGGCTGCCCGTCTGGACAAATACATCAAGAATTTGGAAGCAGCGCTGGTCCGTATTGAGAACAAGACCTACGGAATCTGCCGCAAGACGGGTCAACTGATACCGAAGGAGCGCCTTCGTTCCGTACCCCACGCTACTTTGTCCTATGACGCCAAATTGGACGAGAAACGGAAAAAATAATGAAACGACGTTCCATTTTAGTAGCCGTATTCATCATTGTTCTGCTGTTTTTGGATCAATGGTTGAAAATTTGGGTGAAGACCAGCATGTCGTTGGGAGACCAGATTTCGGTATTTGGTCAGTGGTTTTCGTTGCATTATATTGAAAATGATGGTATTGCATTTGGAATGGTGTTCTGGACCCGTCCCATAGGAAAGGTGTTTCTGACTTTGTTCCGTTTGTGTGCCTCTGTTTTTGTTTTGTGGGTAATTCATAAGATGATTCATCACAAAACGCGACAACCTGCAGGATTGGTCTTGTGTATGGCCCTGATTTTTGCAGGAGCGGTTGGAAATGTGATTGACTGCGTATTTTACGGCAAGGTGTTTTCTCTGTCGGAATATTATGGTCCGATTGCGCATCTGTTTCCTGCAAACGGGGGATATGCCCCTCTTTTTCAGGGAAAAGTGGTGGATATGCTTCAGTTCGACCTTTTTGATATCCCATTGGGCGGAGGTAGGGCGTTTCATTTTTTCCCTGCCATTTTCAATCTGGCGGATTCCTACATCACGGTTGGAGTACTGATGCTCGTGTTGTTTTTCTATCGTCCGCTTTCCCGCTTTGTGTCCTCCTTTGAAAAAAATCAGGAGGAGCAGTCGGAAACATGCGGAAAATGAGCATGGAACCTTCCATTTATTCCCTTTTATGATGGAAATATCAACCATTTTCGGTTAAAAGTGATTTTTTCAAGTTATTGAAAATCAATATTATGTAATTATCGATTTTTTTTCATGTATTTTTTGATATAATTATAACGAACTGATTATTAACATATTTTATATTGATCATTAAAAAAAGAAAATAAAATAACTTTTTGTATTTAAATATGTTATAACTTTGCACTCCCTTTAGGGATAAATGAATAGAGTAATATTTAAACGTTAAAATTGTAAGAGATATGACAAAAGCAGAAGTAGTTGCCGAGATCGCTAACAAGACCGGTATTGAAAAGACAGCAGTTCAGCAGGTTGTTGAAACTTTCATGGGAACTGTTAAGAATTCCCTGATGAAAAAGAATAACGTATACTTGAGAGGATTTGGTAGTTTCATCATTAAAGAAAGAGCTCAGAAGACGGGTAGAAATATTTCCAAAGGAACTTCCTTAACTATTCGGGCCCACAAGATTCCGGCATTCAAACCTGCCAAATCTTTTATGAGTACTATCAAGAAAGTTAAATAATAAAAATCGAATAATCATGCCTAGCGGTAAAAAGAGAAAAAGACATAAAATGGCTACCCACAAAAGAAAAAAACGTCTGAGAAAGAACAGACATAAGAAGAGATAATCTTTTGTGGGACAAACAACTGTAAAAACTAAATTACGTAACAACTGTTGCGTAATTTAGTTTTTTTTATATTCAAGAACAGCTGACAAAGCATGAATGACAAAGTAGATAAGAGAGAGTTATACGTCAATGTAGGGGAGAAAACAGTTGAAACGGCTCTGGTGGAGAACGATCTGCTCGTAGAGCTGCACAAAGAGAAAACCGACAATAATTTTTCTGTCGGAGATATTTATCTGGGAAGGGTTCGCAGGATTATTCCGGGGCTGAATGCGGCTTTCATTGATATTGGGCATGAGAAGGATGCATTTTTGCATCTATTGGATTTAGGGGCTCAGGTAAAGACTTACAGCAAATATGTTCTGGAAAAATTACAGGGAAATAAGTTTGATATTTTTCATCAGGATTATCCCTTAGAGCCGGTAATCACCAAGAATGACAGCATCAAAGACGTGCTTTCATTCAATCAATTGGTGATGGTGCAGATTGTGAAGGAAGCCATTTCCACTAAAGGACCTCGGCTTTCCTGCGAAATTTCCTATGCAGGCAGATTTTTGGTATTGGTGCCTTTTGCCAATCAGGTCATGATTTCGCAAAAAATAAAAAATCACAAGGAAAGAAGCCGTTTATTGGGACTGGTGTCATCCATCAAACCGAAAAATGTCGGAATCATCATCCGAACAGTTGCTGAAAATCAAGGGAAAGAAGAACTGTTGAACGATTTGAAGGATCTGTTGGGGAAATGGCGTTCAACGCTGAACAATATCAGCGGGACCCGCTTCCCAAAGAAGCTCTGCAGCGAAATGAACAGGACATCTTCTCTACTGAGGGATATGCTGAATGACAGTTTTACTGCTATCTACACCAATAGCCGGCAACAATATGAAGAAATCTGTTCTTACGTACGTCAGATTTCTCCGGAACAATTGGGTATTGTGAAATTCCATAACCGTCCCACACCTCTGTTTGAGCAATATGGTATTGACAAGCAGATCAAAAGCGGGTTCGGGAAAATTGTGGCCATCAAAAACGGTATTTATCTGATTATAGAGCAGACCGAGGCCATGTATGTCATTGATGTCAATAGCGGACACAAGATGGATGCGCAGAAACCTCAGGAAGAAAATATTCTGAAAGTGAATTCAGAGGCGGCAGTCGAAATTGCCCGTCAGTTGCGTCTGAGGGATATAGGAGGCATCATCATTATTGATTTTATTGACATGCACACCCAGGAAAACAGAAAACTGCTTTATCAGCGGATGTGTGATGCTATGAAGGCGGATAGGGCCAGTCATACGATTTTGCCCGTCAATCGTTTCGGTCTGATTCAAATCACCCGTCAACGGGTGCGTCCCGAAACCAATACAGATCTTTTAGAAAAATGCCCTTCCTGCCACGGTAGCGGAAAGGTGAAACCGGCTGCTTTGGTATTGGACGAAGCACAGCATAATTTGGAATTTCTGTTGCGCAATTATCCAAAGGATACTTTAACGTTGTTGGTGCATCCTTTTATAGAAGCATATCTGACCAAGGGATTCCCCAGCCGGCATTTGCAGTGGATGTGGCAGTTCAAGAGGTATTTCAAAATCAAGGGCGAACCTTCTCACCAATTCCTGGAGTATAAGTTCATGAACAACCATCTGGGGATTATTGATTTGTGGAATCAGCAGGAAGAATCGGAAGAGTAATCCTATGCCAGTCTTCCCTGCCAGGTATTGCGTTCCTCCAGCTGTTTTTCAATAATCTGGACGATTTTTTCATTGCGGACTGATTCCCACTGTTGAACCAGCAGAAAGCGGGGCGGTACTTCTCCTGCGAAGCGTTCAATGATGAATTCTGGCCGCAGTTTTTCCAGAAATTCAACCATGAAATGGATGTATTCGTCAAAAGACAAATCGGCGAAGCGTTCCGGATATTGCACATATTCTTCCGCCATTCGGGTGTTTTTGATGATTTGCAATTGATGGAATTTCAATGTGTTTATAGGAAGTTGGGCAAGTATTTCAGGCCATTTCATCCATTCCTCGGGTGTTTCGCCAGGAAGTCCGAAGATAAAGTGTGCTCCAGTCGGAAGCCCTTTCTGCTTTGTCAGTTCCAGGGCGCGCACTGCCGTTTCAAAATCATGTCCTCTGCAAATGTGGCGCAGGCTTTCATCATTGCAGCTTTCAATGCCGTATTCCAGCATGATGTAGTATTTTTCTGACAATCGGGCGAAGTAATCCAGTTTTTTCTCGTCCATGCAGTCGGGCCGCGTGCCGATGACTAATCCGATAATCTGTTCGTTCTCCAGGGCGGCTTCATATAGATGCTTTAAATGTTCCAGATCCCCGTAGGTATTTGAATAGGCTTGGAAATAAGCGAGGTATCGGTTGGCTTTATGGTATCTGTTCTGATGGAAAAGAATGCCTTCTTCTATCTGTTGCGCTATGCTTTTGGCGGGGTCGCAATAGGAGGGATTGAAAGCAGCGTTGTCACAATAGGTGCAACCTCCCGTGCCAATCCTTCCGTCCCGGTTGGGACAACTGAGTCCTGCATTCAGGCTTACTTTTTGTACACGCTCTCCAAAACGGGCCTTAAAATAGTTGGAATAGGCATTGAATCGACGGGTGTGTCCCCAAGGGTAAATGCTTGGCATCTTATTTGTCCAACGTTTTTTTCTGCTTTTCTATTCGAAAGCTGAATGCGCTGATATTGATTGATTTAATGTTTTTTTCGAAGCGCCTGTCCGTTTTCAGATAGTCGATTAATTGTTTGTATTGCAGGTGTACCAAATTCCTCTGCTTCTGGTAATCGGTAAGTAAGGTGTTGTAATCCAATGCAAGTTTCTTGGAACGAAGGTCTGTACCCAGCAAGGCCAGACCTTTGTTTTCCAATTCAATCACCCATACGGAATCCGATTGGTAGGTGATTTCCATCCCCTCGGGCAGGTTCCGTATACTGACGTCGTAAGTGTAACTTACATCGTAGGTCTTGGACATTTTCAACATAAACCAGCAGAATGCGGCCACAAACAGGCACATCAGCATGCTGATTTTGTTATGTCGCGTCTTCTTTTTCACGAGTGTTCCCTATTTGGAGACCTCTTGATTGCCAGTTACTGCAGTTTGAGAAATAGCGCTTTTTTCAAAGGTGATTTTGGAACCGTCACTCACTTCCAATACTACAGTGGTAGCACCGACTTCTGCAACACGTCCGTGAATGCCTCCTACAGTCACTACTTTGTCGCCTTTCTTCAGGTTGTCCCTAAATTTCTGCAGTTCTTTGTTCTGTTTGGACTGCGGGCGTATCATGAAGAAGTAGAATACGAGGATCAGCAGGAGAATGAAAATCAAAGAGGACATTCCGCTTCCCTTTTTAGGAGCAGTTGCCTCTAATTGTATGAATTGTATAAACGATATAATATTCATGTTTTTGTTTTTAAGGTAATTCGATATTAGCTGTAAAGTACAATACGGTTTCTGCCGGATAGGTATTGGCCTGTACGCTGACTCTTTTCTTTACCATTCCTTTTTTGTCTTTGGTATCAAAGGTGATGGTTACTTTACCGGTCTTTTTGGGAGGAACAGGCTCCTTGGTATAGTCGGCCACCGTACATCCACATCCTGGAACAACGGAGGAAATGACCAGATTGGCCTTTCCCTTGTTCGTGAAGGTATAGGTGTAAGTAACTTTTTCGCCTTCTTTCAGCGTTCCGAAATCATGTTCAGTTTCCGCAAATTCAATGACGGGTTTGTCAACATTGGGGTCGACACCTTCCGGTGTGGCCGGGTTCTGGATAAGGTCCGAAGTAATCTCTGTCTGTTTTTTACCGGAGCAGGCAATCAGAGACAGACATAATGCGAATGTGAACAAAATGGAATTCAATTTTTTCATATCATCTTACGCATTTTTCAAACTTTCGGCTCCGCTGACCATTTCAATCAGTTCGTTGGTAATGGCAGCCTGACGCAGTTTATTGTAAGTCAGATTCAGTTGTTTTGTCAGTTCGCTGGCGTTTTCGGTGGCTTTGTGCATGGCGGTCATGCGGGCACCGTGTTCTGCTGCGATGGATTCCAGCACGGACTGGTAGAATTTCATTTTCGTCATGGAAGGCACCAGTTGCTGGTACAATTCTTCGCGGGAAGGTTCGAAAATGAAGTCAGTCATGGCCGTGGAGGATTCTTCGTTGTTTTCTTCAAAACAAATGGGAAGATACTGCTCGTTGGTCAATATCTGGGTGGCAGCGTTTTTGAATTTGTTGTATACGATTTCGACTTTGTCGATTTCCTTACGGACAAATTGCTGCATCAATCCTTCGGCAATTTCGGACGCTTCTTGGAAGGTGCAGTTGTCCAGAATGGTATCGTAGGTGTGTATGGTCGGGTATTTCTTCCGTTGCAGGTATTCGTTGGCTTTTTTCCCAATGCCTATGAAACGGACATTTCCCTTTTTCATCTGCTGAGCGTAATCAGTTGACAGCAGGGATTCCACCCGTTTGAGCACGTTGTTGTTGAATCCTCCGCACAGCCCCTTGTTGGAAGTGATGACTACCAGTACAACCTTTTCCGCCGCGCGTTTTTCCTCCAGGGGATTGCCTTCCCCTTCCGATACAGTGGACAGGAGATGGGACAATATACTCGAAAGTTCTTTGGAATAGGGGCGCAGTTTCAGAATTGTGTTCTGCGCCCTTCTCAATTTCGCGGCAGAAACCATCTTCATGGCGCTGGTGATCTTCTGTGTGGATTCCACAGAAGCCATTCGGACTCGTATTTCTTTTAAATTGGCCATGGTTTTAAGGTTTCAATGATAAATTAAGCTTCGTATTTCTTAGCGGTTTCGGCGCAGACAGTTTCCAGCACTTTCGTGATTTCAGCGTCTACTTTTCCTTCCTTCAGCTGTTTCAGGGTTTCGGGGTGCATTTCGCGCATCTTCAGCAGGAATTCGGATTCGAAGTCGGCAATGCTACGTACGGGAACTTTCTGCAACAGACCTTTGGTTCCACAATAGATGATGGCGATCTGATCTTCCACCTTGTAGGGCTTGTATTGCGGCTGTTTCAGGATTTCCACGTTACGGTCACCCTTGTCCAGTGCAGCCTGGGTAGCGGCATCAATATCGGAACCGAATTTAGTGAAAGCCTGCAATTCAGTGTACTGAGCCTGATCCAGTTTCAAGGTACCGGCAATCTTTTTCATGGATTTGATCTGTGCGTTACCGCCGACACGGGATACGGAAATACCGACGTTGATGGCCGGACGTATACCGGAATTGAACAGGGAGGATTCCAAATAAATCTGACCGTCGGTAATGGAAATTACGTTGGTCGGAATGTATGCGGAAACGTCTCCGGCCTGTGTTTCAATGACGGGAAGGGCCGTCAGGGAACCGCCACCTTTTACGATGGGTTTCAGGCATTCGGGAAGGTCGTTCATCTGGCTGGCAATTTCATCGGATTCAATGATTTTGGCAGCTCTTTCCAACAGACGGCTGTGCAGATAGAATACATCGCCCGGATAAGCTTCACGACCGGAAGGACGGCGGAGCAGCAGGGATACTTCACGATAGGCCACAGCCTGTTTGGACAGGTCGTCGTAGATAATCAGTGCATGACGCCCGGTGTCGCGGAAGAATTCGCCGATGGCGGCGCCTGCGTAAGGAGCATAGAACTGCATGGCAGCAGGATCGGAAGCCGTGGCGGCCACTACTACCGTGTAAGGCATGGCACCATGATCGGTGAGGGTCTTGACGATGTTGGCCACTGTGGAACCTTTCTGTCCAACAGCGACGTATATGCAGTACACAGGATTCCCCTGTTCGTAGAATTCTTTCTGGTTGATGATGGTGTCAATGGCGATGGCTGTTTTTCCGATCTGACGGTCACCAATAATCAGCTCACGTTGGCCACGGCCAATGGGAATCATGGCATCAATGGCCTTGATACCGGTCTGCAGCGGCTGTTTCACCGGCTGGCGGTAAATGACGCCCGGAGCTTTACGTTCCAAGGGAAGTTCGTACATTTCACCCTTGATTTCTCCCTTGCCGTCTATGGGTTCACCCAAGGTATTGACGACTCTTCCGAAAAGGCCTTCACCCACTTTGATGGAGGCAATGCGGCGAGTGCGGCGGCAAAGGTCACCTTCGTTCAGGTCTTTGCCTTCACCCAAAAGCACGATACCTACGTTATCGTCTTCCAGATTCAGTACGATACCCTGAATGTCGGCTTTGTCAAAATATATAAGTTCACCGGATTGGGCGTTGGTCAACCCGTATACGCGGGCGATTCCGTCACCTACTTCCAGAATGACACCGGTTTCTTCCAACTCCTTCTTGTCGCTGAAGTTGGCCAATTGCTGTCTGATAATTGCGGATACTTCCGAAGGTTTTATTTCTGCCATATTTCTTATGTTTTTTTTCGGTTAAAAATTGATTTGGTACGTTTTGTCCGTCAGCTCCTTTTTCAGCTGATTGATGCTGTGCTGTATGCTGGCGTCTACCATGTAGTCATTGTATCGGATGACAATGCCACCGATGAGTTCAGGTTTGACATGCTCCACCACTTCGATGTTGGCATGAGTTTCACCGGCCACCTTAGCTTTGAGTTTTTCCAAAACATCGGCTTCCAGTGTCTGCGCGCTGAATACGTCCATAGTGACGATATTTTTGGAGGCCTTGTATATTTTGACATATTCGCTGCAGATGGTGTCCAGCTGGAGCTCACGGCCTTTTTTCAGTATGAGCATCAGGTAGCGGTATGTTGGTTCACTGATACGGCTTTCAAAAATATCTTTCATGATGGCCGCCTTCTTGTCTCCTTTGACGATGGGACTGTTGAAGGCGAAGCGCAGTTCTTCGTTGTGGTCGAAGGTATCGTCCACCAGAAGAATGTCTTTGCTGATTTCTTCCACCTTACCCAATTCTTCGGCAAATTCGAAGAGAGCTTTGGCGTAACGGGCGGCGAGTTTGGTTCTTTTCATACTAGTTCAACTTTATTTCGTCCACTAAACGGTTCACATAACTGTTGTGCTTGCCGTCTTCTTTCATTTCCTGAGCCAGAACTTTTCCTGCGATTTCCAGAGAAAGGTCAGCGATGGTGTTTCTCACTTCAGCTATGGCTTTCATCTGCTCGAAATGGATATTTTCCTTGGCACTTTCCAGAATGCGTTGAGCCTCTTCGTTGGCTTTGTCCTTGGCATCGTCATACATTTTCTGGCTGATCTTACGGGCTTCTGCCAAAATGGCATCACGTTCTTCCTTGGCTTCCTTGAGCAGCTGCTCGTTGTTGGCTTGCAGGCTTTTCATTTCTTCGCGGGTCTTTTCGGCCAGTTCAAGGGCTTCCGTAATCTTGGTTTCTCTGTTATCCAGCGATTTTACAATAATCGGCCATCCGAATTTTCCTAAAATGAATGCCAAAATCAGAAAAGACAGAGTCATCCAAAAAATCAGACCGGTACCCGGTAGTACAAGTTCCATATATCTTTATTTTTTATTAAATGTATAATCCTTTAAATAAAATCATGTAAAAAGCGGTGGGCGCATTGCTACGCCCACGGCTTGAGCGTTGTTGTCGCCTATTTGTTAGACAAAGAGAATCAGCAGACAAACCACGATGGCGAAGAATGCAACACCTTCGATCAGGGCAGCTGCGATAATCATGTTGGTACGGATATCTCCACCGACTTCCGGCTGGCGGGCCAGAGATTCCAGAGCACTTTTACCGATGTTACCGATACCCAGACCTGCGCCAATGGCAGCAATACCGGCACCGATACCGGCACCCATTTTACCTAATTCAGTTGCAACTTCCAGTAAGATTGATAAAATTGTCATAATACTTTAATTTAAAGTTATTTATACTATTGTTTATTCTTTTGTTATTCCAAAGAAGCTTCTACTTCGTGATGCGGTTCTGCTACAGCCAGACCAATATAAATAGCTGAAAGCAGAGTGAATACATATGCCTGGATGTAGGCGACCAAGCATTCCAGTGCGCTCATGAACACATAGAACAGCACGGAAACCGGTGATACGCCGAATCCGACGGCAGGATTGCTCACGCCGAAGATGAAGATAAGACACACAAAACCGAGGCAGATGATGTGTCCGGCGGTGATGTTTGCAAAAAGTCGGATCATCAGTACGATGGGCTTGGTGAACATACCCACGATTTCAACGACCGGCATCAGAGGCAGCGGAAGTTTCAGCCACCATGGAACACCCGGCGTATTGACGATGTCTACCCAATAGTGCTTGGTACCGTTGACGTTGGTCAGGATAAAGGTAATCACGGCCAGTACCAGAGTAATGGCAATGTTACCGGTCAGGTTGGCTCCACCGGGGAAGAAGGGAATGATGCCCAAAAGGTTGTTGAAGAAAATGAAGAAAAACACGGTCAGCAGATAGGGCAGGAACTTCTTGTATTTGGGTCCGATAGCCGGTTTGACCACGTCGTCCTTCACGAAAACGACCAGCAGTTCCACGATGCGGGCGATACCCTTGGGTGCTTTTTCACCGCGTCTGCGGTAGTTCTTGGCGGCGGCCAGCACCATCCACAACAGCAAAGCAATTCCGATGAACATGGAACAGACGTTCTTGGTGATGGAGATATCGATGAAGGATCCGCTCTGGTCAATCATGAAATCCTTTCCTTCCAGCGTAAAGATTTTGGCTTCGGCCAGGGCAGTGCTGTCCATGCCTTCTTCAACGGGTTTCACCTTGACCAGTCTGCCTTTCTTGGGACCGGCCAGAGGACATACGGCATAACCGTCATACGCTTTTTCACCATGGTGCAAGTGAGAGGAACAGAAGCAACGGAGTTTTCCATTGTCAATAACGATGACCGGAAGAGAAATGGAAACGTGCTTGTCCTTGTAAGTAAGAATGTGCCATTCGTAGGCATCTTCCACGTGTTCAATGATGGTTTTACCGGCATTGAATTCTTCGGCTTTTCCGGATGTTTCTTCCGCAGCCTGCATTTTTGGCACCAAAAAGAGCATGCACAATACAAAGCACACCCTGGATGATGTTTTACAAATGCTTAAAATAGAATGTTTTAATTGCATAGAGCATCAAAAATTAACACAATTTTTACGAAATGCCAAATTACACAATTTTTGGTTACGAAAATCTTTTTTTCGCGTTTTTTTTCTCATAAAAAAAAGAGGAGATGTGTGGCTCGTCATCTCCTCTTGCGTATGAAAAAATCGGCTTATTTTCTTTTAATCAGTTTTACATCCAGATTCGTAGGAATTTTCAGATGCATGGGTTCTCCCAAATAAAGTTCGTAGCGCGTATTCTTACCGTCTTTCAAGTGAATGTATACCAGAGTATCGTTCACCGGCTCATAAGTACAGGGAGTAACTGTTGTATCTGTTTCCTGAGATTGCATATTGCTTTCCGCGTGGCCACCCACATAGATTACGTTGTCGCCGGACTGCATGTGCCGCTGCACCACGGTGATGTTCTTCTTGTCGAAAGTAATGTTCTTGGGCAGGAAAAGATCCTTCAATTCGGGCATACGGTTCAACATGTTTACGGCCGAATCATTCTGGGGTGCTTCTTTACCGGCCAAAGTCTTGAGCGAATCCTCGGAAAGCTGAAGCACTTCATCAACTTTTGCCTGGGCAACACGCTTGGCCGAATCCAGAAGGGCATCCATATCGGCCGATTCCGCGTCCGCCTGAATGACCGTTGTCGTGATTTTACTTTGAATGGAAGCCGGCATGATATCGGTGTCGTAAGTACCCAGAAATTCATACTGTCCTGCACAGGAAGCGAGCAGAAATGCTCCCGCAATTGAAATGAATAATTTGTTGATTTTCATAATCTTAAAATTTGATGATTTATTCTATTGCTATTTTTTTCACCATGTTTGATTTCCCGGACTGAATCTTCAGCAGATACATGCCCTTCGGCAGGGCGGATACGTCCAGGGTGCATTCACTGGCCGTTCCGTCGGTGGCATATTCCCTGACATTTTGTCCCAGCATATTGTACAGCTGCACTTTACGTAGAGGTTCCGAACCGGTACTGACTGTCACCCTATCCTGCGCGGGATTGGGATATACGGAAATGTTATCCGTAGCTGCTTCCTCGATTCCCACGTTGTCCCGCACTTTGAATTTCGCCTGGAAGGAAGAAAGTTCCTGAATGGAATCGCAATAGATTCCGTCATCCTTCGTCGACCTTATCCATGCCCGAAAGGTATATTCCCCGTCCGGATATCCATTCAGACTGATTTTTGCAAAAGTCCATCCACGATTATAGCTTACACCGTCTTCCCATTGAGAACTTACAATTTTAAGATCTAACGAATATAGGGTGTCTTCCTGCTCGTTGAACACTGCCCACCGAACATCCAGATTCATCGAATCCTTTGCTCCATAATCCCTGCCTGATTTGTTTGTAATGAGAAGCAAAGGCCATATCGTATCCTTGGGAGCGAAAGTTTCTCCACAGAGCTGGTACGGAGGAAGAAGCAGGTGTTTCTTAGTAGTTATCGAGTCTATCGTCCAATGCAAAGTACCGAAACAATCCTGGGAGAATCCAATGACATTCAGGCAGAAAACCGATGCGAACAAAATGACAATTCTTTTCATAATAAGAGTGTTTAAAAATGACTAATTATTTGATCCAATGATTTATACAAATTCCTTCAGTACCTGTTTCCCCTTTACAACCTCCTTTCCGAAAAACAGAAAAAACCCGACATCCGAAACCGGAAAACCACGGCGCAAATGTAAAAAAAAACAGATACGCCTTAGCATTATGATAAAAAAAATCAAATTAATATATATGCTGTGCCTCAAATAATTATCAGTGCATATTTTCTGGATGTACCATGTCACGCCTTCAAATCTTCGTAAATATATCGGATGGTTTCCGGCATCGGCCTGTTCAAAATCCTTCTGCAATTATACAAATCTGCGTAATGCAAATTTGTATAGAATATTTTACGTATCGGAAGCCGCCGGAACTGCACGCTGCCATACGCATAACCGTCCCACACGGATTGCAGGACCTGCACCTCCCGAAAACAAAAAAAAGGAGCCCGGAGGCTCCTTTTTGTACGGCAGGAAAAAGGCTTAGAACAGACCCTTTTCGTGTTTGATTTTCAGGTTTTCGAGCATGTCGACCGTCATCTTGTCCAGATCGTAGACAGGATTCCAGCCCCATTCGTTGCGGGCGCAGCTGTCGTCCATGTGGTTGGGCCAGCTGTCGGCAATTTTCTGACGGATGGGATCAAACTTGTATTCCATTTCAAAATCGGGACAGTATTTCTTGATGGCCTGGTAAATGATTTCCGGATCGAAACTCATCGAAGTCACGTTGAAACTGTTCCGGTGGACGAACTTGGCAGGATCGGCTTCCATGATGTCGACCATGGCCTTCTGGGCATCCGGCATGTACATCATGTCCATGTAGGTTCCCTTGGCGATGGGACATACAAATTTTTCACCCTTGACAGCGGCATAATAGATTTCCACAGCGTAATCGGTGGTACCTCCGCCGGGGAGCGTCAGGTGGGAAATCAGACCCGGGAAACGGACCGAGCGGGTATCCACACCGAAACGGGTGAAATAGTAGTCGCTCAACAGTTCTCCGGTAACCTTGGTGACACCGTAAATGGTGTTCGGACGCTGTATCGTATCTTGAGGCGTGTCGTCGTGCGGTGTGGAAGGACCGAAAGCTCCGATGGAGGAGGGAGTGAAAACGGCGCAGCCGAAAAGTCTGGCCACTTCCAGACAGTTGACGAGGCTTCCGATACCGACGTTCCAACCCAGCATGGGGTTGAGTTCGGCCGTTGCGGAAAGGATGGCGGCCAGATTATAAATGGTGTCGATGTTGTATTTCTTTACGGCCTCTGCAATCTGCATGATTTGCGTGGAATCAATGCGTTCGATAGGACCACGCTCGTAAATTTCGCCTTTTAAAGGACGGAGGTCGGAAACGACCACATTGCTGTCACCGTAAATGTCGCGAAGGGTTCTGGTCAGTTCGGAACCGATCTGTCCGCCGGCACCGACAATCAATATTCTTTTCATCTTGTGCTATGCTTTATTATTTCAAAATACCCAATTCTTTACCAATCTTTGTGAAGGCAGCGATGCATCTGTCGAGGTGTTCCCTTTCGTGTGCGGCAGAAACCTGAACGCGGATTCTGGCCTGTCCTTTCGGTACGACAGGATAGTAGAAACCGGTTACGAAAATGCCTTCTTCCTGCAATTTGGCGGCAAACTTCTGGGACAGCGGGGCATCGTACAGCATCACGGCGCAGATGGCAGACTGTGAAGGTTTGCAGTCGAATCCGGCTTCGACCATCTTCTTGATGAAGTATTCCGTATTGGCGTGCAGCTTGTCCTGCAGGGTGTTGGTTTCGGTCATCATGTCGAACATGCGGATGCCGGCGGCAACCAGACCCGGAGCCATGGAGTTGGAGAACAGGTAAGGACGTGAACGCTGACGCAGCATATCAATGATTTCCTTGCGTCCGGTGGTGAAACCGCCCATGGCACCGCCGAAAGCCTTGCCGAGGGTTCCGGTCAGGATTTCCACTTTGCCTCTGAGGTTGTAATGTTCGGTGACACCGCGACCGGTCTTGCCGACTACGCCTGCAGAATGGCTTTCGTCCACCATGACCATGGCGTTGTATTTCTGAGCCAGTTCATAGATTTTGTCCAGCGGGCAGACATTGCCGTCCATGGAGAACACACCGTCGGTGACGATCAGGCGGAAGCGGCATTTCTGGGCATCCTGCAACTGTTTTTCAAGATCGGCCATGTCGGCATTGGCATAACGGAAACGCTGGGCTTTGCACAGACGCACACCGTCGATGATGGAAGCATGGTTCAATGCATCGGAAATGATGGCATCGTCAGCCGTCAGCAGGGGTTCAAACACGCCGCCGTTGGCGTCGAAGCAGGCTGCGTAAAGAATGGTATCTTCCGTTCCGAAGAAATCGGCGATTTTCTTTTCCAAGGTTTTGTGGAGATCCTGGCATCCGCAGATGAAACGGACGGAAGCCATGCCGTAACCGCGAGCGTCCATACCGTCCTTGGCTGCCTGAATCAGTTCGGGATTGTCAGCCAGTCCCAGATAGTTGTTTGCACAGAAGTTGAGGCATTTTTTGCCGCCAACCATGATTTCGGCACCCTGGGCGCTTTCGATGATGCGTTCGTGTTTGTACAGGCCATCGGCTTCGATTTGGGCCAGTTCCTTTTTCAGATATTCTTGAAACTCAGTATACATAATGCTATATTTTTAAATATTTCTACTCTTAGCAAAAGACTTGCAAAGGTATAACATTTCTAAATATAAATGGGGATAAATTCCGCTTTTTTTTGTATGTCTATCTGAGTAAGGTGACACTGCCGTGCAGCAGGATGTCGTCCATTCCGGAAAGAGGTTTGGCCTTGACAACCCAAAAGTAGACGCCTTCAGATGCTTCCGCCCCCTGGGAGGTGCGTCCGTTCCACCAGAAATTCTCATCATCGTAATTGGGGCACGCAGCTCCGTTTCCGTTGCTGCGGCAGTTGCGTTGCCATACGATTTCTCCCCATCGGTTATAGATAATCATGTCGAAATCTTCAAATATCCCGCCGGCTTCCGTTGGATCGAATACATCATTGATGCCGTCACCATTGGGAGAAAATACATTGGGAAAACGGAGATATTCCAGCAGCAGCAGCGTATGCAGGACGGAATCTTCGCAGCCGTTGGTATCAATGACATGAAGCATTACACTCATGGTTCCGGAAACGCCCTGATAGGTGTGTTCCGTTGGGTTTGGCTCATAGCCGATGAGAGTATCCTTATCTCCAAAACACCAGAGCCATGTCCGGATAGGGGCATCTCCTATCTGGGTATTGTCGGTGAAGGAGATTTTTTCTCCCGTTTGGGCTCCGTGCTCCGAGTCGTCTGTGATGTTTTTTTTCTGCAGATTGAAAATGCGGAAATCAGCTGCAGGAAGCCGGAAAACGGTGACGCATATGGTATCGGAATAGGTATGGGTACAATGGGCTTCGGAATAAGTGAGCACAAGCGAGTCCGGATAGCATCCGGTGGTCTGGAAATCAAAACTTGCAGGCCGTTCGTGACTGAACGTCCCATCACAGAATATCCATTCGAACTGCGTGACATCTTCCCTCAGGGAATCCATGTCAAAAAATGCCGTGACGTGTCCGCAGCCGGTAGAGTCGAAATGGAGAATCCGGACATCGGGAGGACCGATAACCCGTATCTGCTGTTGGTATTCCGTGCTGCATCCCCGGACGGAAGCCCGGAAGGTGATGGTGAAAATTCCGGCACTGTCGTACCGGGTTTGTCCGTGAAAATTCGATACATCCGTCTGTCCGTTACCATAATCCCAAAAGAAAGAGTCCAAGGGCTCTATGAAAGGCGGCAGTATGTTTCCGTTGGCTTCATCGCTGAAGTTGCGGAAGGTGACGGGAGCACCGAGGCATACGCTGGTATCCGATTCGAATTTCGGCAGCAGCAGTACAGCGTAAATGGTATCTTCGCCTATATAGCCCTGCCTGCATGGAAACAGGGTGCTGTCCGAGTCCTCCGACCATAACACGGTCTCCATGGAAGGAATGTATTTGCCCGGGGTGGTATAAGAATGAGAAACCTTGTAATAATAGTAACCGTTTCCATCTGTTTTATAGGGAAGAGCGGAAATGACGGTAGTGTTTCCGTCTCCGAAAATCATACGCACGGTGTCGGCCTTTTTCCAAGTGACAATGTCAAACTCCACATTCAGAGGAACACAGCCCTGTGTCACCGATACATCGAATTTGCCGTCCGTTCCGCCTATGCGGACGTATTCGGGTCTGTAGAGGGTATCGGTGCAATGGAGTGTGTCGCTCACCACCAGCCGGACGTCGTAGGTTCCGGAATAGGAATACACGTGGGTAGGATTCGGTATGTAGGAGTGTAAAGTGTCGCCCCGGTCAAAGAAAGTCCATTCCCAACGGACCAGCTGGCAGTTGGAAAAATCGCTGGTTGCACGGCTGGTATCGGTGAAATCTACCGGCAGTTCCGGACAGGGGGATACATGGGGAGTAGAGATGAAATCTGCTATGGGCCGGTGGATGAAAAGGGAATCCGTATAGGTGTTCGTACATCCCGTGACGCTGTCGTACACAAACAGTGTGATGCTTACGTAACGGGACGAGTCCACATCGAATCCCACTTCGACAGTGTCTTTTCCGGAAATTCTGGCGGGAGTACGGTACAGATATTTCCCGTTATTGACCGTCCATTGGTAGGAAAGATTGTTGTCTATATCTCCGGAAACGATATTGGCGCAGAGGCGGGTCTTGCTTTTGTTGCAAACATCAAACTGATTTTTTCTTGGAGTCCAGCTGACATTGATACCCTGGATGTAGATGGCGTTTTTCATCACGAATCCGCTATCGCAGCCCATGGAATTGGTGAGTTGAAGAGCCACGTTGTAATATCCTCCCTTGGAGAAGACATAGGTGGCATTACGGTTGGTGTCGCTCCTTCCGGCAGTGTTCCACCGATAGGACAGAGCTGCCGTATCATAGGGTTTCGGAGTGTAGGAAGCATTGACAAACAGTACGCTGTCTCCTATGCAGGCGTGAGGAGGAGAAGAAAAGACGGGTATGCTTTTGGGGTATACGACAAAGTCAATCGTGTCGGTATATGCGCATACGTCTGTTTTTTGGCAGGATAAGACATTGTGGCCAGCAGTATTCGGCTTGATGTAGACGGTGTCGTGACCGATGGCATATTTGTCGTAAGCCTTGCTGAAATTAATCAATCCGTTGATGACGGAACTATAGGTTCCGGGAGTGTGCATGACGTATTTGAAGGGAAGTCGGATGATGTGCAGATTGAGGGCAGAATCCCTGAACATCGGGTTATACATGGTATCCGTTTTCAATATGCTCCTCCCCTGCATAAGATTCCATTCCAATGAAAATGGGATGCCTCCCGAAAGAGTGGAGTCATACACCTTCAGGGTATCTCCTTTGCAGATGGATGGAATGCGCAGATCCGGGTATGTTTCTACCATGCGGATGTAACTGTAGGAGGTGTCGTAGCATACTTTGCAGCGGTTGTACATACCCTTGGCACCTGTACTGTCGTCATTGACGGCAATCAAGGTGGCGTAGATAAACCCTAGCCCATCCTTTGTATAAGGGCCTTTGTGAAAACTGTAGAGCGTATCTTTCCGTTGGGAAGTGTCACATTCCCATTGAGGAAGATGACTGAAATAAGGATCTCCGAAATACCAGGTTCGCGAGGTGGACAGGTCCGAACTGTCCTTGAAATGAATAGCTGGGTATTCACAGTAGAGATTGTTCATTACGTGGGGTTCAAGCAGAGGGGATATCTTTGCCATCGGTGGACAGGCGTAGCCTAACGAATCTTTGCAGAGTCGCTTGCCCGGACATCCGTTGTGGAATGCCTGCAGGCAGTAATGGTTGTATCCGAGTTGGGTAGGATTCAGAAAAGCATGGCTTCCCTCTCCCACGCTCATCGAGGCGGTGTCTTTACCGGAAATCTGCATGCACGACCAGTTGTAATAGTTGGCAGCCGCACCGGCTATCGGAAGGCTGTCGCCTTTGACAGGGTCCCAATACATGGAATCCTGGGCAAATACTTCCAAACGGTAATCTGAGATGCAGCGCTCCCCTAAACTGTCAAAGCGCCAGTAGTAGGAAGGAGGTATCCCGACCGATACTGCAGTGGAATCTACCCGCGTACAACCCTGTTCGTTGATGAAATAGGCATACACGGTGAATTGTCCAGTGTCATTGTATGTATATGAAGCATAGGGCGGATAGGTTGATAGACTAATGGTATCATCCCCATAAATTACCGGATGGATGTCACCGGCCTTCCATACGGAAGAGTCTCCGTTTCCCCAAAACATTGTCATTTTGACGATAAGCGAAGAGCTGGTATCCAGTACTACAGCCGGATTTGTACGGACATACAAGGGCGTGCATCCCTGCCTCGTCTCCAGATTAATGTTGACTGGTGCAATACGTTGGTTCCAAATCTCCTGAACAATTGTTTTCAAGGGGCATCCGTAGGGAGTGGTGATATAGCATCGGATGTTCCATCTGCCATGTTTCCCGTATACATGTGTAACGGAATCTCCTATGGCATTGGCTGTTCCATCTCCGAAATCCCAGGCCGTGACGCCCAAACCCAAATCAAGAGTACTGTCGCAGGGAGTGAGGTTGCGGAATGTAATGACGGCATCGGGATTACAGTGTTGAGTATCCTGAATATCTATAACAGCTTCAGGTAAAGTATCGAATATCCACAGAGCGTGAGGTTTCCTCAACGTGTCGGTACATCCGAGACGATTTTGGCTGATGAGAACCACATCGTAAACACCGGCTTCCCGAATGCTCGTTTTGTATTCGTAAGTCATTTTTTCGTACACATGGTCACCCCCATCGGAAATGCGCCAACGGTAATAATTGGCTCCATATCCGGTAAAGGTTACATCGGCAGGCACTTTGCAGAAAACGGAATCCGATATGGTGAAAGAGGGCGTAAACAGGTTGAGGGATACATGTCCTTTCTTGACCAGCGTATCTGCGCAGCCTTCATCGGAAACGGCAACCAGGCGTACATCGTAGTCTCCGTAGGAAAAAGTGTGGGACGGTTGAAACTGGGTTGAGGTGCTTCCATCATCGAAATCCCAGTGATAGGTAGCAGCCCCTTGTGTTTTGTTGACAAAGGTAACGAATCGGGTATCCGAGGCTGTCTTTATACACAGGACAGAGTCCGGAGTATAGAAATCGGTTTTCGGTTTTTTTCTGACGAAAATGGTTTTGCTTAAAGAATCCACACTGAGACAGCCAAGTGTGTCCGTGACTCTCAACGTGGGGTGATACCGTCCTGACGACATGTAGCGGTGGACCGGATGTCGGTTGGTGTCTGTATATCCGTCTTTGAAGTCCCAGAATACGCTGCCTATTCCTTCATTCGACTGTATGTAAGAAGTAAATTTTACGTCAGATCCCGGACATACGGAATCGGGATGTGCGCTGTAATATATTGTGGGATGAGTAGCGGTATGGATGTACCGAATATAGGTAGTATCTTTGACTGAACCGTCGGCGAAAGTAACAGTCAGTTTCACATCGTAATAGCCTACCGAAGTATAGGTATGGGTTGGATTCTGCTTGACAGAAGGAGTGGCACCGTCTCCGAAATCCCAGTTCCAACTCTTGATATTACCGGGTGTTTTGTCACTGAAAGTAACAGTGAGCGGGGCACATCCCTGTTTTTTATCGACGGAGAAACACACTTGCGCTTCCGCATGCAGACAGGAAAATAACAGCCATGCAGCATTGAATATGCGTAGTATGCGAGATATGTTTTTATCCATGTATAAATTTTGAAATTGTAAAAATTCTTTTAGTACATGACAAAAAAATGAAATTTTCGTATAATTTATTGTTACCCAAATAGTTATCAACACATTTTGTCGAAAACTATTTGATGGTCATTATTAAAAAGTGATTGATATTCAGTAATTTAGAAGCAAAAAAAACAC
>JAZLLH010000003.1:0-4137 GCA_045598025.1 Bacteroidales bacterium | reverse complement strand
CGATTTCCTGCATGCGCTTCAAGGCGGCAAATCGCATGTCTGATTGATAATCCAGCAGGTTGCTAATCAGAAAAGCCGCTTCGTCTTCTGTTTCTAACTGTTTAAAGCGCATTAAAATAGAATAGGTTTTTTCGGGATTTTCAACGTTGATGTTTGGAAAATGAAAGCTTAATAATTCTCCTGATTTTAGAGGAAAAATAAATGTCCCTGCTCTTGGAACGGCAAATAATTCTGTATTTCGCCGATTATTCGGTAAAATTGCATTTCGAGGCAGCATGTATTCGGTAATCGTCTGTCTTTTTTCATTGATTTTCACAACCAGAAAAGAATCTGCCTCTTTTGCGGCACTGAAAAAATTATGGTACATTTCGCTGCCGGAAAGCCCTAGGTCCAATATAGCCGAAATCACGAAAAAAAAGATTACTTTTCCCATTTTTGAAAAAATGTGCTGGACGTATTCGTACTTTATGAAAACACTGTAAAAAAACTAATGGAACGTATGTCGCAATGAACTGACGGGTTAATCTATCATTGTTTGGAGAATTGTCAAATTGAAGAAAAATCTGCTCATGGCATGGCGGAACAATCAGATTTGAAAATCGTTTTAACTGTATTATAGTAAAAGAAATTTGATTTTCGTTTCGGGGTACGGCCAACTGTGCAGAAACAGACGGGCAGGCAAAAACATTCTTTTATGGACTATAAATGTGATTTGAAAACAGCGACTGTAGTATGGTGGCGTTTTTTCTGGCGGTATGCCGTTATATTTGTCGCGATGCTTCTGCTTGCCGGGATATGTATAAATTTATGCGTAGATTATCAAATGTATTATCAGACACGGTGCGTGTTCATCATCACCCTGCTGTCAGGAATTTTTGCCAATGGCATCGCCACGCTGTCCGCGATGTTTTACTGCCTGAACCGTAAATTCAGGAACTCCTCTCTGATTCTTCAGGGCAGGACTGAAACGATCGGTTTGAAAAGCAAACTCTGGTTATGGCTTCTTTATTTCGGCCGTTTTGTCGTCTTTACCATCGCCCTTTCATTTATTCTTGGATATTTTCTGCCGATATGCTTCCGGCTTGCCGGAACCGATCCTGCAAAGGCATTGAACCTATCCAGATATATTGGCAATATGTCAATGATTCCAGCCTCGTTTCTGGCATTCATTTCCATGATTTGCCGCAAAGAAAAAAACAGAACTCTTAGGATTGCCGTTTCAAGATGATTGCTTCACACCGTTTTGTCAGTCAAATCATCGCATGCTGTATTTTGGTGTCGGTATTAGCTCTGGCAGTCATGGCGGAAGCACCGGAGGATATCCGCCTGGAAAGGGCCTCGTACACCAAAGTGACTTTTTCCTGTCTCCCTCCTGACCGGCCGTCTGATGTTTCCTATTATGTAATCTACCGTGACGGAACGGAACTTGACGAAACCACCGAATTGTACTATACGGATGAGTCGGTCCAGCCGGGATCCGATTATACGTATAAGGTGCTGGCTGTCCTGTCCAATGGCCTGGAATCGGATTTTTCCGGCGAACTGCCGGTTCAGACCTTGGTTCCTTCCTGTCTTGAAGACAGCCAGCTTATTGAGGAAATCGTTGATGAATTTCACGATGAATCGCCATCCGACCTAAACGCGGTTTCCCTTCTTTCCGCTGTGAAAGCCTGTTTTGGAGCTCTGTCCGGCGGTAATCTGTTTTTCTCGGTGGTCGACGAAAGCATTGTCACGTCCGCAATTTCCGAGGAACTGGACTGGATCAATGCCGTTTCCCCGGAACTGACCGAAATAGAGAGACTGGCAGCCCAGTCTGAAATTGACGATCTGATGGATTCATCCTTTGCGGGAAACTCCTTCGACCACGTGTATATCAATCATCAGCTCACACAACTTGGGGACAGGCACTGGAATGCCGGAAACAGAGCTGCCGCCGAACTGTTCTACGAAATTTCCCTGAACTATCTTTCCGACCATGAACCAACCGTTTTGAACTCCCTTTCCCGTCTTGCTCATTTTGCTACAAACCATTTGACACAAGACAGTTCTCGCGATGATATTTGGGATAGTCTGGAAGCGGCCAGAGGGTATATGGACAGTTTCTTCGATTTTTTCCCTTCCCCTGATGCGACTTCCGTATCTGCAAAAATGGCTTTGACCCAGCCCGTGGGATGGTACTTCGCATATTTCCCGAAAATGCTCGAATATTCAAATTACGATGCGCTCTTCTTTGCCGCCGCCATGGACGCAGCCGAACAGCTGGCTTCGTTTGCTCCAGACGACCTTAATTCCACGCGATGCCTTGAGAAAATTTCCGCATGGGAGCTCATCATGCTTCAATTGCGTTTTGTCGATGAAAACGGAAATCCCCGTACCGGCAGCCTGAAAATCCGCAATGTCTCTGCAGAAAACGGCAAAGACGACCTTTTCCCCGGGGAAGCATTCGAGGATGAGCGGGATATCGAACTGTCCGCAGGCGTGGCCTCTCTCCCTGTGTATGCCGGTCATGACTACAGCGTCTCCATGGATGTCGATGTCGCCGGCGGCAATGCGCTGCATTTCGAGCTGCCCGTTTTCAGATTCGGAAAAAACAGGCTGGTTTCATTTGATTATCTGACGGGCGGCTTTTCCGAAACCGACTCCTCCCAGTCAAAGGCGGATTTTGTGATTTCCAGTGAAGCCTATCCGTACAACCTGCGTGCGGACTGCGGAATTGATGTTTTTGACCTGAGCTGGGACTGGAATCCCCCGGAGGGATTCACCACCGCCGGATTCAAGGTCTACCGCGGAAATTCGGAGGTCACCTCTGTCACGGGACAAACGGTGCGTCTTCCCCTGGATCCGGAAAATGACAACGGCTACAGCGTTGTTGCCTTTGACGGCAGCGGCAATCCATCAGAAGCCAGCCGTACTCTCCTTGTCTGTCCTGAAGACATGGGACAGTACAGTGACTTTTTTGACTGGATGGACTGTTATTTCGGCGGAAGCGGCGTTTGCGCTAACGACGATCCGGACGGGGACGGCGTGGACAACTACCACGAATTTCTTAACGGGACCGATCCGACCAGGATTCCCGGTCCCACGCCGTATGCAGGTCCGAGAGGGTTCTGTGAGCTTACCATTGAATGGGAACCCGCTGCCGATGTTCCGGGGGCGCTCTATCAGATCAGCCGGAATGGAAATATCATCGGGGCGTCTGAAACAGCCCGGTTTACCGATATGAATCTTTCCCCCGGAGTTTCCTATTCCTACAGGGTCAGACAGCTGGATCCGGCTGCGGCAGAGACCGACTGGGGACTGCCGAATGCTTTCAGTACGATGAAGCCCCACGGCTATGAACAGGCCGGCACGGTGCAGCATGTGGTCGACCGGTTTCTGCAGCTTGATGTTCCAGGATATACCGGTCCCGCTTTGTTTTCCGCTGTGAAAAGCGCCATGGAGGCATTGACCGGAAGCTCTCTGTCATTCACAGTGATCAGGAGCGACCTGGTCGAGGAAATGGCAGACCAGGAACTGGCACTGCTGCGGGAGGCATGTCCCGTCATGACAACGGCCGAACGGTTCGCCGCCAGAAACGATCTGGATCGAATCATAGAGGAAGGCTGGGGAGGCTGTTCCTTTGAGGAAGTGTTCATCAATGCAAAACTGATTGAACTTGCGGAAAAATACTGGAAGGAGTATTTGGACGACACAAACCGGCTTGCATGCAGAACAGCAGCCGTTGAACTGCTCGAGGCGTCCCTTTGCTTCCTGGACAATCACGAGCCTACAGTCAGGACAACGCTGGAACGGATGGCTTTTTTTGAACTTTCATCCCTGGATGAAGAGTCCACGGATGGACAGATAAAGGACGCGCTGGCCGCATCGCGGAATACCCTTCTGCGGATTTTCGATTATTTTCCGGAACCTGCCGAGCCTTATTCGAACCCGTATGGTGAAATCATCCGCAATTACAGAAAATTTTTTCCTGTCCTGCTTGCGTACAATGGCTACGACCGGACGGTATTTGACAGTGCATTGCAGTTTGCCGCAGTCTACCGCGACCAGGATATCGCCGATGCAGGACGACGCGCACTCTATGACGAAATCGCTGCATGGAATCTGGCGCAGCTTGCGGTGGCCGGCGGCGCGGCAAAC
>JAZLLH010000002.1:0-32123 GCA_045598025.1 Bacteroidales bacterium | reverse complement strand
CGTATGGATAAGACGATGAAAACACATGTAAAAGTTCCGAATTCCGAAAAAAATAGAAATATGGTTAAGCAATTGTTGAAAAAGCAAAATATTACAATAGATGAAATATGATTGGTTCCACCTCGGTAGCACCGCCTTCGTCACCGACGGCAACGCCACCGTGACCCAAGGCTTCCTTTACGCACCGTTTGGTGAGATCACCACGGAGTTCAATGTCAGCTTTGGCAATGATATAATGCCCAAATATGCGTTCAACGCCAAGGAACTCGACGAAGAAACCGGCATGTACTACTACGAAGCAAGATACATGGCCCCGCCAACGTTTATTTCACGGGACCCGATGTTTGAACAGAAACCGTGGTTAAGCCCGTATCATTATTGCAGCAATAATCCGATGAACAAGGCGGATCCTACGCGGATGTGATGATTACGAAATAGTATAATTACTTTTTTAATGCGTGTGCAGACGACGGAGAAAACAATTGGCTTGACGTTTTGCCAAGACAGGAGCATATGTGTATTTTCAGGACCGATAAACTAAATAAAAAACAAAGAAACTCCGCACACACTGATGATAGCACCGATGACTTCCTGCCACTGAACTTTCTGATGGAAAATAAGATAGGTCGGAAGGATGATGAGTACGGGCGTCAGATCCATGATGGTTTGCGCAATGCCGACAGCGGTATACATCGTGGCCATGAGCGACAAACTTACCCCGATGAATGGTCCCGTGACGGTGGAGCCGACTACGGCCCACATTGCACGGCGATTGCGGAGTGCCTTGCGCAGTTGCGCTGTCTCTTTCTTGGCGATGAGCCAGATGATAAATCCCAGGCAACCTACAATGGCGCGGATGGCCGTGGCCGCAAACGGAACAATCATCGCGGCGGATGCTTCATGGCGGAAGGTCATGCCCACGGCATCCATCTGAGCCTCATAATGCATCAGCCCTTTGGCACTAAGCACTAAGCCAAGACCTTGTCCGACCGCTGCCCCAATTCCAAACATAATTCCCTTGGTTGGCAGGCCGTCTGTCTTCGTTTCTTGCTTTCCTGGTTTAAGTATGGCTATGGAAATACCTGACAACGTTACCAACATTCCGGCAACGGCCAACATCGTCATCCGCTGTCCCATCATCAGCCAACCGAAAACGGCTGCGGTGGGTGGTGCCAAGGTCATCAGAAGCTGACCGTAACGCGAGCCGATAAGCACATATCCGTTGATGAGGCAGTAGTCGCCGAGCACGTAGCCGATGAAGCCTGACAGCGCGAGCCAGAACCAGGTGGTAGCATCGGCACCGACAGGGTAGGGACTGCCCATAAACCACCACAACATTCCCAGAAGCATCAGTAGCGACATGGACATGCGTACCACATTGAAGCACAAGGCTCCAATGCGGCGGCTGGCCGCCTCCGAAAATATTGCGCAGGCTGTCCACATCAAGGCTACCGTTATGGCTATCACTTTACCTTGGTACATCTGTCCGAGATAAATTATTCAGTGTAGCCCTCCCAAAAAATCGGGCGCTTGATAAATGGACAAAAGGACAACAGGATTCTGAGTGAACTTACTTTACAATTTGTATTTTCTTGCTTACGGTGCCTTTATCGGTACGAATGTTCAGGAAGTATACACCGGCTGCAAATTGTTCCGTAGGTATAGTCTGCTGGTATTCTTCACCGTTCGTACTTTCTTCCATCTGGTAAAGCGTTCTTCCCACGGCATCCATCAGACGGATGCCGAAAGCATGTTCTTCCAGATTGTCGAACGAAAGGGATACATTGATCTGGTCCTTTGCGGGATTGGGATATACACTGCATTGAGCAATACCGGCCTGAACGGCTTCTACTCCGACATTGGTTCCGTAGCGGAAAGTCCAGCCTTTGCCCGCCTGTTTGTTGTCCGTGCGGAATTTCACATAGAGGCATTTGTTGGAGAATTCAATCACTTTTCCGATAGTGGGAGCATCGTCTTTTGTGTAGGAAGCGGCATGATAGGTGGTCCCGTTCATTACCTGAGGATTATAGGTGTTATAACTGTAGAATGTCAGTTCATCGCCGGCTCCCAGATCAAATTGGTCAAAAGCAATCCAAATGGCATTGGCGTCTTTGGGTTCAATTCTCCACCAGCAGGTATTGGCGTCAGCATAGTCGTTTCCGTTGCTTCCGTTGTTCACAGTGGAACTCACTTCCGTAATTTTGTAGGTGTTGTTGACCAGTTGGCTCGTATTGCAGTAATTCAGTTCATTGAGCGTGGTCGTATAGTTGAACAGGAAGCCTTTACCGTTGAGATTGTCGTTGTTGGAGACAAAGGTGACATAAGCCATAGGACCATTGACAAGCACGCTGGTATCTTTGGCAGAGCCGGTGAGCACGGCCAAAGGCTGGCTGGCTTCAGGATCGGAGTATATGTTCACAAAGTCTCCTTCTGCCAGGTCAAAGAGAGAGGCCGAAAGCGTGATGGAGGTTGCATTGGCCGGTTGAATCAGCCACGAGCGTTGCTGATTGTCGGTGTAGTCCAGGTAGCCGCTTCCATCGGTGAACGAACCATAGGTGGCGGTCAGAGTGTCATGATCTTTGGAACTGATATTCATCGGTTTGATGTTACACACCACCTGATGTCCACCGCTGAAATCAAAAGTGGTGATTTTGGTCATGTTATCCACATCATAGTATCCGTTGGCGTCTCCGGCCCAGCCCCAGTTCATGTGGAATTTTCCCGTTTCGTCATATCCGTCACAGTTGAAGGCGTGACCTGTGCCTCCACCGGCGGGCGATCCGCCGTATACCATAGGAAGACCCTGATCCAGATTGCTGATCAGCAGGGCATGCCATGCACTGTCTGTGTAATTCTTTCTTTCGGCATACTGAATGGTGGAACCGTATCCGAAATATTTCTTCAAGGAATTCACGATGTTTTTGGACTGTGATCCGGAACCATCAGCACCATAGTTCATTTCTACGGATATGCCGGCATGGTTGATCAGTCTGGCAATGGCATCGCTGTAGCCGATTGCCACATCGGCCATGGCATTGTAATCGTAGGTGGTCGTTCCATAGTTGGCCGTCAGTTTTCCATAAGGGGAAGTGTAGGAGCTGTATCCGGTTCCTTGGACGGGGTAGCGGTGATAATACAATATCTGGGACATAGAGAGGGCTACGCATCCGACGGGTGTATGGAAGTCATAGGCAGCAGTTCCGGATATATCCTCTCCTTCCAAAGGACAATTGGCATTGTAGTATCTGTCCTGATTCCAGGTGCAGGTCAGCAGGGGGTCGACGTGATTTTGTCCTTTCCGGACAAAAGCCGGTTTGCCTTCTTGCAGGTTTTTCCATTCGCGAGCGGCTTCCACATCGGCTTGCACATGGGCCTTTCTGGCTTCGAAAATAGCCGTTTCGTAACCGGACATCCAGGCTTTCAGGGCCGGATTGTTCTGACGGATGTCGAAATGGTTTTCCATGGAGTAGCCCAAAATGGGTCTGGTTGTCTGTTCTGCGGACACAATGACAAATCCGCCATCCTTATAATTGAATATGTAATATACAGCATCCCCTTCCTTGGTTTGGGTGAAGGTTTCACTGACGGTATTGTCCGCATTCGGATTGATTTGCGTGCGGAAATTTTCGGCTACCCGCTTGGCTGAGGCGAAGTCGGCTATTTGAGCGTAAGAGGTTGTGCCGAACAGGCAAGCGGCAATGAACAACAGACTGAGACCAATTCGTTTCATCATGTTTTAGTTTAAATCAGGACTTCTTCTTGTTTTTACATACACATAATTCCCTTAAATTTCGTGAAGTCCGTTGCACGAAGTTTAACGGGAACTGAATCGGCAAAATTACTAATTTTTATCATATGCTCCCGTACTTATCAAAAAAAAAGTTTTAGTGTCTGTATGTAGAGTAGGGTAAAAAAAGACCGGCATGGAAAGCATGCCGGTCTTTCTGTGGAGCAGAGCGGATTATTTCACCACTACTTTACCATTTATGACTTGTTCGTCTGTTCTGACCTGGACGAAATAGATTCCTTTCGCCATGCTGCTGCAATTGATGGATACCTGATTGGTTCCTTTGTAGCGGCTACCGATGTTTCTATAAGAGATTCTTCTTCCGTTTACATCGTAGATGCTTACACTGACAGAGGATGCATCCTTATCCAGATCGTATTCAACTACCGTCTGTCCGTCCGTAGGATTGGGATAGATGTGCAGTTGCTTTTCAATCGCTGCCACTTCGGAATGTCTGTCGATTCCTGTTCCTTTCGCACCGAAAGCATCTGTGCGGAAAATGCCTCTGCCGTAAGTAGCGGCATACACCCAACCGTGGTTATATACACCTTCGTATTGAATGATGACCGTATCAATAACAGCGGAATCCTTGATGTAGCTCTTGGAATAGTAATGGCTTTCCACATCTTCCAGCATGTTGCGCTGTTGGATCAGTTTCACAACAGGAACTTTGGAATTGATTCCCGTGTTGATCAGCGTCCAAGTCGGATTGGCGGAGGTAAAGTTTTCCGTGTAGTAAACACCTTCTTCCGTGCCTATCATGGCCATGTCCTCATTGACGGTGTTGTTGCTGTTGTCAGCATCGCATTTGAGCACCAGGGCGGTATAGAACGCAGCATCGAAGGGCAGACCGCTTCCCAGTTTGCTTTCCATAACAAGTTCGCTGTTGTCGCTGGCTTCTGCGGCATTCTTGGTCATCTGTATATCTCCGCTTGAGAAGGTGATGATCAGTTTGTTGTTGTCTTCGTCATAGGGATCGAGGGCAATGGATGTGATGAAATCCGTATTGGTTTCATAAATCTTGGCCCATTCCAGACCATAGGAGGGATTCGGTACGATACGGGAACCCATGGATGTCCCGAAACTGAGAGTGGCGGAATCTCTGGCCGTATTGAATCCGGAAATTCTGTAAATGTTGTGGAAACCAGTGCTGGCACTGAAGGTAGAGGCGTAGAGGTGATTTCCATCTTCGGAAACACAAAGGTTGGTTACCTGTTCGTTGGTATCAATGGTGAAGAATATGCGATACCAGGTAGGAGGAACGGCAAAATTCAAAGCTCCTTTGGCCATGAAAATGGGAGCTCCGTATACCTTGTTGGAACTGAAGAATCCGCCGCCGCCGATGAACAGTCTGCTCTGTACTCTGTCAATTACATCGCAGGATTTGTCTCTGGTGGTGTCGTCGGTATCCATGTCCTTGGGAGCCGGCATCCACATGGGATAGTCAGCCGTTTTGCTCTTGACACAGATGGAATCGCCCTGATCGTAGCGCTTGTCGGCAACAAAGGTCACTACTTCGGTTGCGTATTGGTCATCCGTGGTTTCCCAAATGGCCATGGGGGACAGACTGCCGTTGGAGTGGCAATTTTCCTTCATGATGGCAGAACTCCAGGACGGATATTTCGTGCTTCCCAGAGAGGTCAGCATCATATCTTCGTCATACCAGCTGCCGGGCAGTTCCGGCTCGGTGGAACTGCTGGCTCTGCGATAGCAGAATCCGTAGGTGGTAGCATAGAACATGGCATTGGTGTTCAATATGGAGAAAAGGCTGCTTCCGGCATATGCGGCTCCGAGCAGGGAAGTCGCGCTTTCATCGGTATTGCCGTGTGTGCTGATATACAGGCTTCCGTTGTTCGTGCTGCCTGCCAGCAGAGCTCCGTCATGAGCAACACTGACGTCCGTAATCTGTGCCGTTGTGATATTTCTCTGCAAGGCCACATAGGAAAGCAGGGTCGTCCCGAGGTATTCGGATTTGTAGATACCTACATTGGTGGCAAAGTAAATGTTTTTGTCTGTAAATACAATGTTGTGTGTTCCAAAATTGGAAATGAGTTCAGTAAAACTGAAATAACCGTTTTCCTGTATGGACTGTGCCTCCCAAACGTAGGGATATCCGCCGATCAGCAGATGTTCGGGATCCGAGGGAAAAACAGCGAGGCTGTTGGTAAAGAATCCTTGGGTGGAGTACAGATCAATCAGAACGCTTCCTCCCGGAAGGATAATCTGGAATGTTTTTCCCTGGTCTTTGGACATGTACATGTTGATAATGTCTCCGGAAGTATTGACGGCTGAAGCATAAATGTAACTGCTGTCGGAGGGAGCCAATGCAAGTTCGATACGGAATGCATTATCGCTCAATTTGTCTTTTCCGCAGAGAGAGGTGAATCCGTTGGGGCCGGTCGTGGAGATATAGGCTTTGCTGACATGGTTTTTGCGGTCCAGATCGGCAAATACCACGACACCGTTGCAGGCTTTGACATCAATACCTGTCAGATTCAGGGGTGAGCCGGCTTTGGCCTGGCTCCAGGTTTCTCCGAAGTCCTGGGAATACTGCAATCCATCATCTGTGGCTGCATAGAGGGTATTGTTTTTTTCGTCGAAGGCCATGCGGTTCACTTCCTTCCAGTCGGCAGTGGCTTCTAACAGAACGAAACTGTCATTCACCATTTTGTAGACTCCGTTTCCGCGGATTCCGAAATAATTCACATTGTATCCGGACTGGTATGTGCCGAATGCCGATTTGACACCGGGAGCAGAGGCTCCTTGGTTCAGCCCTTCTCCGGTACCGACATACAAATTGCCTTCGGAATCCTGTATCAGTGCATTGACACAAGCAGCTTCCAGATTGATGGCTTTCTGCCAAGTCATTCCACCGTTTTGGGATATGTACAATCCTCCTCCAGCCGATCCGGCATAAATAATGGAACTGTTCTGGTTGTCGACGAGAATGGCCCTGGAGCGTCCGCTGACATTGTCGGGTCCTGCCGCTTCCCATTCTACCTTGACTGATTGAGCCTGAAGAGAGGTCGTCGCAAAAATGCAGGCCACGACTCCCCAAATGAGATTAGATACCTTTTTCATCATTTAAAAATATTACATTTACTTTGTTTATTTGCAATAATGTTATATTTGCAACTAGCCGAACAAAAGGTGTAATCGCTTGAATTTTAAATTGTTGAATTATATGCGTTACCCTAGTGTTCCGCAAAGAATGCAAACGTGCAAAAGTACATATAAATTCTTTAACTTTCGTCGTTTTTTTTTACTTTTTTTGTTTTTTTACGTCGTCTGTACCCTTTTTTTTACAAACAGGGCTGCTGCCCAGCGATTTTTTTCCGTATTCTCAACGAATTCCATTCCGAGCTGTTCTGCTTTTTCCTTCAGACTCTGCAAATCGTCGCCGATGTAGAATCCGCTGATGAAAAGAAGGCCGCTTTCGTTCAGGTGTGCGACGTAGGCAGGCATATCCTGCATCAGTATGTTCCGGTTGATGTTGGCCAGGATGATATCGAAGGCCTGTTCGGGTATGGACGAGGCATCTCCCAAAATGCAGCGTATGGGCGCGTGGTTGTTTTCGCAGTTTTCCACTGCATTGGCATACGCCCATTCGTCGTTGTCTATGGCGTATATCCCGCGGGCCCCTTTCTTATGTGCCAGAATGGCCAGGACTCCTGTGCCGGAACCCATGTCCAGTACGTTCTTGCCTTCGCAGTCTGTCCGCATGAGCAGGGACAGCATCTGTGCCGTTGTCTCGTGGTGTGCCGTGCCGAATGACATTTTGGGTTCAATCAAAATATCGAATTCGGCTTTTTCCTCCGGATGGAAAGGGGCGTGAATGTAACAGCGCCCGTCAATCCATACCGGCTCGTAGTTGCTTTCCCAAACGGCGTTCCAGTCCTGATCTTCCCATTTTCCGACTTCATAGTTCCATTGTATGCCGGAATCGGCCGGCAGGGAAATGGCTTTCAGTTTTTCTTCGGAAAACTGGTCGGCGGGGATGTAGGCCAGCAGTCCTTCTTCCCAGTCCATGAAACTGTCACACCCTATTTCGGCCAATAGGGCGGTCAGAATTTCGGAACCGATGTCCACCGGTTGTATGCGGCATTTGATTTCAATGTATTCCATGCTGTCCGGATCAGTCGTTTTTTACACAGGTTTCGGCCGCGTTGATGATGGCTATGAAATCGTCCGGTTTCAGGGAGGCTCCGCCTATCAGTCCGCCGTCCACATCCGGACAGCTGAACAGTTCAAGCGCATTGCCTGCGTTGCAGCTTCCTCCGTACAGAATGTACATGTTGTAGGCTTTTTCCGTGCCGTATTTTTCTTCCATCAGTTTGCGGATGAAAGCGTGGACTTCCTGTGCCTGTTGCGGTGTGGCAGTAAGTCCGGTACCTATGGCCCAAACGGGTTCGTAGGCGATGATGACTTTTTCAATGTCGTCGCCTCCCAAGTGGAAAAGGCCGTTCTCTATCTGTCTGCGGATGACGTCGAACTGAATGCCAGCTTCCCGTTCTTCCTTCTGTTCTCCGACACAGAAAATGGGAACCATGTCGTTGTTCAGCAGCTGATCTACTTTGGCGGCCAGTTCTTCATCACTTTCCTTGAAATAGTTTCTCCTTTCGGAATGTCCTACGATGCAAAGGTCTGCTCCGGCCGATTTCAGCATGGCAGCACTGATTTCTCCGGTATAGGCTCCTTTGTCCCTGCTGCTGACGTTTTGGGCACCTACGGTGAAATTGCTTTCTTCCGATATGTCGGCGGCCATCTCCAAATAGGGGTAGGGAGGGCAGATGATGACATCCGTTTCCAAAGCCATGTCGTCCAGCCCTTCGGCAATGGCGACCAACAGTTCTTCCGCTTCAGGGAAGGTTTTGTTCATTTTCCAGTTTCCTGCGACAATTTTGTTTTTCATAACTGAGTGTATTGATAAAATTAAAGTGCAAAGATAAGTAAAAATACAATATCAGGGAATGCCTTCCGTTTTTTTTTATCATGAAAACCAAAAATCAGAGTATGTTGGAAACGAATAGGAAAAAATATGTGTGGGCCGTATGCGGTCTCGTTTTGTTGGCAACTGTATCCTGCGGAAGCCGCAGGCAACGTCTGGAACAGAAATTGTCGGAAACAGTTGCTCAGTACATGACGGAAAATACAGGGGCAGATGTAAGTGTTGACAGTGTGCGCGTACTGCACATTGACAGTCTCTCTGACTATACCTACTTGCTGTTTGTGGAAAAGCCGATAGCGGAAAATTACCTGGAACGCCTGAATGAGGAATACAATGCCTATCCCGAAGAGGGAAGTGTCCTTCAGATGGAACAGCGTCAGGAGGTGGGGCACCGGATTTCGGAAGTCGTGGGCCGTCTGGAACGTCTGACCGACCAGCTTGTCGGACCATCGGCGGATTCTACCAATCTGAAGTGCTTCTTTGTTTCCGCCCGGGTATATATGAAAAAAGGAAATCAGGTGCTGGAGCCCGAGTATTACGGTTTCCCCATTACACCTGATTTCAAGGTATTGGAATCGGAAGTGATTTCAGAATAGAGTCCTATTCGGCTTTAGGGTTTTTCATTGCCCTGACTTCATCATTGATGAACTGGGCAAAAGCCTCTACCGGCATGGTTCCCATGTCCTGCATGCCGTGTCCGCGGACGGAGACCGTGTGTTCGGCAGCCTCTTTTTCTCCGACTACCAGCATGTAAGGAATCTTCTTTATCTCGGCGTCCCGGATCTTCTTTCCCATTTTTTCGCTGCGTTCGTCTATGCATACCCGAACATCTCTGTCGTCCAACTCGTTGCGCACCTGTTCAGCGTAATTCTGGTATTTTTCGCTGATGGGCAGTATGATGGCCTGGTCCGGTGTGAGCCACAGGGGAAAGTTTCCGGCGGTGTGCTCTATCAGTACGGCAATGAAACGTTCCATGGAGCCGAAGGGAGCACGGTGGATCATGATGGGGCGGTGCTTTTGACTGTCGCTGCCAATGTATTCCAGACCGAAACGTTCGGGCAGGTTGTAATCCACCTGTATGGTACCGAGTTGCCAGCTGCGCCCGATGGCGTCTTTGACCATGAAATCCAGTTTGGGACCATAAAAAGCAGCTTCACCGATTTCAGAAACCGTTTTCAGCCCTTTTTCGGCGGCTGCTTCGGAAATGGCGCGTTCCGCCTTTTCCCAATTTTCGTCCGTGCCGATGTATTTGGCTGTATTCTTGGGATCTCGGAGCGAAATCTGGGCTGTGTATTCCGTAAAATTCAATGTCTTGAAAATCAAAAGCACGATGTCAATGACCTTGCAGAATTCCTCTTTCAGCTGGTCGGGAGTGCAGAAAATATGGGCATCATCCTGGGTGAAACTGCGCACACGGGTCAGTCCGTGAAGTTCGCCGCTCTGTTCGTAACGGTATACGGTTCCGAATTCGGCCAGGCGCAGCGGCAGGTCTTTGTAGGAACGGGGCTGACTGGCGTAGATTTCGCAGTGATGAGGGCAGTTCATGGGTTTCAGGAAGAATTCTTCTCCTTCCTGAGGCGTGGTGATGGGACGGAAGGAATCTTCCCCGTATTTCTGATAGTGTCCGGAAGTCTTGTACAGATTGACATTGCCGATGTGCGGCGTGATGACCTGCTGGTATCCGTAGCGGCGCTGCACCTTGACCAGAAATCCTTCCAGACGCTTGCGCAAATCGGTGCCTTTGGGCAGCCAGAGCGGCAGACCCTGACCCACTCGCTGGGAGAAGGTGAAGAGTTCCATTTCCTTTCCTATTTTGCGGTGGTCGCGTTTCTTGGCTTCTTCCATCAGTTGGAGATATTCGTCCAGGTCCTTTTTTTTGGGGAAACTGACGGCATACACACGGGTAAGCTGTTTGCGCTTTTCATCGCCGCGCCAGTAGGCCCCGGCCAGGCTGGTCAGTTTGACGGCCTTGATGAGTCCCATGTTCGGCAAATGCGGGCCGCGGCAAAGGTCAACGAAACTTCCGGAAGTGTAGAAGGTGATGTTCCCGTCTTCCAGGTCGCGTATCAGTTCCAGTTTGTATTCGTCGCCTTTTTTTGTGAAGAAGTCCATCGCTTCGGCTTTGGAAACTTCGGAACGGACAATTTCCTGCTTGCTGCTGACGATTTCCGCCATTTTGGCTTCGATTTTCGGAAAATCTTCCGAAGAAATGGTGTAGTCCATGAAATCGATGTCGTAGTAGAATCCGGTTTCTATGCTCGGGCCTATGCCGAACTTTACGCCCGGATAGAGCTGCTCAATGGCTTCAGCCATCAGGTGGGCCGAGGTGTGCCAGAATACCTGTTTCCCTTCTTTGTCGTTCCAAGTCAGCAGGCGTACGGACGCATCTTGGGTGATGGGACGGTTCAAATCCCATTTTTTGTCATCGACTACGGCCGCAAATACATTGCGGGCCAATCCTTCACTGATGGAAAGGGCCACTTCGTAGGGAGTTACGCTTTTCTCGAAATCTTTGATGGAGCCGTCAGGCAACGTAATATGTATCATTTCTCGTTTTACTTTAAAATCCGATCTGCAAAAGTACAAGAAAAAAGAATATGAACCTGCATCGGGAGCGATTTTATTTTATAAAAAATTGGTTTCATCTGGCTTTTGTATGTGTATTTTTTCTATTTTTGCAAATTATTTTAACGAATATAGAATAGGTATGAATATGTATTTTTCAAAAGCAGTCCGCAGCCTTCTTATAGGACTCGCGGTAACGGCCGCCTGTCCTGCAGACGCTCAGAATTTGAAGACGAGTGAAGTCCCTAAGAATGTGACTGAGAAATTCCATGCCCAATATCCCAAAGCCAAGTCCATATCTTGGGAAAAGGTGGGTGCCGATTATGTGGCTTCCTACAAGGATGATCAGTCTTCCACCCGAACCACCTATACGGAAAACGGCAAGTGGCTGAGAACGGCTATTTTTGTGGAGCAGGAAGATCTTCCCATGAATGTGTTCAATGTGGTCAAGAAGGAGTATCCCAACTACGACGAGATCTCCTATTCCTACCTGATGAAGGAGGAAAAGGATCTCCAATACTATCTGGTGGGAGTGACAGACCGCTCGAAAAACGTACTGGCCGAAATGCGCTTTACCCTGATCGGAAATTTCACCCGCAAAACGGAAAAACCTTTGAGCGATGAAGTGATGGCCAGCGTCGCTAAACAGAAGGAAGTCGCTTCCTCCGGCAAGGAGGTGAAGGAAAAAGGCGAATCCAAAAAGAAAGCCGCTGCCAAGAAAGCCGATGAAAACCTGATTTCGGAAGACAAGGTTCCTGCCGTAGTAATGAAAGCCTTCAAAAAAAGAATGATGAATGCTTCCGAGGTGCGTTGGTTCCTGCGTCCCGGAGATTCGGTCTATACGGTAAAATGTGTGGTGCGTGAGCAGAATACCCTGGGCAAGTTCACCGATAAAGGCGCTTGGATCAGCAGCCGCACGGAGTTGGAAAAAGACAGAGTGCCTTCGGCTGTATACAAAACCATTGGACAGTTCTATCCTTCCTACAAATTCGTCTCGGCCGGTAAGGAAATCCGCAGCGACAAGCAGGATTTCTTTGCAGTGGAAATCATAGAAGCCCAATATTCCAAAGACGGCGACATCACCACCCTGTATCTGGACAAGAGCGCCCGTATCAAGTACATTGAAGAGCCGGCGTTGAAGACTTCCTCCGCATCGAACATGACAGCAGAAGAGGAGAAGGAAGAGAGAAAACTGGAAAAGGAATTCGCCAAGGACCAGCAGTTGGACATCTTTCCTGTGAAGTCTATCAGTGCCGACGAAATCCCCAATTCCATCCACAAGTGGACTTCTACTTATTATCCTGAGTACATTTACAAGAATATCCGCTATGAGGAGGACGAGGAATTCGAGGAGGAAGGAAACATCTATATCATCCTTATCCAGCGTCCCGGTGTGGGACAACCGTATGCCACGGTTTATTTTACCCGGACCGGAAAATTCCTGAAACTGGTGGATGATTTCCGTACCGAAGAAGAAATCGAAGCCCAGATGACTGCCAAGAAGACACCTCCGGTTGTTCCCATGAACGTGGCTGCCGCATTCAAAACGCGCATTACGGACGCCGTGGATGTGCGTTGGGAGAAGGATGACGAAGACAATTGGGTCGCCAACTATACAGACAAACGGGATAACGTGAAGCAGACTGCCTACGCTCCGGACGCGTCCTGGGTATACACCCGTACGGAAATTCCTGCCTCCAAGGTGCCGACCACCATTCGGAATTATGTGGCAGGCAATTTTCCCAATACGGAAATCCGGCAGTGCTGGCAGGCTACGGACGGACAGAACAAACTGTACTATGTGGTGAACCTGTACAGCAAGAAAACCAAGTTGGATTTTGATATGCAATTCACTCAGGCCGGGAAACCGATGGAGTAATTTGCACACTTAACGTCGTCAACAGATAATGAAACCTATCCAAGTCATTTTGTTTATGATTTCCACTTTCATATTGTTGGGAATCGTCGGTTATGCTATGCCGGAAGGCGGATTGAGCCTGGGCTCGTTCCACTTGGATTTTCCCTCTCCGGTCGAACTCTTTGCCGATGAATCATCGGATTCGGCAGTGCCTGCCGAAGATGTGGAAAGCAAACTTTCCCGTCTGCAGCAGGGAACGAAAACAGACGGACTGAAGTCTGTCATTGACAGTTTGAGGTTCTACAAGAATTTTGTCACGCAGAACGAAGACAGGATTTATTTTCCCGATGACGATTATACCTATTTCGACCCTTTGTTTGACGAGTTGAAGCAGGCCGCAAACGGGCGTACGGTACGCATTGTCCATTATGGCGATTCGCAGATAGAAATGGACCGCATTTCCAGTACTTTCCGCCAGAGCCTACAGAAGCGTTTCGGTGGAATTGGCGCCGGCATACTGCCTCCGGTCCAGACCATTCCGACTTTCACTGTCAGCCAGTCCTCTACAGGCCTGCAGCGTTATGTGTGCTATGGAGATTCCACTCAGCCCCGGGCACCGCACCGCCGTTATGGTCTGATGGCTACTTGTGCGCAGGCAAGGGGTGCCGCCACCTTCACGGCCCGTGCTTCTTCCTCCAAAAGAGCACAGCCACTGTCCAAAAAATATCAGAAGGTCACCCTGGTGGTCGGGAACAATCTGCCCGGTTTTTCTGCCAGCTGCAAGGGCATTACCCGCAGCCTCCCGCAGGCAAACAAAGGCGTCAGTCTGTTGCAGTGGACTTTCAAGGATTCGCTCTCTTCCGTGTCCATACAGATGAACGGGACAGCAGACATCTATGGCATTGCTCTGGAAGGGACGCATGGCGTTTCCGTCAGCAATGTGCCCATGCGGGGGTGTTCGGGAACGATTTTCACCCGTATTGACTCAGCCGTTCTGGGCCAGTGTTACCGCAAGATGAACATCGATTTGATCATCATGCAGTATGGAGGGAATATGATGCCTTCCATCAGCGGCGACAAAGCCATTGACAATTACATGGCGAATATTACCCGCCAGTTGAAGTATATCCACAGGCTGTATCCGCACGCCAAGGTCCTGTTCATAGGTCCTTCCGACATGTCTAAAAAAGTCAACGGGAAACTGCAGACCTATCCGTATCTTCCTAAGATGAACGAGGCTTTGAAACGTACGGTTTTGGCCAACGATGCCGCCTATTGGGACATGTTCCACGTCATGGGAGGTCAGAACTCGATGATACAGTGGGTGGGAAAGTCTTGGGCCGGTCCTGACTACGTCCATTTTACGGAAGCGGGGGCAGAGAAAATTTCACAGATTCTCTCCAATTCCTTTCTGACGCATTATGACTTCTACGAGTTGAGAAGCCATTGCAATGCCGTTTTGGTTAAACAATTCATGACACGCTCTGATCAGTAAGATGAAAAATCTGTTGTGTTGTTTGTTCTTCACGGTTCTTGGCTGGGGAACGCTTTCCTCTTTTTCCCAAGAAGTGTGGTCTCTGCCACCCGATGAGCGAATCGGAGTGTCGGACAGCAACCGGTTGTATTTTCCTTCCGACAGCCTGTGGTTCTATGATATGTTCCAGCGTTGGGACAGTCTGCTGCTCGGAGGAGAGGGTCATTTGAATGTTCTGCATATCGGAGGTTCCCACGTGCAGGCTGGCATGTTTTCGCATCAGATGCGGCGTCATCTGTTGGAAATACAGCCGGGACTGACCTCGTCCCGTGGTTTTCTGTTTCCGTTCACGGCAGCCAAAACCAACAATCCGTACAACTATCAGGTCAAGTGCAGCGGGAATTGGTCGTCCTGTAAAAACACCGGTCATTCGGTCCCTTACATAATGGGACTTTCCGGCATGGTGGTCGTTCCTCAGACCCGGACGGCCCGGCTTTCACTCCGTTTGCGCAACAATGACGGACTGAAGTTCCGTTTTGACAAAGTGCGCCTGTTCGCCTACTCGGATTCCGGCAATGTAGTGCCGATACTGCAGACAGGCGGCTTGGCATATCAGGGAACTTATGATACGAGCAGCCGAACCTATCTGTATGTATTGGATAATCCCACCGATTCTTTCCGTCTGATATTTCGTCAGCGCGACTCCGTGTGGGAAGATTTTTACATTCGGGGATTCCAGTTGGAAAACGATGAACCCGGGATCACGTATCATGCCATCGGCGTGAACGGGGCCAGCGTGCCTTCATATTTGCAGTGTCCCCTGTTTGAAAATGACCTGCAGTTCGTCCGTCCCGATCTTTGTGTGCTCGGTATAGGCATCAATGACGCCAGCGGGGATCATTTTGATACGACGCTGTTCCGTAAACGTTATGAAATGCTTCTGGATGAAATCCTCCGTGTTTCTCCGGATTGCCGTTTTCTTTTCATCACGAACAACGACAGTTACCGTTCCAGCGGGCGCCGTCGTTACAGTGTAAATTCCAACGGACTTCTGGCGAGGGATGTTTTTTACCGTCTGGCCTCCGAATACAAGGGAGCAGTCTGGGATCTTTTTTCCGTCATGGGCGGTTTGAAGTCCATGTCTGTATGGGAAGCGAAAGGTTTGGCACAAAAGGACAAAGTGCATTTTACATCCAAGGGTTACCGTTATGTGGCTGACTTGTTGTACAATGCTTTGATGCAGTCCTATGCATATCATTTGAAAGGAGAGGTGAATTATGGTGTGGAATGATATACTGCATTATCTGAAGACTATATTTTTCTTTAATGAGGAGCAGCCCTTGCTGTTTACCCAATTCTATTTCTGGGCGTTTTTCTTCTTTGTATTCATCGTTTTCAGCCTGACGTGCAACCGTCGTCTGTTGCGTAACAGCTTCCTTTTTTTCGTGAGTCTGTTTTTCTATTTCAAGACCAGCGGGCTGTTTGTGCTGATTCTGATTTTTTCCACCATTTTCAATTTTTTCGCAGCCAAGGGTATAAGCCGGGCACGGGGTTCTTCCCGTAAAAAACTGTGGATGACCGCCAGTGTGATAGTGAATCTGGCCGTATTGTTCTATTTCAAATATGCCTATTTCTTTACAGATGTATACAATAATCTGTTCCGCACCGACTACAAGGTTTTCAATTACCTGGCACACTGGGCCAATGCGTTTAATCTGCATCATTTCGACGTGGATGTCATCTTGCTCCCGGTCGGCATATCCTTCTTTACTTTCCAGACAATCAGTTATGTAGTTGATGTCTACCGAGCCAGGGTAGAGCCGGTGAAAAATGTCTTGGATTTTGGATTCTATGTCAGTTTCTTCCCCGGTTTGGTAGCCGGTCCCATTGTGCGGGCGTCCCAGTTCGTTCCTCAGATTTACCAGAAATATTCCCTTTCCAGGCGGCAGTTCGGTCTGGCTGTGTTCTGGATTTTGAACGGTCTGATCAAGAAAATGGTGTTGAGCGATTATTTGGCGGTAAACTTTATCGATAGAGTGTTCGCCAATCCTTTGATGTATACGGGTTTTGAAAATCTATCCGCTCTGTTTGCCTATTCCCTGCAGGTGTATGCGGATTTTTCCGGTTACACAGATATTGCTATCGGCGTGGCCATGCTGATGGGTTTTCAGCTTCCAAAGAATTTCAATTCTCCCTATAAGGCGCAGAATCCCAGTCAATTTTGGAAAAGATGGCATATTTCTCTGTCCAACTGGCTGAAAGATTACCTGTATATTCCATTGGGAGGCAACCGCAGTGCGTCACCGGCAACCTACCTGATGATACTGACCATCTGTATGATCATTATATTCCTGGCCAAACAGCTTTGGGTAACGGTGCTGATTGTTTCCGTTGTCGTACTGCTGACCCTGCTCCTGGTGTTTGTACCGAAAACGCGCAAGAAAATCAATACCAACATCAATATGATGAACACCATGCTGTTCGGAGGATTGTGGCACGGAGCCAGTTGGAATTTCATGATCTGGGGCGGTTTGAACGGCATCGGCATACTGTCCTATAAAATATGGCGCGACCGAACCCGACTGCAGAAGGTGCTCATCACTTTGTCAGTCTTTGCCTTTTTCTTCATCATGGACATCCGTGTCCATACTCCGTTTTTCCGTTTAGCTGCTGTTTGGAGCGGAATTTTCTTTGCAGGTACCCTGTTGGGAACCTTGTACCGTTGGTTGCGCAATGGAGCGGAAATAAAAGCCGTGGGTACGGTCTGGTCCGTGCTGATGACTTTTGTATTTGTTACCTTCACCCGTCTGTTTTTCCGTTCCGGTTCCAATCTGAATCCGGCAGAAGCCAATGAAGTGGCTTGGGCTACGGCCAAAAACATGGTAAACCAGATAGGAGGGTCCTGGAACCTGTCCCTGATTCCTTCCATTGTGTACGAATATCGGAATATTTTCATACTGTTCGCCTTCGGCATGCTTGTGCATTGGCTTCCGGATCGCTTCAAACGCCGGTATCGCCTCTGTTTTGCCATGTTGCCTGTGCCGGTGGTCTTGCTGATAGTGGTGGTATCCGTATTCGCCATATATCAGTTCGTGACGGCAGACTTGCAGTCTTTCATCTATTTCCAGTTCTGAGGAATGCAGATATGCAATAAATAAGGAGTCTTGCCGTTAAGGTGTTGTTCTGATTGGCTGAAACAAATCTTCTGAAAATATTTTCCGTCGGAATCCCATCCAAATCCGGATTTTTGTAATTCCAGTGTCAGCATCCCACTTTATGACGTGCTTGGTTTACAACACGTTCGGATAGAAACAGACAGACGGGTTTGGCGTAAACTAACGGAAAGAGGTAGGCAGAAACAAAAAAAACAGGAAAAAACAGGCAATTTATAGCGAATACATTCGTATATATTGTATATTTGCAAAATTAATTTTAGGGCGAAACGGTTCGAGCTGGTTCGCTGTCTTGTCCGAAAATTAAAGGAAAGTTGAATTTAAAATCTGCCTAAAACCCAGATCTTATGAATAAAAATTTTGCGACTAGAATTCTGATCCTTTTTCTGATATTTTCCGTTTCACTTACGGCAAAAGTATCTGCTCAGCTCAGCGAACCCGTACAATGGAACTACCAGGTGGTGATGCTGCCGAATGCAGAGGCCAATGTGAAAATCGTGGCTACAGTGGAATCCGGTTGGCATCTTTATTCTCAATACAATACCGAAGGTATTACCCAGCAGACCGTTTTTACCTATAATCCTTCGGCCTGTTACCGTCTGGTCGGAAAAACTTCAGAGCCCAAATATGTGGAAGCAAAGGACGATTTTGGCACAGACCGCTATTTTGAGAAGTCTCCCGTTGTGTTTGTTCAGAAAATCAAAATATTGAGCGAGGAAGATTTCTTCCTGGAGGTTACAGTCGATGCGCAGTCCTGTACTGAAGTCGAAGGGAAATGCGTAATGTGCGGACGGGATTTTTGTATTCCGATCAAAGGCGTGAAACGCGAAAAGAGAACGTATTCCGTTGCGGAATCTGTTGCGGAGGTCGCGGTGGATACCCTGCAGCCCGAGTCTGAAGAGAAAATGGAAGCAGAGGTGGCGGAATCAGTCTCTGCCGACGAAGCCGAAACCGCATCGGAAGGCAAACACATTTCCTTGCTGATGGTTTTCCTGATTGCATTGGGTGCCGGTTTGCTGACGCTGGTCACTCCCTGTGTGTTCCCTTTGATTCCGATGACCGTTAACTTCTTCATGCACGGTGCCGGTGAAGGCAATCGGAAAAAAGGCATGCGTCAGGCATGGATGTTCGGCATCTCCATCATCTTTATATATATGGTGTTGGGTGTGCTGCTGGCTCTGATATTCGGACCGAAGGTTATGTACACCATTGCTACTCATTGGATTCCGAATCTGATATTCTTTATCATCTTCATGACCTTTGCCCTTTCCTTTTTCGGACTTTTTGAAATCACTCTGCCCGGTTGGATGGTCAATAAATCCGATGCCAAAGCCGACAAAGGCGGCTGGGGTGCTCCCTTCTTTATCGCACTGACGACAGTGTTGGTATCCTTTTCCTGTACGGGACCGATTTTGGGTGCAGCCCTGGTGGGTCTCTGCACCAGCGGCACCGACCGTCTGATACCTTTGCTTTCCATGCTGGGATTCGGTATTGGCTTTGCCGCTCCCTTCACGCTGCTGGCCATGTTCCCCAGCGTGATCACCAAATGGAAGTCCGGCGACTGGCTGCATACGGTCAAAGTCGTCTTCGCTTTTCTTGAACTGGCATTCGGATTGAAATTCCTGAGCATGGCCGACCTGTATTGCGGCTGGCATATTTTGGATAGGGAAGTGTATCTGTCGTTGTGGATTGTGATTTTTGCCATGCTGGGATTTTACCTCTTGGGCAAACTCCGCTTCCATGGAGACGGCGAAAACAAGGCCATTTCCCTCTATCGTCTGTTTTCGGCCATTCTGGTTTTTTCGTTCACGGTGTATATGATTCCAGGTCTCTGGGGAGCTCCGCTGAAGGCTATTTCCGGATTCATTCCGCCCATGGATACCCAGGATTTCGATATCAACCGCATTGTCGTGGAAAATGCGCAGCACTCGCAAGCAGCGGCAGTCGTCAGCATATCCGGACTTCCGGCCGATCGCAAATATGCTGATGAATTGGAAATGCCGACCGGTTTTGACGGTTTTTTCGATCTGGACGAAGCCAAAGCATTCGCGAAAAAAGCGGGCAAGCCCATTTTTGTTGATTTTACAGGAAAAACCTGTGCCAATTGCCGGAAAATGGAACACTACGTGTGGGCGGATCCGGAAGTTACCGCTTTGCTGCAGCAGGAATTCATAATGTGCTCCCTGTATGCGGATGCCAAAATCAAACTGCCGGAAGAGGAGTGGGAAAAAGACTCCAAGGGCATGCTGATGAAGACGGTAGGGCAGAAAAACATCAATTTCCAGGAGGAAAACTTCAATGTCAATGCCCAACCTTACTATGTTATCATGGACAGTGAAGGTCGCATCTTGACAAGGAATAATCATCAGTATAATAAGAACGTGCAACTTTTTTTAGATTTTTTGAAAGAAGGGATTTCCAATTATAAAAAAGAAGCGGAATAATGGCACAGAAAAAGTTGCAGGGACCTGTCAATATCAAGAATAGGAAGGCCGAGTTTGAGTATTTCCTTCAGACGAAGTATACTGCCGGCATCGTATTGGTCGGTACGGAAATCAAAGCCATACGGACGGGAAAGGCCAATTTGACGGATGCCTATTGTTTGTTTATTGGTAATGAACTGTGGGTTAGGGGATTGCATATTTCTGAGTACAAAGAGGGAAGTTACAATAACCACGAACCCAAACGTGACCGCAAACTGCTGCTGACCAAGCGGGAACTGCGCAAATTGCAGTCCAAACTGAACGAAAAAGGCACTACCATCATTCCGACACTTTTGTTTATCAGCGAAAACGGCTATGCCAAACTGGAAATAGCCCTTGCCCGGGGAAAGAAAATGTATGACAAGCGGGAAACCTTGAAAGAAAAAGAGGTCCGCCGCAGTCTGGCATACAGGGGAGGGGGTGCGGATGCGTAGGATAGGATGGACCCTCTGTCTGCTGATTGCCGCATGTGCGCTCTCTGCTCAGGATATTCCCGGTAAAAACCGTTCCCATTGGGATCTCCGAGGACCGGTACAAAGAGTGAAGGAATCCCAGTATCTTTCCTTTCATTTCAAGGTGGAGGGCTTGCGTTTCTACACGGCAGACCGAAGCCTGTTTGCCGGTTTCCAGGAATTTGTCTTCGATACAACGGGTGTCCTGACGTACCACAGAATTTTTCAGGAGGGAAAGTCGGTTGATCAATACGAGACTTTTGAGTACGATTCCCTGCATCGGCTGCAATCCTTCCGTTGGGGGGTGGGCCGTCAGCAGGCGGGTGAACTTCAGTATCAGTTCAACAAATTGAACCGTCTGGCCATTGAACGTCAATATGATGACACCGGCGGCCTCTTTCAGCAGTCCACTTATTCCTATCGCAGGGGAAAATTGGAGGAGGTGAAGACATTCAACCGTTACGGAGGACGAATTGCAGACGTACATTACACCTATGATTCCGTCGGACGGCTTGTCAAGGTTTACAATGAGCAGTTGCCTTACATATACAGCGAAGGCTATACCCGCGAAACGGAATATTTTACCGATTCCCTGCCTTCCCGAATCCGTTATTACGATGGCAAGAACCGTCTGCAATGGGAGTATACGGCTGAGTACGACTCAAAAAAACGTCTGGTCAGGGAAACTACATATGCTCCTGACGGCAGTGTGAGAAAACAGCGGGAAATCCGCTATGACCGTAAGGGAAACATTCTTTCGGAGGAATTGGTCAATGAGGGGAAGGTACAGCACATCACCTACAGATACATGCGGAAGTCCAATTGGACGGAATCCAAGGAAACCCGCTTCGGAGATACGGATTTCCGTACATTTTATTTGCAGTATGATGCCTATGGAAACTGGACGGAAAAAGCCGATTACGATGGCATTAATCTGCAGCTGACCACGAGGGAAATCCTGTATTTTGAGCCTTAGGCCCTAAAAATGAAAAATACCGCTCCCAGCAGGCAGAGTCCGGCCCAAATGTAGTTGGTCTTGAAAGGCTGGTCCATCAGTATCATCGAGAAGGGTATGAACACCGAAAGGGAAATGACTTCCTGAATGATTTTCAATTGGGGAAGGGTGTATACGGTATACCCTATGCGATTGGCCGGCACTTGAATCATGTATTCGAAAAACGCTATGCCCCAACTTACGATGGCGGCCAGCCACCAGGCTTTGCCGGACATGTTTTTCAGATGCCCGTACCAGGCGTAAGTCATGAAACAATTGGAGCATATCAGCATGAATACGCTGATGACCTGGGGACTGGTGATTATCTTCCACATTCTTTTCGTACGAGTTTGATGAGTTCACTTAATACTTGGTTGCAGGTTCTTTCAATGACCTGAGCACGTTGGTCGCTCAGATGCAGCAGCAACGTTTTGCAGGTCTCGGCAGAGGCAATGCCTATCCATACGGTGCCTACCGGTTTTTCTGCGGTTCCACCTTTCGGCCCGGCAATGCCGGTGGTGGCTATGGCATAGTCTGTGTGGCAACGTTCCCTCAGGCCGGTGACCATCTCCCGCACGGTTTCTTCACTGACGGCACCGTAACGGACCAGGGTTTCATGACTGACGCCCAATAGATTTTCCTTTAATTCATTGCTGTATGCAACGAGACCGCCTTTGTAATATTCCGATGCACCGGGCATGGCGGTCAGGCGGGAGGCGACGGCGCCGCCCGTGCAGCTTTCGGCTGTACTGAGCGTTTTTCCATAGCGGGTCAGACAATCTGCTGCTATTTCCTGAAGAGATTCCATGTCCTCTCCCAAAATATATTCTCCGACCATTTCATGCAGTTTCCGGCTTTCGGATTCCAATTCCCGCTGCAGCATCTTTTCATCGTCCCCTCTGGCGGTAAGCCGCATCCGCAGCATGCCGTGCTGCGGCAGGTATGCTACACCGATGTGGGAGGGAAGCGAGGTTTCCCACGGCTCTATTCTGTCCGACAGGAAGGATTCGCCAATGCCTTGAAAAATCAGATTCTTTTGCTGTATGCACAGGCCTCCGTTTCTTTGTTTCAATAGGGAGAGCAGTTTGTTTCCCATCAGATATTTCATTTCGGAAGGCACTCCCGGCATGGAAATGATGATTTTTCCTTCGCTTTCGAACCACATGCAGGGAGCAGTGCCCACTTCGTTCACAATGACTTTGCAGCATTCCGGTACCCAGGCCTGCATGCGGTTGGTTTCTGTCATGGGATATCCGCGCCCGGCAAAAATCCGTTCGATGTTGCGGAGACTTGCTTCGTCTTCCACCAGGCGGGAGTGGAAGAAATCGCAAAGCGTGTGTTTGGTGATGTCGTCCTTTGTGGGACCGAGTCCGCCGGTGATGAGAACGAGATCGCTGGCTTGCAGGCAGCGTTCCAGTGTGTGTACTATGGCCTGACGCCCGTCGGCTATCACTGCCACTTCCGTGACTTCGATTCCACAGGCTGTCAGCTGCTGGGACATCCAACTGGCATTTGTATTGACAACCTGTCCTATCAGCAGTTCGTCTCCGATATTGATGATGCTTGCTTTCATGACGTTTTTTTTGGATTGCAAAAGTAGTTAAATTCCAGGACAGATGGTGCAAATACGCCCAAAAAATTTTTTTTTGAAAATATATGTTTCGTATTGATTTTTTTACGACCTTTGCACGCTCGAAAAACAGAGAAATTTCTTAACAAAAAAAACAAAAATTATGGCAACAAAAATCAGATTGCAAAGACATGGAAAGAAAGGTCAACCTTTTTATCACATGGTAGTAGCAGACGGTCGTGCACCTCGTGATGGACGTTACATTGAACGGATCGGCACGTACAACCCTCTGACCAACCCGGCTACGGTAGTGTTGAATTTCGACAGAGCCCTCTATTGGGTGATGAGCGGTGCGGAACCGACCGATATTGCGCGCACTTTGCTGCGCGGTGAAGGTGTCTACATGAAGAAACACCTTCTGGGCGGTGTGGCCAAAGGCGCTTTCACGGAAGCAGAGGCCGAGGCTAAATTCGCTGCTTGGAAAGAAAATAAGGAAAAGAGTTTCAGCAATTGCAGAATCGAAGCCATCAATGCCGACAAGGCTGTGATGAAAGCACGTCTGGAAGCTGAAACGAAGGTGAAAGAAGCCATGGCGGCCGTCGTCAATGAAAAGAAACAGGCTGCTGCTGAAAAAGAACGTCAGGAAAGAGAGGCCGCTGAAGCCGCAGCTGCTGCTGAAAGCGAAAACGCCGAAACTGTTGAAGCTCCTGCCGAAGCCGAAGCGGAAACTCCTGCTGAAGCGTAACTTTCTCCATGCTGTCCGAGGATTTCTTTTATTTGGGCAAAGTGACCAAAGTCTTCGGGCTGAAAGGCGAACTTTCGGTCAGTCTGGATACGGACGAACCGGAAAAGTATTATCAGATGGAATCGGTTTTTCTCCAAATAGGAGAGGAACCGGTTCCTTTTATAATTGAGAGCATCAAGGTCAAAAACCGTCATCAGCTGCTTATCAAATTTCAGGATATCGAGGCTCAGGATGCGTCTTCCTATGTGGATGCCGTTCTTTGCCTTCCGGTTTCGCTTTTGCCCCCCTTGTCGGGAAACCGATTTTACTATCATGAAATAAAGGGTTTTTCTGTGGAAGATGAGGCAGAAGGCTATGTCGGAGAGTGTGTCGGCGTATTGGAATATCCTCATCAGGCGCTTTTTCAGATTGATCACGAAGGGATAGAAGTACTTGTCCCCATTGTGGATGAGTTCATTCAGCAGGTAGATAGGGAACACCGGAAACTCATTCTTTCGGTTCCGGAGGGTTTGTTGGATATTTATCTGCATCCGGAAGAAGGGGATTAGATAAAGGATTTTTTTTCTCTACATTGAAATTGCAAAGGATTTTTTATGTATCTTTGCACTTTATACATATATGCAGAATATAGTTTGTAAATATATCGTAGTCAGCCTATTGGCTTTTCTGCTCCCCCTGGAGTTGCACGCGCAGAATGCCTCTGCGGGCCGAAAGGGGCAAATGTCCGTGGCGGAAACGGAATATTCCCGCATCCGGCAGTCGCAGTCGCTTTTGTCGGAAGGAAAGGGAGACCTTGCCAAGGAACTGTTGCGTCGGCCGTATAATGTGCTGAGCCAGGATACGCTGTACTACCTGATGGCGGAAACCTGTTATGCCTTGGAGGAATGGGATTCCGTGCACTTTTATCTGCAATTTTCTCTGAAGAAAAACCCAGTACATGCGGAGTCCTACTATCTGCTGGGTCTTGCCTGTTTTGAGCAACATCGGTTTTCCGAAGCGGTGGAATCTTTTTCCAAAGCCATTTTTCTCAAGGACAACATGGCAAAGGCCTACAACGACAGAGGCAGCGCCTATCGCATGATGAAATTATACGAAAAGGCTTTGGCTGACTATACGGAAGCCATACGTTACCAATCCAATCCCTATTATTACAACAACCGGGGAAGTGTGAAGGCCAAATTATCGGATTGGGAGGGAGCCGTTGCCGACTATACTCAGGCCTTTGCATTGGACACTTCCTATTACCGAACATTGAACAACAGGGGAGTGGCCTACTTGAATTTGGCTGAATTCGATTCAGCGGCAGCCGACTTTTCCCAGTGTATCCGGATGTGTCCGGATTACACGTCAGCATACAGCAATCTGGGTATCACTCATTACAGGCAGCGCCGGTACGCAGAGGCAGTTGCCGATTTTGACAAAGTGATTTCCCTGAGTCCGGATAACGGGAATGCCTATCTGCATAGGGGAAATGTGAAAGAAATGATGGATGACGAGGAGGGTGCCCGCACCGATTGGCAGAAAGCCGTGGAACTCGGAGTGGAGCAAGCCTCGATCAATCTTCAACAAACAATGAAACGATAAACAACAAACGGATAAACAATAATTTACACATATCGAATGAAAAGGTTTTTACTTTTTGTGGGAAGTCTGCTCATAGTGTCGTCCATGATGGCTCAAAACGTTGATTTTTCGGCAGGAAACTTCCCTGACAGTGTCAAGAAGGAGTTCAAAACTGCTTTGAAAAACAAAAAATTGGGTGAAAGTTCTTTAAAAGGAGGCGATTATCGTTCAGCCTTAACCTTCCTGTTGAAGGCCTACGATTTTAATCGGAACAACGCCCAGCTTGATTATGAAATAGCTGCGTGCTATGCTCAGTTGGGTCAGCGCACATTGGCCTCCCAATATGCGGAAGAAGCCTATGCCTTGAATCCTTCCGTTGCGGACGACATCCTCTACTATAAGGGACTTGCCTGTCAGCAGCGCTATGAGTTTTCTGAGGCAGTCAACTATTACAATCAGTACCTGTCTTCTTCCAAAGTGTCTCCGGAAGGGGATAGGAAGGCTCGTCAGCGTATTGAGGAGTGCGAGAACGGAAAAAAGTTGATGCAGCGGGAAATCCCTTGTACTATCCACCTGCTGGATACGCATGTCAACTGCATCTACGATGATTATGGTCCTGCCGTTACCGCAGATGACAGCCTGTTGTTCTTCACCTCCCGCAGAGAAGGAAAAAAACGTGGCAGAAGAAATTTTGCCTCCGACGGAAAGTATCCTGAGAAAATCTATCGTTCCTCCAGAGGTACGTCTGTCGAATGGGATTCCGCTCATCTGACCTTGGGTGCGAACATGCGCGGCCACATGGCTATTCAGGGAGTGTCCAACGATGGCCAAAAGGTGATTCTGTACAAGGAACGCAGAGGAGGAAATCTCTACGAATCCAAATTGAAAGGAACCTCCTTCGGTGCAGCCAAACGACTTCCCAAATGTGTGAATACGAAATATCATGAAACATCTGCTTCCTATTCCTATGACGGGAACACTATCTATTTCTGTTCGGATCGTCCGGATATGGGTTTCGGTGGACATGACATTTACAAGGTCACCAAGAATGACAAGGGAAAATGGAAAGTGGTGGAGAACCTCGGCAACGTGATCAATACCCCTGACGATGAAATGACAGTGTTCATGCATCCGGACAACCAGACCCTCTACTTCAGTTCCCGCGGTCACAAGGGAATGGGCGGCTTTGACATCTATGTAGCCACGCTGACGAACGGAAAGTGGACAGAACCCCGCAACCTGGGAACTCCTATCAATACACCGAATGACGAAATTTCCTTTGTCATCACGGCAAACGGTCAGAATGCTTATTTTGCATCATCCCAGGCAGGAGGTGCCGGTGAAGAGGATATCTACTGCATCTCTTTCAAATCGGACAAGGTGTTTGTCACTTCCACAGAGGACAATCTGCTGGATGATGGGGATTCCTATAAGGACGAAAGCGAATATTCCGATCGTCGCATGTCGGAACCCAAAATGTTGTTGTTGACTGGAATTGTTCGTGACAAGAGCACAGGCAATCCGCTTGCAGCTTCCATTGAATTGTATGATTTGGATTCCAATAAAGAAATCGGTGCTTTTGAATCCAATTCGGAAAGCGGCAAATTCCTGATGTCCCTTCCTTCCGGAAAAAATTACCGGATCAAAGTGGCCTCTGTTGGATACAATGGTTACGAAGAGGATTTCAATGTTACGGATACCAACGGCTTCCAAAGCAAGGATCTGTTGGTGGAACTGGAGGGCTCGGGTGAAGCCATGCCGGTCGGACTGGATGTCATTCTGTTCGATTTCGACAAGTCTAACCTCAAAGGCAGCGAAGCTGCAGCCAGTCTTGACAAGGTGGTTGAATATCTGAAAGCCTATCCGAAAGTGAGCGTCAAGGTTTGCGGACATACCGACGACATGGGAACCAAGGAATACAATCAGGCTTTGTCTGAACGTCGTGCCCAGACCGCCATCGATTATATTGCCGAAAAAGGCATAGATCGCAAGCGCATGACGAAGGTGGGCTATGGTGCCACTCGTCCGGTAGCAACGAATGAAACAAAAGAAGGACGGGCTTTGAACCGCAGGGTTGAGTTCGTTATTGATAAATAGCTGACAGATCCTTCAACAGAAGGATTCCGTTATTCCAGGAAGGAATTTCCTCCGCTCGGGAGTAGGTGACCGATGTTTCGAGCAGGAAATTCCTTCTTTTTTGATAATTGTCTGCCTCTTTTGGAATCATAGCATAAGGGTAGGCAGAGGCGAACAGGTATTCGCTGAAAGGAAAGTATTCCCTCATTTCCTGTAGCAGTCGGTACAGTTGCCTGCGTCTTTTTCCGAGCAGTTCTGCTCCGGATTTCCTGAACCGTATTTCTACATAGTCGTTTTGCAGGGAAAGGGAGAAGAAACAGTGCCTGTTCCATTCGACCCTTTTTTCCTCTTGGACGGAATGGATGAAATCGGTGTGCTTTTGGGCATCAAAGTAGTGTGTCAGTCTGCACCATTGCAAGTTGCCGCTGCGGTCATTCCGGTAGGTCTGGAACGCGCAGTTATTGGTTCTCAGTTCCGCTTGGCAGTGGAAGCAGGTTTCCCTTTCGGCTTTTTCAGCAAAAGAGAGCAAGTCTTTTGTGATATGACAGTGAGCAAGCAGCACGAGCGGTCCGGAGTCTATTTCCCGGAAGGGAAGTTCAAAAAATCCGGGATAGTCCTCCATAACGAAGCGTTTCCTCGCTTCTCCCATGCAATAATTCAGATGTTGCCTGCAGCGTTTGTATGAATTTTCTGCACACCGGATTTTCTGTTGGGCTTCTGCCAGTCTGCGTCCATGCCATTTGTTTTTGATGCTGGCTTCCGGCTGCGTCCAGTGCGAGGGGTAGAACAGCAGGTTCTGGCTTTGGAAAGGGGTCAGAAAGCGGGCCAGGAAATGGTGTATCTCCAAGCGGAAATCTTCGTATTCAACCCAAATCCTGAACAGCACCGGAAACCGGAAGGTCAGGATGTTGCGGCTGACCCGTATCTGTACACCGTTGAATTCAAAATGGATGTCTTCATTGTCTTCTTTCCCGGATAATCGGATGGAGGACGTTGTTTCCTCTGGCCAGAAAGCGAATAGATGCTTTCTCTTTTCCCATGCATCCGCAATGTCTGATAAATCCAATAAGGGAATTTCAGACAGCAGTTGCCGTTTTTCCTTCACATCCAAGGCGAAATCGCCCGCTACGTACAGCAATGCCTGTTCCATCAGTTTTTGTCGAAACTTTGCAATTCAACCAATTTCCGATAAGTACCCTGCTGAGCCATCAATGTCGAATGTTTGCCTCTTTCGATGATTTTTCCCTGTTCCATAACCAGAATTTCATCGGCATCTGCTATGGTGGACAGACGGTGTGCGATTACGAGGGAGGTCTTGTCCTTCATCAGTTCGTTGATGGTTTTCTGCACCTCTTTTTCCGACTCGGTATCCAGTGCAGATGTGGCTTCGTCCAAAATAAGTATGGGCGCGTTTTTCAAAAATGCGCGGGCTATGCTGATTCTTTGTCTTTGTCCACCGGAAAGGTTCATTCCCCTGTCGCCGATCTCGGTTTGCAGCCCTTTCTCCAAACCATGGATAAATTGGTCAATATGGGCCATTTCGGCCGCTTTCCAGACGTCTGCTTCCGAGGCATTTTCCTTTCCGAAGGCAATGTTGTTGAAAATAGTATCATTAAACAATATGCTTTCCTGAGATACTATGCTGAATAAATTTCGCAAATCGTTGATTTTAAGTTGCCGTATATCTGTTCCGTCCATCAGGATGCAGCCTTCATCCACATCATAGAATCGGAGCAGAAGATCGGCTATCGTGGATTTTCCCGATCCGGAACTGCCGCATAAAGCAATCATTTGTCCTTTAGGAATGGTGAAACTGATTTGATGGAGGACCTTCGTGCTTTCGTCATAGGAAAAACCTACCGAATCCAGTCTGATTTCTTTTTCAAAAGAAGCGATGGGCAGAGCCTGAGGCAATTCCAGGATTTTTTCATCGGAAGCGAGCAATTCATCGATGCGGTGGAGTGAGGCAAAGCCTTTCTTGAAATTGGCCGTTGCATCAGAAATGGTTTTGATGGGGTTGATGATCTGTGTGAACAGTACCAGATAGGTAATGAATATTTCTGCAGGGAAGGCATGTTCCTTTCCGACAAGGCGGCATCCGAGAACGAGGATGAAGACGACCATGCACATGCCCAGAAAATCGCTGACCGGGGAAGAAAGGTCTTTCATGCGGTTGATTCTGACGATGAGACGGTTGTACTTTTCGTTTTCAGCAAGAAAACGCTGTCTTTGGTAGGGTATGGCGTGGAAGGCTTTGATAACACGCAATCCGTAAATGCTTTCTTCCGACAGGGCCAGCAGGCTTCCTTCCTGTTGCTTGGCTTGTATGGACTTGCGTTTTAATTTCCGTTGTATACTACTGATGATGAACGCAAAAGCAGGAGCTGTGATGAGTATGAAAAGCGTGAATTTCCATTGAACAAACAGCAGCATGGCGAGAAACAGCAGCAGTGTCAGGCCTTCTTTGAGCAGTTGCTGTACGTACTGCAGAACAGAGGTGTCGATTTCCTGTATATCGTTGATGGTTCTGGAAAGTACATCCCCTTTGGATGCCTGGGCATAAAAAGACAAGGGCAGTGTCAATAGTTTATGAAAACAATTGTCCCTCAGGCTTTTCAATATGCTTGTCCGCATGGGGACCGTAGTCGCTAAAGACAGATATCCGAAAGTGTTTTTCAGCAGAAAAAGGACAAAAATGAAAAGAATGACGGCGGCCAAGGCAAATGTGGTTCCTTTCAGCCGGATGATGTTTGCCAAAAGGTATTGCAGAAATGCCATCAGGTTTTCCGACCGGAAAGCAAAGGCCGGCGGTTCCGTTACTGGTGGCTGCTGGTTGAAAAGCACGGACAGAAAAGGTGCCAGCATGGTAATGGAAAAAATGGAAAAAATGACGGAAAACAGATTGAGGACAATGATTCCTGTCAAGCGTAGCTTGAAAGGAATCAGGAGTTTCCATATCTTTTTGAGGTCTGTCAGCATCAGTCGGTAAGAGGGGTGAAGCCGGTTTTTTCAAATTGCAGACGAAGTCTTGCTGTGTCTGTAGCGTTTTCGTACAGACTGATTTTTGTCAGTGAAAGCACTTGGTTTTCAGGTTTGTATTCCAAAGTTGCCTTGTCGTTCATCTGGTATCTGAACAACAGAGACTGTCGCGCATTTTTTTTCTTTTTGAAGGCCGGATAGTCGAAATCCAGAGAATCTCCGTCCACGCGTATGCATCCGGCTCCTTTATAAAAGTTTTCATTGCCACCGATTCCTGAGAAGCAGAACAGGTACAGTTTCAAACTGTCGTTTTCGGTGCGGATCCGATAGGCTTTCTCCATTTTTCCGCAGGTGAATTCCATTTCGGAGTCGGATTCTACATTTTTGTTGAAGAAGGCTCTGACCTGTCCGTTGGCCTGCTGGTATTGGAATATATTGATGTAACTGGACATGCTGCGGCTGATGTTTTCGTTCCAGGAGTATACCCGCATTTTCCCATCATTGGAAACGATGCTTTTCAGTATGCTGTGCCTGATGGGGGACCGCAGGCTCTGGGGATCTGACAGCAGGTTCTGCAGGTAGTGTATGGCCATGTAGTTCAGGGAGTCGATTTCATCGTAGGCGCTGTCTTTGGCGTTCATCCTCCGTTTCAGTTCGTCCAACAGGGAGCAGAATTTGCTTTTCCGGGCGGCATAAGTTGTTTCCGGAATTTCGTAATTGTCGATGAAACTGCGTACTTTCATCGGGTTGTTGTTGCAATCACTGACGATGTCTATGCCGCTATTGCTGTCGGATTGGATGATGGAATAGGTTTGCGTCGGATCGTCCAATGCAAATTCGTCCTGCTTTCTATGGCAGGAATCCAGCAGAAGAATAGCGCTCAGAGTGAGGTAGAAAATGCGGTATATGTAGCGGTTTTTCATGATTCAGTAGCGGATGTTTCCGTTGTTCTTTATGCATTCTGTTAAACTATGACCCATATTGTGGTCTCTTTGGATTTGCAAAGGTACAAAAACAATCAATACGCACAGCTTGGAAGCGGGTAAAAATATATTGGGGTTTCTGGGTGAAGAATCGGAAAGTCGAATTGTCAACATCCCCTTTTTAGGACAACTTTAATATAGTCAAGCGTCCGATTTTCGGGGTGGGCTACACTTTCAGACTCAAATCCAGACTGCGTACGGAGTGAGTGATGGCTCCGACGGAAAATATTTTTCAATTTTTTCTGAAAAATACGTGTGGCGTATCCCGAATATTCGTACATTTGCAGGCGTAAAAAACAGGCAAACGCCATGAATACCAAATCATTTCTCCTCACGCTGGCAGCGGCAGCAGGCATTGTTCTGTCGAATGCTCAACCTGCAAAACTTTCTTTCGGCGGGAACACGTCTTCCCGGAAACCGCAGCCCGTTGCGCAGCAGCCGCAGACACCGAGGCCGCGTTATGCCGTTCCGGT
>JAZLLH010000001.1:0-20373 GCA_045598025.1 Bacteroidales bacterium | reverse complement strand
CACCAATCCCATTCCGGTGATTTACCAGAGCGGCTACCTGACCATCAAGGGCTACGATGCCCGCTTCAAGAAATATATCCTGGGCTTTCCGAACAAAGAAGTGGAGGAAGGCTTTATCCATTTCCTGATGCCCTGCTACGTACAGCGTGAGGAACACCGTACGTCCTTCGACATCAGCCGTTTTGTGACGGATGTGGAAGCCGGCCGCACGGAGGATTTCCTGCAACGGCTGCGCAGTCTTTTCGCGGATACGCCCTACGAGCTGATCCGCGACCTGGAGAATCATTATCAGAACCTGTTATGGCTGCTGTTCAAGCTGATGGGCTTCTACGTGAAGGCAGAGTATCACACAAGCCGTGGCCGCATCGACCTGCTTCTGCAGACGGAGCAATACTGTTACGTCATGGAGTTCAAATTAGACGGTACGGCGGAGGAAGCCTTGGCGCAGATCAGCGACAAAGGCTACGCCCTTCCGTTTGAAATGAACGGACAGCAGGTTATCCGCATCGGCCTCAACTTCGACAAGCAGACGCGCAATCTTGAGCGCTGGGTCATAAGGTAAAAAATGACTACTTTTGCACTTTCAACCGATAAACGAAGTTAAATACAGATAAACTTTATGGAAAACAGTCAACGTATACAACAGGCCGTACGGGAAAGTATGGCGGCCAAACAGCAACTCCTGGAAGATGCTACTTTCGTTACCCGTATGGAACAGGCCACCGATATGGTGGTGCGTTCTCTCCGTCAGGGAGGAAAAATCCATTTTTGCGGCAACGGAGGCAGTGCGGCCGATGCACAACATCTGGCAGCAGAGCTTTCCGGTCGTTTCTATTACGACCGACCGCCTCTGAATGCAGAAGCACTGCATTGCAACACGTCCTATATGACCGCTGTCGGCAATGATTACGGTTACGAATACGTATTTTCCCGTCTGCTGCGCGGAACCGCCCGCAAAGGCGATGTACTTATCGGACTTTCCACCTCCGGAAATTCCCGAAACATTCTCAACGCTTACGAAGTATGCCGGGAAATGGGTATACAGGTAATTTCTTTTACCGGAATGACAGGTGGAAAAATGAAGGAAATGTCTGATCTGCTGTTTAATGTGCCTTCCACAGATACACCCCGTATTCAGGAATCCCATATTCTGATTGGACACATTTTGTGTGAATTAGTGGAATCTGCACTATTCCCGAAGGAGAAATAGCCCATGGAGAAGGAAGCAGTTATATTGGCCGGTGGATTCGGAACCCGTTTGCAATCGGTAGTGAGCGAAGTGCCCAAGCCGATGGCTCCGGTAAACGGACGGCCATTTCTGTCCTTCGTCTTGGACGAACTGGAAGCTTTTCAATATACACACGTAGTACTATCTACCGGATACAAGCACGAGGTGATTGCTTCCTATTACGGAGAGCATTATCGTTCAATACGCTTGTCCTATGCTCAGGAAACAACGCCTTTAGGGACAGGAGGCGGCATTTGGAACGCTTTGCAACAGACGGAATCAGAGTATACCCTGGTATTGAACGGAGATACGCTTTTCCGTGTCAATCTGGATGCCTTGTCGGATTTGGCCCAACGGTGGCAATCTCCGGTGATGGCCCTGCGTCAGGTGACGGACACCACTCGCTACGGAAAAGTTGAGACCGATGATACGGGTAGGGTAGTCTGTTTCGTGGAAAAAAACGATTGTGCCGGTCCCGGATATATCAACGGAGGCATCTATCTGTTGCCCCGAAAGATTTTCAAAACATACAGAGTAGGGGAGCGCTTTTCTTTTGAAAAAGACATCATGGAAAAAAACTATCGGGAACAGGCTTTCTACACCTTGGCATCCGATGCTTATTTCATTGATATCGGCATTCCGGAAGACTACCAAAAAGCCCAAAAAGAACTTTTTGATTCGAAAAAATGATTTTCGAGAAGCGGTAAAAGTTGAAAAAACGGGTGTCATTTCTTGTAATATATTGATTGTTAGTTTTAAAATATTTTTCAAAAAACATGATTCCGTATTGGGAAATTGTCTACTTTTGCATCCGTTAAAAGACCGGGGTGTGGCGCAGTTGGCTAGCGCACTTGCATGGGGTGCAAGGGGTCGAAAGTTCGAGTCTTTTCACCCCGACTCGTTAAAACAAAAAGATGGTCCCGTGGCTCAACTGAATAGAGCATCTGACTACGGATCAGAAGGTTGTGGGTTTGAATCCCGCCGGGATCACGAAGGAAAGGCAGAACGATGAATTCTGCCTTTTTTTGTATGAATTATTAAAAAGATACCTATGGGCGAAACTATCGTATTTTGTTTGTTCCTGCTTTTCATCGCTCTGATGATGGCTTTGGATTTGGGCGTTTTTCATAAAAAGGACCACGTTATCGGCTGGAAGGAAGCAGGCTTGTGGGTCGGTATATGGTTCGGTTTGGCCATGCTGTTCAGTCTGGTGGTTTTTCTGAAAGGAGACGTGTTTCACGGCATTCACGACGCCGAAAGCCTCAAGGCTTACTACGTCACCTATTTTCCCAACAGCACTACCCATGTCTACGATGAGGGAATGACCTTTGCTCAAAACCTCAAGATATACCGAAAAACCCTCGGTATGGAGTATTTGAGCGGGTATTTCATAGAACAGGCCCTGTCTATCGACAATATTTTTGTGATGATTATGATTTTCATCAGTTTCGGTATCGATAGAAAATATTATCACCGTGTGCTGTTCTGGGGTATTCTCGGGGCCATCGTACTCCGTTTTACCTTTATTTTTGCCGCAGCTGCACTGATACAGAAGTTCGCCTGGATATTGGCCGTATTCGGAGCTGTATTGATTTACTCTGGAGGAAAAATGTTTTTTGAAAAAAAGGAGGAAAAAGTGGATACGGAAAAACATCCGGTAGTGCGCTTTGCTTCCCGTTTCTTCCGTGCTACGCCGCAATTTGAAGGGCACAATTTCTTTACCCGTATTGATGGTAAAGTCTATATGACGCCACTCTTTCTCGTGTTGCTCGTCATTGAATTTTCTGATATCATCTTCGCCGTGGATTCCATTCCGGCCATTTTTTCCATCACTCAGGATCCGTACATTGTATTTTTCTCCAACATTTTCGCCATCATGGGATTGCGTTCGCTCTTTTTCCTGCTGAACAATGTGGTGGACAAATTCTGGCTGCTGAAGTTCGGTTTAGGATGCCTGCTGATTTTCATCGGAGTAAAAATGCTGCTGCACACCTTTCTGCATATCGAAATCTCAACCCTTGTCTCCTTGATGGTGATTTTGGGTGTGTTGGTACTCAGCATGTTGTTTTCAACGCTTTTCCCGCGCAAAGCGGAGATTGCACAGTAACGTCCGCAACATTCTGCGGAATTAGTACTGCTCTTTTTCGTTGGGGAAATTGACGGATTTTACGTCTTCAATGTAACGGTGCACGGCCCGGGTGATTTCCTCACTCAGATTGAGGTAACGGCGCAGGTAACGCGGCGAAAATTCCTGGGTAATACCCAACATGTCGTGCAACACCAATACCTGTCCGTCCGTTTCGTGTCCGGCACCGATACCGATGGTCGGAATCCGCAGCGTATGGGTAACCTCGGCTGCTAAAACGGCGGGGATTTTTTCCAGTACTACGGCAAAACATCCTGTTTTTTCCAGCAACAGAGCATCTTCTTTCAGTCTTTCAGCTTCTTCTTCCTCCTGGGCACGAACCACATAAGTTCCGAATTTATTGATTGACTGGGGCGTCAAGCCAAGATGTCCCATTACTGGAATACCGGCGGTGAGAATGCGGTCTATGCTTTCCACGATTTCGCGGCCGCCTTCCAGCTTGATGGCATCCGCACCCGACTCTTTCATGATGCGGATAGCAGAATGCAGGGCTTCTTTGGAATTTCCCTGATAGGTTCCGAAGGGCATGTCAACCACGACCAAGGGCTTTTCCACCGCTTTGACGACCGAGGTCGCATGATAGATCATCTGATCGAGAGTGATGGGCAGGGTGGTTTTGTAACCGGCCATGACATTGGCGGCCGAATCTCCCACCAGAATCACTTCGATTCCGGCCTGTTCCACCAAACCGGCCATTGAATAATCGTAGGCGGTCAGCATGGCTATTTTCTCATGATTGTTTTTCATGCGTTGCAGCACGTGGGTTGTGATTTTACCAGCGGTTTGTGATACACTTGCAGACATGGTTCCTATATGTTATAAAAGCCTTTACCGAATCCCGATAAAGGCTTGTTTGGATACGTTGTTTTCTTTATTTTCCCAACAGGAGATTCAACATGATGATGGCGCAGTCACTGATGACGGAGCCCGGACCGAAGATAGCAGCGGCTCCGGCTTTATACAGGAAGTCATAGTCTTGCGGAGGAATGACACCGCCAACAATCACCATGATATCCTCACGCCCCAGTTTCTTGAGTTCTTCAATAATCTGCGGCACCAGTGTTTTGTGTCCTGCAGCGAGGGAGGAAACGCCCACAATATGCACGTCATTTTCCACAGCCTGCTTGGCAGCTTCTGCCGGTGTCTGGAAAAGCGGACCCATATCGACATCAAAACCGATGTCGGCATAACCGGTGGCTACCACTTTGGCACCGCGGTCGTGGCCGTCCTGACCCATCTTGGCAATCATGATACGCGGCCGACGTCCTTCTTTGTTCGCAAATTCGTCGGCCAATGCAGCGGCTTTGCGGAAATTCTCGTTGTTTTTGGTTTCTGAACTGTACACGCCTGAAATTAAATTGATTTTTGCTTTGTAGCGGCCGAATTCTTTTTCCATGGCCATAGAAATCTCTCCCAGGGAGGCGCGTTTTCTGGCAGCGTCCACGGAGAGTTCCAGCAGATTGCCTTTTCCGCTGTGTGCGCATTCGGTAATGGCATCCAGAGCGGCCTGCACTGCCTCGTTGTCACGATTGGCACGAAGTTCGGCCAGACGTTTGATCTGGGCTTCCCGGACCAAGGTGTTATCCACCTCAAGGGTTTCAATAGGATCTTCATGATCAAGTCTGTAGCGGTTGATACCTACAATAGTATCTTCTCCGGAGTCGATTTTGGCCTGTTTGCGGGCCGCAGCTTCTTCAATACGCATTTTGGGAATACCGGTCTCTATGGCTTTGGCCATACCGCCCAGTTTTTCTACTTCCTGAATGTGTCCCCAAGCCTTGTGAGCAATTTCGTGTGTCAGGCTTTCTATATAATAGGAACCGGCCCAAGGATCGACCACCTTGCAGATGTTGGTTTCTTCCTGCAGGTAGATTTGCGTGTTGCGGGCGATGCGGGCCGAAAAATCGGTAGGCAGAGCGATGGCTTCGTCCAAAGCGTTGGTGTGCAGGGACTGGGTGTGTCCCAAAGCAGCGCCCATGGCTTCAATACAGGTGCGGGTCACGTTGTTGAAGGGATCCTGTTCGGTCAGCGACCATCCGGAAGTCTGGCAGTGCGTACGCAGAGCCAGGGATTTCGGGTTCTGAGGATTGAACTGTTTGACCAGTTTGGCCCACAGCAAACGGGCTGCCCGCATTTTGGCGATTTCCATGAAATGATTCATGCCCACGCCCCAGAAGAAGGACAGACGCGGAGCAAAGGTATCTATGCTCATGCCTGCGTTCACACCGGCACGGAGGTATTCCAATCCATCGGCCAGGGTATAGGCCAATTCAATGTCAGCGGTAGCTCCGGCTTCCTGCATATGGTATCCGGAAATACTGATGGAATTGAATTTCGGCATGTTCTTGGAGGTGAATTCAAAAATATCCGCAATGATTTTCATGGAAGGAAGCGGCGGATAAATGTAGGTATTACGCACCATGAATTCCTTCAGGATATCGTTCTGTATGGTACCGCTCAACTGTTCCATCGGGACACCCTGTTCTTCGGCAGCGACGATGTAGAAAGCCAGAATAGGCATGACGGCACCGTTCATGGTCATGGAAACGGACATTTTGTCCAAAGGAATCTGGTCGAACAGAATTTTCATGTCCAAAATGGAATCAACGGCGACACCGGCTTTACCCACATCACCGACCACTCTTTCATGGTCACTGTCATAACCTCTGTGGGTAGCCAAATCAAAGGCGATGGAAAGGCCTTTCTGTCCGGCTGCCAGATTGCGGCGGTAAAAAGCATTGGATTCCTCCGCAGTGGAGAAACCGGCATACTGCCGCACAGTCCAGGGACGCATCACATACATGGTAGAATACGGTCCGCGCAGAAAGGGCGGAAGCCCTGCTGCGTAGTTCAAATGTTCCATATTTTCCAAATCTTCGGCAGTGTATACGGCCTTTACCGGAATCTGTTCCGCTGTCATCCAGGAAGGATTTTGCATTCCTTTGCAGCAGCAACTCTTTGATTCAGCGATTTTTTTAATATCGACGTTGTCAAAATCGGGTCTCATAACAATTCTATTTGTACAAATATTTTTAAGAATTGCAAAGGTACAACAAAAAGAAATGCTGAAAACGGGAAATGCATAAAAAATTTCCCCTTATTGACAAAATCTGCTGGCAGATAGCCGTTCCTATTGCTTTTTTGACTACTTTTGCAGATTGTTTTCAGAAAATAGCAAGATATGGATTCTCTGTTAGATAAACTCGAACTCATTTATCATCGCTGGATGGAAATTGGCGATGAAATCACCAAGCCCGAAGTGGTGGCGGATATGAAAAAATTCGTCAAACTGAGCAAGGACTATAAAGACCTGCAAGCGGTTGTAGACGCCTACCAGAAATATAAAAACGTGTTGGGAAACATACAGAACGCAAAGGATGTCATTGCCAATGAAAAAGATGAAGAATTCCGCACCATGGCCAAGGATGAACTGGCCGCATTCAACGAAGAATGCGAAAAATTGGAAGAAGATATCCGCCTGCTGCTGATTCCGGCCGACCCGCAAGACGGGAAAAACGCCATTTTGGAAATCCGGGCCGGTACCGGTGGAGACGAAGCTGCCATCTTTGCCGGAGACCTCTACCGCATGTACACCCACTATTGTGAAACCATGCATTGGAAGATAGAAATCGCCTCCATGACCGAAGGTGCATTGGGCGGTTTCAAGGAAATTGTTTTCAATGTAATAGGAAACGGTGCCTACGGCCTGATGAAATACGAGTCGGGCGTGCATCGCGTGCAGCGCGTACCGCAGACGGAAACCCAGGGCCGCGTACACACATCGGCCGCATCCGTGGTAGTACTTCCGGAAGCCGACGAATTCGATGTGGATTTGAAGGAAAAAGACATCCGCAAAGATACCTATTGCGCTTCCGGCCCTGGCGGACAATGCGTGAACACAACTTATTCAGCCGTGCGTCTGACCCACATACCTACCGGTATAGTCGTGGCCATACAGGATGAAAAGTCCCAGATCAAGAATTTGGAAAAAGCCATGAAAATTCTGCGTGCCCGTGTGTTTGAAAGAGAGTACCAGAAATACCTGGACGATGTGGCTTCCAAACGGAAAACCATGGTTTCCACCGGGGACCGTTCCGCCAAAATCCGCACCTACAACTATCCGCAGAACCGTGTAACCGATCACCGTATCAATTATACAATGTATAATCTGACCAATTTTGTCAACGGGGACATCAAGGATATGATTGAAGCCTTGCAGATTGCCGAAAATGCCGAGCGTCTGAAAGCTTCTGTTGAAGAATCCACAGCCCAATAGCATGTCCAGAGACGAAGCATACATGCGCCGCTGCCTCGAAATTGCGCAGAATGCACGAGGATATACCGCTCCCAATCCGATGGTGGGGGCGGTCATCGTTTGTGACGACCGGATTATCGGAGAAGGTTTCCATTCCCGCTGCGGCAGCCCCCATGCCGAAGTGGAGGCGGTGCGTTCTGTCCGGAATCCCGAACTGCTTTCCCGCTCCACACTCTATGTAAACCTGGAGCCTTGCTGCCATTACGGCAAGACGCCTCCCTGTACGGAACTGATACTGCAGCATCATATTCCCAAGGTAGTGGTGGCATGTACCGACGCCAATCCTCAAGTGGCCGGAAACGGCATTGCCCTGCTGCGGGAACACGGCTGCGAGGTCCGCACGGGCGTGCTGGAACAGGAGGCGCGTGCGCTGAACCGCCGTTTCTTCACCTTTCAGAAAAAAAGACGCCCTTACATTCTGTTGAAATGGGCACAGACCTTGGATGGTTTCATGGATATTGACCGCAGCGGAAACGCTTCGCCCTCTTCCTATTGGATTACCAACGAAGCCATGAAATACAGGGTACACAGTTGGCGGGCGGAGGAGGCTGGCATTCTGGTGGGAGCCAATACGGTTCTGAATGACAATCCGCAGTTGAATGTGCGCTACGCCACCGGGCTTCAGCCTCTGCGCATGGCCCTTTTCGGCCGTCTGCCGGAAAAGCGGGAACGCTATCATCTTTTTGATCACTCCCAACCGACGCTGGTTTTCAATGCGGAAATGGAAGTGGAGGAGGAGAACCTAACGTATGTGAAAATCCCGGACCCTGGTTTATTGTCCGCCCGGGACGCGGTTCTGATTTTCATTCTGGAAGAGCTGTACCGCCGTCAGGTACAGTCGGTGATGGTGGAGGGCGGCCGCCGCCTGCTGGACCGTTTCTTATCGGAAAATCTGTGGGACGAGGCCCGCGTGCTCATCGGGAACACCACTTTCGGCCCAGGGCTCCGCGCACCGGTGATTCCTCAAACGGCCGATATCGTAGAAAAGGTGGGGGACAATGTACAATTGACAATTCGCAATGTACATTAACACCGTATCAACGAAAACCGGTAATGGTATAAAAACGAAAAAAAGACGCGGGTGCGTTTTACGGGGGAGCATATTCCGTAATTTCGGCTATCCGCAGCAGAACAGGCTGTATTGAACGCTATTATTGAGATTCCGGACGCGACCTATGAACGTTTGGCAGAACGTATCTACTCGGCTTTCTGACGGATGATCAGCGTGTCTTCCATTGTGAAATTCTTGGTCTTGCTGCTTTTGACAGCATCTGCATATGGACTTTCAATGACGCCCAGACCGAAAATGCGGCAATTTTTTACTTTCTCAGCGATAATCAGCGCGTTTTTCCCTGCGTAGGCATCGTAATCGTAAAGATTGGGAGATCCCACTAAAATAGCACCTTCCCTCAGTTCAATGTCCACATTGCTGCGCAGATGAAGCGATCCTGTCAGGTAACGTCCGACGCTGAAAATCAGTGTGCCGCCTCCCTGTTCGGCCAAATAGTCAATGGCGGCCTGTATGCTGCGGGTGTTGAGAGTCGTTCCGTTGGAACGGACACCAAACTGCGAAGCATTGATTTTCAATGAATTTTTATAAACAGTGGAGGCCAGTCCGGCACCGGCATCGGCAGCGGGGTCTGTCACTTGGAGGCTGTCATAGTATGGATTGTCTTCATACAGAACGATTTGCTGCTTGCCCTCTGCCTGCGGCTGCAGCGTTTGCACGTCCTCCATCAGCAGCGAATGCACATCATCCGCTACAATGCAGGGACGGTAATCTTCCCCTTCAATCCGCATCACCACATTTTTCATCACGATACGGTCGGCATGCCGGAGATAGAAGCCCCAAGCCGGCAATTCCTTAAACATGGAAAATTCGGGATACTGTTTCACGCGTTCGGGCATGGATGCCAGTTCTTTTGGGCTGTACCCCTGATGGGCATAGCCTGAATCGGCCTTCCCTGGAAAAACGATTTCGATGTTTTCCAGACGGATGTTCTGAATCCGGTGACCGGGCGTACCGATGATGCTGCATGGCGAAATGTTGCGGGGCAGGTCTTCCACCGGACCTTCGTAACTGTATCCGGCATCCGGTTTTTCGAAAGGCACTTCAGCGTACACGTTTTTTATGGTAATATCCTTCAGGCAGGGTGTAAGCTTGCCGCGGTTTCTTTCGGCAAAACGGAGAAAAATGGGATTGCCCGTGTGTATGCTGCGCAATCCGTCGATTACCACATCTTCAATGGAAGAACCGTCCATGCTGGCAATGGTAACGGCACTGCGGTAAGTATCGTAAATGGTGATGTTCTTGAAACGGAAATGGCGGAAGCTGCCCCGTGTGACGGTTCCGAATTTGATGCCGTTCGCACTGCTGCGGCCTGTGCAGTTTTCCACCAGCACGTTCTCGCTCACTCCGTCCACACTGTGGCTTTTGAAGCAGAATGCGTCATCGGCTGCGTCGATATGGCAGTTGCGGATGATGACGTCGCGACAGTCAACTACATCAATACCATCGTTGTTCCAATAAGATTTGGAATCCACGGTGACATTTTCTATCCGAAGGTTACGGCATTGATCATACTGCTGATTCCAACTGGCTGGATTTTTCAGTGTGATGCCGCGCACTATCACATTTTCGCATTCCCTGAAATGGATGTTTTCCGGACGATTGGATTCGTTGGGACGATCATATTTCAAAGGATCTTCGAAACGGCCTTCGTGGATGAGCTTCACCAGGTTGTTGGCCACTTCAAAGCCACGGCAATCAATGGTTCCCCGACCGGTGATGGCGATGTCATGCTGCCGGACGGCAAACAGAAAAGCAGTCCAGCGGCAGTAGGGGTCTTTTTTGAAATCCAAGGGATTGGTGGAGCCCAAAAGAACAGCTCCATCCTCCAGATGAAGCGTTACATGACTTTTCAGATAAAGGGTACCGCAGACATGGCGACCCGGACCGATAACGACGCGCCCGCCCCCATGAGCGCTGGCAGAATCAATGGCAGACTGTATGCAGACTGTTTCCAGCATGCGGCCGTCACCTTTCGCCCCGAAATCACGGATGCGGTAATCATTTTTCATCTGAGCTGAACCGCCCAACGGCAGCAGAACGGACAGGATAAACAAAAAGACATTGCGTTTCATATGGTAGCGTTTGGGTTTCTTAAAACTTCATTTTCAATTCGGACCGGATCTCAATAACTTCTGTAGTCCTTGGGTATATTCACTTTCAAATCCTGCAGAGCATTGGCTTTGGCGTGAATGGTAAACTCAAATCCCCGATAATAACCGAACGGACGCCATTCAAACAACATTTCCCAGCAATGAAGGTCTCTGACAATGTTGAAGGAAGAAGTGGACACGGTATGATTGGTAAAATCGTAGCCCGAAGTGAATTCCAATCTCCATTTTCTTGTAAAGTCAATCATTCCCCTGACATTGATTGTATTTGTCAGGCTTTGGTTATAGCGGTTATGCTCCAGAAAGAGCAGGTTGTAGTAATTGTAGTTGTCGGACAGATTGTAATTGAGAGAGTAGGACAGCGACAGGTTCCACCCGCCAAAAGTCGATTCCACCTTCTTTTTGCCGAACAGGTCGTTACTGAGTTCGTATCCTATACTCAGATTGGTTGCTGTAGAGGACATTCGGAACAGACGATGATTGGCTTCCCACTCAAAAGTATTGGTGCGCTTGCCGTTTTCATCTATTACATAAGGATCCAGATATACATTAAAATTTATGTACAGTTTTTTGAACAAGGTGGTCCTTCCGGAAATGGTCAGCGGCGTCCAATTCATGGAATCCGCCATCACGTTGTAGGAAGAGGAGATGTTCAGGCTCTCCAACAGAGTGTGTTTCCGAAGGGCATTTTCCGTGGTGTCATTTTTCTTTTGTGTTTTCATTTCCAGCTTGTTGCCTACAGAAAAATGAACATAGGCCGAACTTTTTCCTACAGGAGTTCCATACAGGAATCCGTCAATAGGGGTGTAAGTGATTTCCTGTTGTTTCACGGAATCATAATAGGAATGAAACATACCCTTATTGATGGCCGGAGTGTAGGTAAAGGAGACAGACGGGGACAATTCGTGCCGTATGGCCTTCAAATGCCGCGTCCGGAAAAGGTACATGCCATACAAAGTGGTCCTCAAAGCGGAGGAGTAACTCAACTGGTGAGTGGCATAAAAACCGTATGCCGTGTCCAAAGCAACGAGGGACTGGTGCAGACTGTCTTCGCCCAGATATTCCCGAAAAGCTCCTTTGAACTGCCAGTATTCATTCAGGTTCAAAGTGTTGTTCCAGTCTATATTCCTGAATACTTTGATCGTCGAAGAGATGGGTATGGAATGGGAGATGCCGTATTTCATCCGGTCAAACATGGCCGCTTTCATGAAAAGAGAGTCGGTCGTCTGAACACTGTTGGTCAGAATGGCATTGTAGGCCATGGAAATGTTTTCATACCAACGGATCTTTCCTACGATTTCTTTGCGTCGGAAGGGGTAGAAGGAGCTGATGTTCCAATTGACATCCGGAAGATTCAGGTCCATCACTCCGGTGCTTACATTTTGGGAAAGCCCGGCATGTATACCCAAAGAGTAAAGTTCTCCCCAGGATGTGGAAAAACTGACGGACGAATTATAGTTACTGTTTACATAGTTATTCAGATCCGTGATATTGTTCTTGTTGAAGGAACTGGTCTGATAGTTCACATCGGCCGAAAAACGATTGGTCGGATGGGCTTTACCATCCTGGGCATGTCTCCAGTTCAGGCGGAAATCGTTGCCGGTATAATAGGTCGGAGTCTTGGGTTCCCCTCTCCGGGTAAAACTGTAGGAAGCCTGGACACTGCCTTTGTACTTGTACCGTTTGTAATAGTTGGATTGTGCAGTGATGGCAAATGATCCCCGAAGATAGATATCGGTAGTCAGGGTAAGATCAACGCAATCGTTGAAGTCATAGTATAGCCCGAGTCCCTGCAGATAGAATCCCAGTTCGGCAGATTCTCCATAGGAGGGAATCAATATGCCGTTTCTATGACTCTGTGTATTGGGAATTAAACTGAAAGGCAAACCGATAGGGATAGGAATACCCCGGATTTCCGGACGTATGAAGCGGGTAACAATCACGTCTCCGCTCACGACCTTGGCTTTGGTGAAGGCAAATCCATAGTGGGGGTGTTCCAGATTGCAGGTGGTATAAATTCCCCTTTGAACAAAAGTGACACTATCGTTGATTTTCTTGATTTTCATGCCGTGCATCAGCCCTTCGCCTTCCTCCGTGATGACATGGTATACCAATCCCTGCTTGGTATGGAACTGATAGCGGATTTCGTCCGCATAGAAAACGGATTCTTTCTGTTTGAAAACCGGCTTTCCCGTGATGACCCCATTGGAATCGGGGAGGCCGCGCGAACAGACCAGACTGCTGTCGAAGTCTATGCTGATTTGCTCAGAGGTTAGCTCGACATCGTCGTAATCCACTTTTGTATTTCTGTATAGCTCGGCTTTTTTGCTCTTCAAATGGATTTGTACGGAATCTTCCGCTTCGTATCGTATTTTTTCCTTGAGTGCATTGGAGGAGAGTCTGAATCCTTTTTTTGTCGCCAAAGTGTCGCTGTTTTGTGCACTACACGAAGAGGAAAATCCCCCGAAAAGCAGGAGAAATGCCCACAATGTAACACCTAGTATGCTATAAAACAGCCTTCTATACAAATTATCAATATTTTGTCCCCAATATTGGGGAATTTTGTACTTTTGTACGTAAAATAAAAATGCAAAGATACAAAAAAAACACCATTGCAATGGAAGCTTGTAATGATAAATTGACGATAAAAAATAGGGTAAAACCGGCTGGAAAAATCGCTTTTTTGCTGCTTCTGTCGGTGTCGGTCCTGACGGTAGCACGTTCCCAATCTTTCAAGACAGTGGTCATCGATGCCGGACATGGCGGACACGACCCCGGGGCCATCGGTTGTTCCAACAGTTTTGAAAAAGATGTGACCTTGGACATGGCGCTTCGTGTCGGCAAACTGATCAAGGACAATTATCCGGAAATAAAGGTTATCTATACCCGAAGTACGGATGTATTTGTAGAATTGAGCAAAAGGGCCGACATCGCCAACAAGAACCACGCCGACCTTTTCTTGTCCATACACTGCAATTCTTCCCCCAATGCCACGGCCTACGGCTCAGAATCCTTCGTTATGGGAGTTGACAAGACCAATGCCAATATGGCACTGGTCCAAAAGGAAAATTCTGTCATCCTGAAGGAGAGCAACTATGAGGACAACTACAGCGGTTTCGATCCGTATTCACCGGAATCCTACGTCATTTTCTCTCTCTTGCAGAATGCCTACCTTTCTCAAAGCACTCATTTTGCATCCAATATACAGAAATCCTTCAAGAACGACCTGAAACGTCTGGACAGAGGGGTAAAACAGGCTCCCTTTCTGGTGCTGTGGCGCACCACCATGCCCAGTGTCCTGGTGGAGTTGGGCTTTATGAGCAACAAGCAGGAAGAAGCCTATCTGTTATCGGAAAAAGGAAAATCGGAATTGAGCCATTCCATTTTCAAGGCAATGGCCGAAATCATTGACGAGCAGAACGGAAGTACACATTCCCCCGCTTTGGATACCATCCGGGTAGAGGAGAAGGTTTCCGTATCGGATACAAACTCGCATAAGCAGCTTTCGGCCGGAGACAGCACGAAGGCTGAAGTCCGCGTCATCAAACCCAAAGCACAGGTTGCTACGGTTTACCATGGAGTTACCTATAAGGTGCAGTTTGCCACTGTTACTGAAAAAAAGGATCCGGGTGACTATGCTTTTCGCGGACTTCCGCAGGTAGAATGCCACGCCAACGGAAAATACTACAGCTACACAGCAGGCAACGAATTCACGTACGAGGCAGCACAGGCTGTGCTCAAAACCGTACAGGAAAAAGGATATAAGGATGCCTATATCATTGCCGTACAGGACGGACAACGAATTTCCCTGGACAAGGCCAGGGCTTTGACAAAATAAATGTCTGCCAACCATGGAATGACATTCCAAAAAGTGCTATCTTTGCAATTCATTTTTGAAATTTTTTTGACATGAGTAAAACCATCGTAATAGCCTTCGGCGGCAATGCTTTGTTGAGAAGCGGTCAGGAAGGTTTTTATAAAGAACAGATTGCCAACGTAGAAGATACTTGCCGTTCCATCCTTCCTTTAATCAGAGAAGGACACAAAATTGTCATCGGACACGGCAATGGACCTCAAGTAGGAAATGTGCTTTCCCAGCACGAAATGGCGAACCGGGTGTCCGGCATCGTAGCCATGCCCTTGGACTTCTGTGTGGCCGAAACGCAGGGATCCATAGGCTACCTGATTGAACAGGGACTCCGGAATACACTTCAATCGGAAGAAATAGACAAAGAGGTAGTCGGTATCATCACTCAGGTGGTGGTGGACAAGGACGATCCGCTGTTCGTCCATCCGACCAAACCCATCGGACGTTATTTCAAGCAGAAACAACTGGCTGCCTTTTTGGAGGAACATCCGGGTACCATCTTCAAAGAAGATCCGAAAGGAAACGGTTGGAGAAGGGTGGTTGCATCTCCTCAACCAATTGACATTCTGAATGTCCGTGCTGTAAAGGATCTGATTGATGCAGGATATATCGTTATCACTGTAGGTGGAGGCGGAGTTCCCGTAATCCGGGATAACGGAAAAATCATCGGAGTGGAAGCCGTTATTGACAAAGACCTTTCTTCCGCTATGCTGGCCGAAAAACTGCATGCCGACGAATTTTACATACTGACGGATGTTCCCAAGGTGTACATCCGTTTCCGCAAACCGGATGAAAAGGCTTTGGACGTCATTACGATAGAAGAAGCCAAGCGCTATCTGGCCGATGGAGAATTCACTGAAGGCTCCATGGCACCGAAAATCCGCGCAGCCATCCGTTTCGTTGAACATTGCGGTGGCACCTGCATCATTACAGAGGCAGGACAGTTGAATAATCCGAGTTGTGGTACCCGAATTGTAAAGTGATGGGAAATTGGAAAGACCTGTTTGGTAGCGAGGCTTACCGTGATTTTATCCGGAAAATCGGACTCTGGGGGTTCATAGTTCTTGCCCTGGGAGTTATGTTCCTCATTTTGAAATGGCCGGGAAGCGGCATCAATGTGTTATTGTTCGCACTGATGTTTGTCATTGAACGAATCAGCAAAAGAAACGACATTGATTAATTAATCATTAAAATTTTATACAAATGGCTTTTAACTTAAGAAATCGCAGTTTTTTGAAATTGTTGGATTTTACCCCCAAGGAAATCCAGTATATGTTGGACCTTGCCCGCGACCTCAAGCGCGCCAAATACGCCGGCACCGAACAGCCGACGATGAAAGGCAAGAATATTGCCCTGATTTTTGAGAAAACATCCACCCGTACCCGTTGCGCCTTTGAAACGGCAGCTTACGATCAGGGTGCTCATGTCACTTATCTCGGACCTACCGGTTCCCAGATCGGAGTAAAGGAATCCATGAAGGATACGGCCCGCGTACTCGGTCGTATGTACGATGGCATAGAATACCGTGGATTCAAACAGGAAACGGTTGAAGAATTGGCCAAATACGCCGGTGTTCCCGTATGGAACGGCTTGACCAACGAATTCCATCCGACCCAGATTCTGGCCGACTTCCTGACCATGAGCGAACATGTGGACAAACCTCTGAATCAGGTGACTTATGCCTACCTCGGTGATGCCCGTTTCAACATGGGTAATTCCCTGATGGTCGGTGGCGCCAAAATGGGTATGGATGTCCGCATTGTGGCTCCCAAGGCCCTGCAGCCCAGCAAAGAACTCATCGATACCTGCAAGAAAATCGCCAAGGAAACCGGTGCCAAGGTGACCGTCACCGACGACGTGGCCAAGGGCGTAAAAGGCTGTGATTTCCTGTATACCGACGTTTGGGTATCCATGGGCGAACCGGTGGAAGTGTGGAAAGAACGCATCGAACTGCTGAAACCTTATCAGGTCAATGCCGAAATGATGAAGATGACGGGAAATCCCAAATGCAAGTTCATGCACTGCCTGCCCGCATACCATAACCTGGAAACCCAGGTCGGCCGCGACGTGAACAAGCAGTTCGGCCTGGACGGCATCGAAGTGACGGAAGATGTCTTCGAGTCCGAGGCTTCCATCGTTTTCGACGAAGCCGAAAACCGCATGCACACCATCAAGGCGGTCATGGTCGCCACGCTGGGAGACTGATCCGGAAAAGAGAGAACCGCAGAATAAATTTTAATGTTCATGGGGTCCTTAGCGATAAGGGCCCTTTTTTAAGCAGAACCATAAAAATACCGGATAGATATGAAAAGAATATTTTTACTGCTGGCCGGTGTGGTTTCCATGATGCTCGCCGTCGCATGCAACAAGAACGACGACAAGGACAGGCTGCCCGCCCTTGCCAGTGATTTCATCAGCGCCTACTGGCCTCAAGCAAGCATAGGCAGCGTGGTCAAGGATGAAGGAGAATACAAGGTCTTCCTGAATGAAGGAACGCACATCGAGTTCGACCGCAAGGGGAATTGGGAAGAGGTGAATAATATTCACGGCATTGTAACCGCTTTTTTGCCTGCGGCATTGACGCAACACACCGGTGCGACCTATACTTCCGCCTTCATCGTTTCTGTCAGCAAGGATAAACGGAAGTATGAGGTGGAACTGTCCAATCATTTAGATTTGGAATTCGATTTACAAGGTAATTTTCTCCGTATAGATGATTGAAAAAAAGAAAACTGTATGTTTTTTTGCGCCACGCGGAAGTTTCATTTCTGAACGATAAAATAATTATGGATACAGAAGAAAAATCCCAATGTGGTCGAACGTATTCAAACGTCATTCACGAAGGATTGGAAAAAGGAGTAGAAGACGAATTTGGAGTTATTTACAGTGAAGATGGGAAAAAGCTTTTGGCATGCCGTAATAAAACATTAGATGCATATTCTGTAAAAAAAGGTACACAGCAAATTGGTGATTCCGCCTTCATTGAATGTAAATTATTGACATACATTGAAATTCCGGATTCAGTAACAGCCATTGGACATTACGCTTTTGAGGATTGCGGGCATTTGGTTCATGTCGAGTTAACGGAATCGGTAACATCCATCGGGGGGGAAGCTTTTAAAGGATGCAAAAATTTGACGCACATCAAAATTCCGGAAACGGTGACGTATATAGGTCACTCAACTTTCTGCGGATGTGAAAGTCTGTTCCATATTACAATTCCGGAATTGGTTACATCCATCAGAGACTACGTTTTTTATGGATGTAAAAAATTAAGTGGCGTACGGATTCCCCGGTCGGCAATCTATATCGGTCCTGCTGCTTTTGGCTACTGTGAGGAAATGACGGACATAGAGATTCCGGATTCGGTAGGAAGTATTGGTAAGCATGCTTTTGTCGGATGTGTTCACCTGAACAGCATTCGAGTAGCACCAGACAACAAAAAATACGACAGTAGAGAAAATTGCAATGCGCTTATCGAAACCCAAACGAATACCTTGATTACAGGTTGTCGGAATACGGTTATTCCGGAAACGGTGACACATATAGGGGAGGATGCTTTTTCTCACTGTGAGGATTTGAGTAGTATAGAGATTCCAGATTCGGTAAAGGTTATTGGTGAAAGTGCTTTTGTGGGTTGCAAGAATTTGAGTCGTATTCGGATTCCCGATTCTGTGACCTTTATCGGAGATAGAGCCTTCGAATTATGCAGCTGTTTGACCCATTTGGAGATTCCGGATTCTGTAACAACCATCGGCGAAAGTGCTTTTAGCAGATGTAGAGGACTTACCTATATTAAAATAGCTCATTCGGTAAAATCTGTTGGAGCGTACGCTTTCTATGAATGCGAGCGGCTGACTCACGTAGCAATGTCACAGTCCGAGTCTTCTATTGGTAAATATACTTTTGCTTATTGTAAACGTTTGAAATCTATAGAAATACCAATCTCTGTTACCTATATTGGAGAAGGGGCTTTTTATGATTGTGAAAGTTTAACCCATGTGAAGATTTCCAATTTGGAAACCTTTTTCAATGACGATGCTTTTGACGGATGCCAGCATCTGAACAGCCATACCCAACTCACATTGGGCAACCGGTATTACCATGGACAAGGGGTGAATCGAGATTATGAAAAAGCAGTTGAATGGTTTCAAAAGTCTGCTGAACAAGGTAATCCGAGTGCCATGTTCCATCTGGGTGTATGTTACGAAGAAGGTCACGGCGTAGATAAAAATCATGAAAAAGCCATGCTTTGCTACCATTTGTCAGCAGATAAAGGAAATATCAAAGCAATACGGAAATTGCGTCTTATTCTCGATCTTCCGCCTTCAAAATAAAAATGGCAAACTTCGTTTCCGTATTCGGAATTTGATTACTTTTGTCCCTTGTGTAAAAAAAAAAAAGAAAGTTATGAAAATGAATGAAATACCGGTCCTTTTGCTGACCGGTTATTTGGGAAGCGGTAAGACGACCTTGCTTAACCGCATATTGCAGAATAAAAAAGGAATACGTTTTGCCGTCATCGTCAACGATATCGGTGAAGTAAACATTGATGCCTCGCTGATACAGAAGGGCGGAGTCGTCGGGAAAACGGACGAGAGCCTGGTGGCCTTGCAGAACGGCTGCATCTGCTGTACACTGAAGGCCGATCTGATCCGTCAGCTGAACGAGTTGATTGAAACGGAACGTTTTGACTATATCGTAATAGAAGCCAGCGGTATCTGTGAGCCGGAGCCCATCGCCCGCACCATTGCCTCCATTCCTTACATGGACGAATACCGTTCCGACAGCGGCACGCCCCGTCTGGACAACATCGTCTCCGTGGTGGATGCCCTGCGCATGCAGAGCGAGTTTGCCTGTGGAGAACGTCTGGAGTCTGAAGACATTGAGGAAGAGGATATTGAAAACCTGCTGATCCAGCAGATCGAATTCTGCAACATGGTGCTGTTGAACAAGGTATCAGAGGTGGAACCTGCCGAACGGGAGCGCATCAAGGAGATTATCCGTCATCTGCAACCGGAAGCCCCCATCCTGGAATGCGATTATGCCGAAGTGGATTTGGGACTGCTGCTGAATACCTATTTCTTCGATTATGGTCTGGTTTCGGGTTCCGCCGGTTGGGTGCATGAAATCGAACGTCCGACAACGGAAGCAGAGGATTTTGAAGCAAAGCATCCGCATCACCATCATCACGGGCATGAAGCACACGATGAGCATGAGGAACATGAGGTTCACGGACATCATGAACATCATCATGAGCATCACCACGAGCACAACGAAGAAGGGGAGGCAGAGGAATACGGAATTTCCACTTTCGTCTACTACCGCCGTCCTGCTTTTGATGCCCTGCGTTTTGAAGACTTTCTGCAGCATTTCCCTTCTTCCGTCATCCGGGCCAAGGGGGTGTGTTATTTTGATGATAACCGTGACATGTCCTATCTTTTTGAGCAAGCCGGCGTGCAGATGGGCCTGAAGGAGGCTGGTCTCTGGTACGCTACGGCACCAAAGGACGAACTGGAGCAGCTGATGGAAACGGAGGAAGGACTTCGCCGCGATTGGGATGAAGAATATGGCGACCGCATGCAGAAAATCGTCTTTATCGGGCAACGGATGGACCGTGCTGCCATCACTGCTGC